>NZ_JAOWGT010000049.1:0-214245 GCF_030333005.1 Citrobacter sp. Cpo030 | reverse complement strand
TGTAAATAGACCCGTTTTAGTTCCAGGCATTTTTTGAGATCCCGGCCAAATGATTGTGTTGCCGATATTCCTCCGGCGTCATATTGTTCAGTGATTCATGCGGGCGTTCACAGTTATATTCTGACACCCATCTTTCCGTGATTTCCCGCACTTCATTCAGCGTTCTGAACAGATAAAAATCGAGTATTTCTGTACGGTATGTTCGGTTAAAGCGCTCAATAAAAGCGTTCTGCGTCGGCTTACCCGGCTGAATAAATTCCAGTTTTACTGCATGTTGCTCTGCCCATTCAGCCAGTGCAAGTGAGATAAATTCCGGACCATTATCCATGCGTAGCATGACCGGATAGCCGCGATTTGCCGCGATCCTGTCGAGTACACGGACCACGCGCAAAGCTGGCAGATTCAGATCGATTTCAATCGACAATGCCTCACGGTTAAAGTCATCAACGACATTGAACGTGCGAAAACGACGGCCACAGACCAGAGCATCATGCATAAAATCGACAGACCAGCTCTGGTTCAGCGCTTCCGGTGTGGCCAGTGGCGAGGGATTACGCACCGGCAACCGTTGTTTGCCTTTACGGCGAAAATTCAGCTTCAGCAGACAATAAATACGATGGATCCTTTTGTGATTCCACGGGTATCCCTGCCGCCGCAGAACCTGGAAAAGTTTTGGAAAACCGTACCGTGGGTATCGCTCTGCCACTGCCTGTAACGCGACAATAACGGGTTCGTCACGCGTGGTATCCGGACGGTAATGGTAAACCGTTCTGCTCAGGTTCAGACTCCGGCAGGCCTGACGGATACTGAGTCCAAATGTCGTTATCAGATGAGTGACCAGCTCACGCTTAAAGGCTGGTTTTAAAGCTTTTTTTCGATAACGTCTTTCAGCGCCCGGTTCTCAAGGCTCAGGTCGGCAAACATCTGTTTGAGACGTCGATTCTCGTCCTCAAGATCCTTGATCTTTTTAATATCAGAAGCCTCCATGCCGCCGTATCTGGACTTCCAGTTGTAGTAGGTGGCTTCAGAGATACCGGCCTCCCGGCAGACATCTTTAACGGTTCGTCCGGCTTCAACCGATTTAATTACAGCAATGATCTGATGCTCAGTAAAACGGGCTTTACGCATAGCGATCTCCTTTGTTGGCAGAGTGATTATGCCGGAGGGTCTCTAAATGTGAATGGCACGATTATGCGGGATACTTACAAGGATACAAAGCGATCTAAATTTTCTTTGATACAAATAAAAAAAGGCCGGAATAGTCCGCCCCCTATTTCTGAAAAGTTAGTCCAGAATTGATCACCTCCCCACATGCTCTACACTTAGGGTTTTAACTTTGGGATTGCAGCATGATTAAGGTCTATGGGGTACCGGGCTGGGGATCGGCCATCAGTGAAGTGATGCTCACACTGGCGGATATCCCTTACAGCTTTATTGATGTGGACGGTTTTGACAGCGATGGTCCTTCGCGGGAGTTGCTTAAAACAATGAATCCACTATGCCAGGTGCCTACGCTGGTACTGGAAAATGGCAGCGTGTTGACGGAAACGGCAGCGATCGCGCTGATGATCCTCGATCGTCGCCCTGAACTTTCGCCACCCGTTGGGCACCCTGAGCGCCAGCAGTTTCAGCGTCTGCTGATATGGTTGGTCGCAAATGTCTATCCCACGTTTACCTATGCCGATTATCCTGATCGATGGGTACCGGACGCCCCGGCTCAGTTGAAAAAGAACTGTATCGAGTACCGTAAATCCCTCTATATGTGGCTGAACAACCAGCTAAGCGCCGAGCCGTACGCATTTGGGGATCAGCTAACACTGCTGGACATTTACATTGCCGTTATGCGCACCTGGGGACCAGGGCATGAGTGGTTTCAGGACAACACGCCGAATATTAGCGCCATCGCCGATGCGGTTTGTCAGCATCCGAGACTGCGTACTGTACTGAAAAGCAATAAGATTATTTGAATAAAAAAACGCTGTTCCGCAGGAGTGCAAATCCCGGAACAGCGGGCGAACTATCGCCATAAGTTTAAATTACGCGACAGAAGGGGTCAGCGTAATACGATCCAATGGACCCACGATAAACAGATAAGAAATCAGGCCAATCAGCCCCATCGAACCGACGTACAGAATGGCGTAATCAAAAGACTGGGTATTCGCCAGAATGACGCCAATTACCAGTGGCGTGATGATACTGGCCATATTGCCGCACATATTGAATACGCCGCCTGCAATACCGAGCACTTCTTTTGGCGAGGTATCGCTAAGTACGCACCATCCCAGATTGCCAAAGCCTTTGGCGAAAAACGCCAGACTCATCGCCGCGATCACCACAAATTCTGACGAAGTGTAGTTGGCGATAACGATGACGCAGGAAAGTAACATCCCGCAGATAACCGGCAGCTTACGGGCAATCGTCAGGCTGTAGCCGCGTTTTAAAAGCCAGTCGGAGAAAACGCCGCCTAATAATCCACCGATAAAACCGGCAATGGCAGGAATACTGGCGACAAACCCCACTTTGAGGATCGACATGCCTTTCGCCTGATACAGATAAGTCGGGAACCAGGTCAGGAAGAACCAGGTAATGGATGTCACGCAGAACTGTCCGATATATACGCCAATCATCATGCGGTTGACGCAGACGCTTTTAATTTGCGCAAAGGTAATCTTCTGTGGTTCTTTTTTATTACCCAGCGACGGTTCACCACCGCCTTCCCGGATATAGTCAATTTCCTGCTGGTTCACCTTTGGATGATGCATGGGATCTCTGACTTTGACCAACCAGAAGATGCCAAGAAGAACGCCTATTGCCCCAATGTAATAAAACACAAAGTGCCAACTGAGATTATGCAAAATAATCGTCATTAACGGCGTAATAATCCCTAACGAGATATATTGCGCGGCCTGATAGACTGAGGTAACAAAGCCCCGTTCGTTATTAGGAAACCACTGCACGCTTAATCGGCTATTGGCCGGAAAGGCCGGAGCTTCAATCGCACCCATCAGTAATCGTAAGATAATCAATACGACAAGCGGGCTGGCGTACAGATAAATGGTGCCCTGAAGCATAGTCACCAGCGACCAGCCAATCAGTGCGCAGCCGTATACCAGACGCGAGCCATAGCGATCCAGCAGCCAGCCGCCGGGTAGTTGCATAATGACATAAGAAATACCGAAGGCAGAAAAGGCCAGCCCCATAGCTTCAGGATCAAAACCTAATTCTTTGCTCATAATCGGCGCCACGACGGATAACGTCGCGCGATCGGCATAATTAAATACGGTCGCAAGAAACAGAAATATCAGAATGCCGTAACGCACTTTTGTGCGCTTTATTATTGTGTTCATCACCCACTCCTTTCATAAGGTTGAGAGCGTTTTTGTAGGGGAGGAGGGCGGGTATTGCTTACCCGCCAAATACATTAAGGTCGTTTGCCAAACTCGCAGGTTAATTGCGTCCAGCGGCGCGCCTGCTCGCTGATGCTGAAGCCCAGACCGTGACGATCGGAAACCCACATCCGGCCATCACGCAGCTCAAGTTGTTCATTAAATAACGGGTTCAGCCATTCGAAATGCTCCAGCCATGGTTCGAGTGGATAAGCGGCGGACAGATGCAGGTGAACTTCCATAGCGAAGTGCGGAGCCAGTTTGCGACCATGTTTAGCCGCCAGGTCCATAATTTTCAGGAACGGTGAAATCCCTCCCACACGCGGTGCATCGGGCTGCACAAAATCGCTGGCATTGCCGAGGATCAGCTGTTCATGTTCGCGGAAGCTGGTCAGCATTTCACCGGTGGCAATCGGGGTATCAAGCGCGGCGGCCAGTTGGGCGTGGCCTTCAACATCGTAGGCGTCCAGCGGCTCTTCAATCCAGATTAGATTGAACTGCTCCATTTTGCGTCCCATACGGATGGCGGTTTCCCGATCCCACTGCTGATTGGCATCGACCATTAGCGGGAAGTCATCCCCCAGCGCTTCACGAACCGCGGTCAAGCGGCGAATATCCTCAGCGCAGTTTGGCTGACCAACCTTGAGTTTGATACCACCAATGCCATTTTCACGGGAAATAACCACGTTTTTTAGCACCTGATCCAGCGGCGTATGCAGGAATCCCCCGGAGGTGTTGTAGCACTGCACAGAGTCCCGATGCGCGCCAAGCAGTTTTGCCAGCGGCAATCCTGCACGCTTGGCTTTCATATCCCATAATGCGATATCAATAGGGGAGATGGCTTGTACCGCCATGCCGCTGCGCCCCACGGAAGCGCCAGCCCAGAGCAACTTGGTGTAGATCTTGTCAATATCGTTTGGATCTTCGCCTAACAGGTTATCGGCAATTTCTTTGGCATGCGCATAGATCCCCTGGCCGCCAGCCCGCTTGGAGTAACTAAATCCCACACCTTCAAACCCGTCGCGGCTGCGGATCTCGGCAATGATTATGGCGACTTCGGTTAGCGGTTTCTGGCGACCGGTGAGCACTTTGGCATCGCTCACGGGTGTTGCCAGCGGAAGGAAAGCCAGAGACAGTTTTACCCATTCAATACGGTCACCGGTTTCTGCTGCGGTTTTGGCGTTGGCCGATTTGGCATAGGTCACGGCATCGGAATTGGCACTTAAAGACATATTGTTCTCTCCTGGTGATAACAAATGATTGCGCTATCATTTTTAATGTTAGCGCAATCACTGTGCCAGCGAATTGACTGCGATTTGAACAATTGCTCACAAATACAGAGAGAAAAGGGTGGTAAATTATAAACGACGTCACATTCCAGTACTTTATGGAGAAATGCACAAACTGTTGTGATTGCGCTATCATTTTAATTAACGATAATTAACTAAGCTGCTGTTTTCTCAGCGTTATCGCCGAGAGTCGCTGGCAATAGCCCAAATCATGATGAATAATGCCAGCATAAATCAGCGATTTTTGACAAGGGCATCGACAGTGAAAAATCCCAAACCTCCGCGCGCCCCCACGCTGGAAGATGTTGCCCGTACCGCGGGATTGTCACCCATGACGGTGAGCAGGGCGTTGAATACCCCGCAGATGGTGCGCCCGAAAACGGTTGAAAAAGTGATGCAGGCGGTGCGCGCCACCGGCTATATTCCCAACGCACTGGCTGGGGGACTGGCGTCACGTCGCAGCAAGCTTATCGCCGTGGTTATTCCGCAAATTAACAACAATATGTTTGTCGATACCATCCAGTCATTAAGTGATGAACTGGCAGAACGCGGATACCACATTTTACTCTGCGTGTCGGGTTATACGCCGCAAACAGAGGCGGAGCTGGTGGCGACGCTGCTTTCTCGTCGCCCGGATGGCGTAGTACTTACCGGTATTCATCATACCGCCGAGCTGAAAAAGGTGATTCTTAATGCGGCCATCCCGGTCGTGGAAATCTGGGATTTAACCCCAACACCCATCGATATGCTGGTCGGCTTTTCGCATGAAAAGGTCGGGCAGGCGGTGGCAGACTATCTGTTGGAAAAAGGTTATCGACGTCCGGGGTTGTTATGGACAGCCGATCGTCGGGCAGGCCAGCGTAAACAAGGACTGTGCGATGCGTTGAGTCGTCATGGTATTGCGGCTGACGCACAGGTGGATGTCCCGCTTCCGGCCTCTCTGGCATTGGGACGCGCAGGATTGACGCAGCTATTGGCGGATCGCGAGTTTGATGTCATTGTCTGTAGCTCAGATACGTTAGCTCAGGGGGCGATCATGGAAGCCGAGAGCCGCGGTATACGCGTGCCGCAAGAGTTAGCGGTAATCGGTTTTGGCGATCTGGATTTTGCTGCCAGCAACCGGCCCGCCATCACCACCGTCAGCGTCGACAGACGGGCCATCGGGCAACGTGCTGCCTCACTGCTTGCCGATCGTATCGAACAAATTCCGCGTGAAGACGATATTATTGATGTCGGTTTTCATCTGGTAGAACGAGAGTCCGCATAAGTTACCTGCAACCCAAAACAATAAGGAATCTGCTATGCCGCACGTTGATATTAAATGTTTTCCTCGCTCTCTTACCGACGAACAAAAAACCGCCCTGGCGGCGGATATTTCCGAGGTTATTATTCGCCATTTGCAAAGCAAAGACAGTTCAGTCAGCGTGGCGCTCAATGAAGTTGAGCCAGAGGCGTGGCAGGGCGTGTGGGATGCGGAAATTGCGCCGCAGATGGCAAGGTTGATTAAAAAACCTGGCTACAGCATGTAAGAAAAAACGGGCGGATTTCCGCCCGTTTTCGTTGTGCTTATGGTGTAACGATGTTGAACCAGAATTCGAATTTATCCATATAGCCGAGCATGGCATCAAGCTTGGCGCCGTCACCGGTAATCTTCACATCACCACTGTCTTGTGCCTGTTTCAGCGTCACTTCTTTGAGGATGATTTTGTTCAGCGTATCGCGATTAAGCGTGACAGTGGCGTCGGCATCTTTCGCTTCGGCATTGGCGGTATGGTTCAGGACGCCATTCTCCAGTTCAAGCTTATATTTACCGCCATCACTGCCAAGATCGATGTTAAATACAGACTTCGCATCACCTGCTTTTTGTCCGTTAATATGCACCGCCAGATAATCGAAGAACATTTCCGGCGTCATAGCACGAACGGTATCCGGGCTGGCGGTATTCGGGGTTGGGCCTTTGACTACGCCGTTTCGCAGCTCTTGCGCCCCGGTCAGATAGAAGTTACGCCACGGGCCGGATTCAGCCTGATAACCCAGTTGCTCCAGCGCATCCGCTTCCAGATTACGCGCGGCCTGGTTATTTGGATCGGCAAATACCACTTTGCTCACCACCTGAGCCACCCAGCGATAGTTACCCTGGTCATAGTCGGTTTTGGCTTTCTGCAAAATGGCGTCAGCGCCGCCCATGTAGTCGACAAATTTCTTCGCAGACTCTTCCGGCGGCAGCTCATCCAGCGTTGCCGGGTTGCCGTCAAACCAGCCGAGGTAGAGCACATAGGTCGCTTTTACGTCATGGCTCACGGAACCATAGTAACCGCGGTTAGCCCAGGTATGGGCCAGTGAGTCCGGCAGCTTAAAGTTGGCGGCGATTTCATCGCGGGTCAGACCTTCGTTAGCCATGCGTAACGTCTGGTCGTTGATGTAACGATACAGATCGCGCTGGCTTTTCAGCAGGCTGACCACCTTGTCATTACCCCAGGTTGGCCAGTGGTGCTGCGCCATCAGCACTTCGGCTTTATCACCCCAGCGGACAATCGCTTCGTTGATGTATTTGGACCACGGCAGCGGCTCACGAATTTTGGCCCCGCGCAGGGAGTAGGTGTTGTGCAGGGTGTGGGTGACATCTTCAGCGGATTCAATCAGTTTCTTCTCTTCGATGTACCACAGCATTTCCGACGGTGCTTCGGAACCCGGGGCCAGCATGAAGTCATAAGTCAGGCCGTCGATGACCTCTTTTTGTCCATCTTTCTCAATGATATTTGTTGGCGCAATCAGGGTAACGGTTCCCGCGGAGGTCGTGGTTCCCAGTCCCGCGCCGACCTGGCCTTTGGCATCAGGTTTTAGCAGGTTGCCGTACATGTAGCTCGCGCGGCGGCTCATGACGTTACCCGCCATGATATTCTCAGCGACCGCGGCTTCCATAAAGCCGGCTGGTGCATAAACTTTCACTTTGCCCGCTTTAACGTCGGCTTCATCAACAACGCCGCGAACGCCGCCGTAATGGTCAACGTGGCTGTGGGTATAAATTACCGCGACAACCGGTTTTTGACCGCGGTTTTTAAAGTAAAGATCCATCCCGACTTTGGCCGTTTCTGCCGAGACCAGCGGGTCAACGACGGTGATGCCTTCTTTACCTTCAATAATGGTCATGTTCGACAGATCGAGGTTACGGATCTGGTAAACGCCATCCGTTACTTCAAACAGCCCGCTGATGTTGATCAACTGGGACTGACGCCACAGGCTCGGGTTTACCGTATCCGGGGCTTTATCGCCTTCTTTGATAAACGCATATTGCTGCGGATTCCAGATAACATTTCCCTGCTCGCCTTTGATCACGTCCTGCGGGAGTGGAGCGATAAAGCCTTTGTGGGCGTCGGTAAAGTCGGTGTTATCGGAGAAGGGCAGTTGGTTGTAAAGCGCGTTGTTGGCTTGTTGCGTGGCGGCGGTTGCGTCTTTGGGGGCTTCAGCGGCCATAACAGGAACAGAAAACGATGTGAGTAACCCAGCAAGTATAAAACTTTGTGCGATTCTGTTAAGTTGCATCGTAAAACCTCTCTGACACTTCAAAAGTACAGTTGGGGATGCTGCTTTGACGGATAGCGTTTTGATTAGGTATTTGAGTTAGTGCAAGATTAACTATAATTCACATGAATGATTAGGCAAGGAAGGCAGAGTAATTTATCTAACTGGTTTTTCAGAGGTTTTAAGAAAACAGTTGCGGATGACAGAGCAGAACTGCCATCCGTTAGCATACTATCATTCACCTGCGATAATACGTTTCCCGCTGGAGATAAACGTTCCGGCCCCAAGGTGATGCAGAGTATTGAGCTTGCCATCATCAAACTGCCAGCGTCCTTCCACGAAGGCTCGCTCATCAGCGGCAGCGGAGACCACTTCCCCAAACAGAGTGTCATATTTTTCCTGTGCCGCCGTGGCTGGCAACAGGCGACACTCCATCCAGGCCAGACATTTCGCTTCTATCAGCGGTAAACCTAGCACTGGTCCTTGCACCACGGGAATGCCGTAACAGTTGAATTTATCTTCCACGCGACCGGAAACGCTGCCTACGGCCCAGGTCCAGTTGACGGCGGCAACGCCCGGAATAACGATGCCGAATTTACCGCTACGTTCAATGAGTTCGCGCGACCAGGCGGTCTTATCAACAACAATGGCTATCCGCGGCGGCTCAAACTCCACGGGCATTGACCATGCTGCCGCCATCACATTTCGCCGCTCGGTATGCTCATCCCGGCTGGTTATCAAAATCGTTGGGCCGTGATTGAGTAGCCGACTGGCATGTTTTAATTCGATCGGACGAAAATGGCTCATGGATGCTCCTTGGCTGAGAGATAACACACCACAATAAACATAGATATTAACGGTATTAGCGATTTTGTCGCCTTACAGGAATTAACAACGCACAAAATCGACAGCGTAAAACGAAAAATACGTTATAAGTACTGCATTAATCGAACAGGAACTCCCTATGACGCCTTTTTTAACCGCTTACTTTGCCCGTATTGGCTGGTCAGATTCGGCCAACGTCAACATTGAAACCTTGCAAGCGCTGCATTTACTGCATAACGCCGCGATTCCATTTGAAAACCTGGACGTATTACTGCCAAGAGAGATGCAGCTTGACGATTTGTCGCTGGAAGAGAAGCTGGTAACGGCGCGTCGTGGCGGTTATTGCTTTGAACAGAACGGCGTGTTTGAACGCGCGCTACGCGAAATCGGTTTTAACGTACGTAGCCTTCTCGGTCGCGTGGTACTGGCAAATCCGTCAAGCCTGCCGCCGCGCACGCATCGTCTGTTGCTGGTTGAATTGCAGGGAGAGCAGTGGATCGCCGACGTTGGTTTCGGCGGACAAACGCTGACGGCGCCGATTCGTCTGCAGGCTAACACTGAGCAGAAGACGCCACACGGCGAATATCGGCTGATTCAGGAAGGTGAAGATTGGATCCTCCAGTTCCGTCATCACGAACACTGGCAGTCAATGTATCGTTTCGATCTGGTCGTGCAGCATCAGAGCGATTATCTGATGGGCAACTTCTGGTCCGCACACTGGCCGCAATCACATTTTCGCCATCATCTGCTGATGTGCCGTCATCTGTCCGACGGCGGGAAATTAACGTTAACCAATTTTCACTTTACCCATTATCAGGATGGACATGCGGTAGAGCAGATTAATTTGCCTGACGTCGCCAGTTTGTATGCGTTGTTGCAAGAACGATTTGGACTGGGTGTGGATGACGTGAAGCATGGATTTACCGAAGATGAGCTGGCGACGGTCATGGCGGCGTTTGATACGCATCCGGAGGCGGGGAAATAGGGGCATCGGAATTAATGCCGGATGCGGCGTCATCGCCTTATCCGGCCTACGGGAACAATTAAAAATCTATCGCCCATTCTGCGTGAAACAGGATCACCGCCGAACCGGTAATGGTGACTTTTTTCGGCTGGTTTTCACAGATAGTCACCGTCACATCAACAATCCCGTCGCGCCCGAGCGCACGGCCCTGATGCCCCTGAACACGTAACGTTTTCCCATCATGCGCCATCAGCCCATGGTGGACCAACCATGCGCCCATTGGACCGTTGGCATTGCCGGTAACCGGGTCTTCCACAATACCAATAGCAGGTGAAAACATGCGGCCATCAGTGGCGTTTTCGCCCTCGCGGATTTGAAAAGGGAAGAAACCGTTACAGCCAATTTGTTGGCTGATGGCGGTCAAAGCCGGTAAATCAGGGGAAAGGGCGTCGAGATCCACCTCGGGTTTCAGTGGAATTATCACTTTCGAATGCCCGGTCGTGGCAACCTGAATGGGTAAGCCTGCCAGCATATCGTCTTCGCTCAGGTGCAGCGCATCGAGAATCGCAGTACGAACAGCGCCCTCCAGCGGAGGTTCAAAACCCGGTTCACCTTGCTCAAGGCTAATGCGATAGTCGTTCCCGGTAGCGTCAATATCCACGCGATGACGTCCGGCCAGCGAGGTTTGCCAGACCGTGCAGTTACCCAGACTCAGCACCCTGGCCCGCACGTAATGCGCGGCGACGGTAGCATGCCCACAGATAGGAACTTCGACCGTCGGGGTGAAATAGCGGATGCGAACATCGCTGTCGTCACTGGTCAGCAGAAATGCGGTTTCTGAATGACGCAGCTCGCGAGCGATGAGCTGCATCTGCGCGTCGCTCAGTCCATCAGCATGTAAAACCACACCTGCTGAGTTGCCGCGAAAAGGGACCGGGGTAAAGGCATCGACGTGGTAAATCTGTGGTTTCATTAGTGTTCTCCCTGAAATGGAGAAGCATCATAACGTACAAAAAGCGGGATAGCGATGCAGGCCCGGTAAGCGCAAGCGCTACCGGGCATCAGAGTTCAATTATCGGCGGGAACGCACTATCTGATAGCGGCGAGTGAAGTACTCAAACGGCGCACTCCATACGTGGACCAGACGGGTGAACGGGAATAGCAGGAAGATAGTCATCCCCAGAACCAGGTGCACACGGAAAATCAACGCCACGCCATCCAGATGTGCAGATGCGCCGCCCTGGAAAGTCACCACTGACTGCGCCCAACCGACCAGTTTCAGCATTTCACTGCCGTCAGGATGCTGTGCGGAGAACGGGATGGTGGTTAAGCCGAGGATACACTGAATCAACAGAACGCAGAGGATCAGAATATCGGCGGTGGAAGATGTCGCACGAATACGCGGGTTGGTCAGACGGCGCACCAGCAAACCTGCGCCACCAACCAGCGTCAGTACGCCACAAAGCCCACCGGCAATCATTGCCATCTGTTGCTTTACCGCAATCGGCAGGAACCAGGCATACATCCAGTGCGGCGTTAGCATGCCGAACAGGTGACCGAAAAAGATCCCCAGAATGCCGATGTGGAACAGGTTTGACCACAGCACCATGCCGCGTTTGTCCAGCATCTGGCTGGAAGAGGCGCGCCAGGTGTATTGCCCGTAGTCATAGCGTAGCCAGCTGCCGAGGATAAACACCGTACCGCACAGGTACGGGTAGATGTCGTAAAAAAAGACGTTCAGGTACTGTATCATTTCGGGCCTCCCGCGCTGACGTCGACATACTGCGGCGCAACGTCCTGGCTAAAGCGTCGTTGATAGTTTTGTAACGGTGAACTGTCGCAGGCGGTGGCGTTATCCTCGATAAACTTCACCTGTTCCTCTTCCCACACCGCATCCAGCGCCTGACGAGTATCATCGCGGGTTTCAGCACCAACCTGCTTAGTGACACTGTCACTTGAAAGAGGGCTTCCGGCAAGCAGCAGCAGTGCGTCAAACAGTTGATACCACGGCGTATCGCGCTGTTTTAAGCGCCCGCCCAACAGAGCCAGAATCGGTGCAACGTTCTGCAGTCCTTCTTTGGCCTGGTCCTCCGGCAACACGCTCAAATACTCCAGATACAGCGGCAGATGATCCGGCAGTTCGCGGCAGTCGAGCTGTAGCCCGACCTTTTCATACTGAGCCAGCAGATCAACCATCGCCTGACCCCGGTCACGGGACTCGGCGTGCACGTGCTCAAACAGCAGCAGAGAGGTGGCCCGGCCCCGGTCAAAGATTTCGCACCATTCCGCTTGTTTATCCAGCAGTGGCGCATTGAGCAATCCCTGGCTAAATTCGGTAAGCATGGGGGCATCGCTGGCCACAAGCGCCAGCGCGTCGTCTTTACACTCCCACAGCAGCTCGTCGGGATATTCCATCAGCAGGCCGATAACCTTCAGGATTTGCATTATTCACCCTCCGCTTTATCGCGCACTTCGGTGATGTCGATCGCATCAATACGGCTACTGTTAAACAGGTTGAATTTGGTATCTGAGCCATGGCAGCCGTCACCGAAGGTAAATCCGCAGCCGTTTTTCTCCGGGAAGGCATCGCGCGCCATTTCACGGTGGCTGGTCGGGATCACAAAGCGGTCCTCATAGTTGGCGATGGCCAGATAGCGATACATCTCCTCAACCTGCTCAACGGTCAAACCCACTTCCTCAATCGCGCGGGTGTCCGTCACACCTTCCACTGTTTGCGCACGCATATAGTGACGCATGGCCATCATACGTTTCAGCGCGCGCAGCACCGGACCGGTATCACCCGCACTGAGCATGTTAGCGAGGTACTGAACCGGAATTCGCAGCGACTCAACCGCCGGCAAAACGTTACCATTGTGCGGCAGTCCGCCCGCGTCGGCGACCGACTGAATCGGTGACAATGGCGGTACATACCAGACCATCGGCAGGGTGCGATATTCCGGGTGCAGCGGCAGCGCCAGTTTCCAGTCCATCGCCATTTTGTAGACTGGCGAACGTTGGGCCGCTTCGATGACGTTATGCGGAATACCTTGTTTTAACGCCTCTTCAATGACCGCCGGATCGTGCGGGTTGAGGAATACATCGCACTGACGCTCATAGAGATCGGTCTCATGCTCGGTGCTGGCCGCTTCTTCGATGCGGTCGGCGTCGTAGAGCAATACGCCGAGATAACGGATACGCCCAACGCAGGTTTCCGAACATACCGTCGGCTGGCCGGACTCAATACGCGGGTAGCAGAAAATGCACTTCTCAGACTTACCGCTCTTCCAGTTAAAGTAGATTTTTTTGTACGGACAGCCGCTGATGCACAAGCGCCAGCCGCGACATTTGTCCTGGTCGATCAGCACAATGCCGTCTTCTTCACGCTTATAGATAGCACCGCTTGGGCAGGTGGCGACACAGCTTGGGTTCAGGCAGTGCTCGCACAGGCGCGGTAAATACATCATGAAGGTGTTTTCGAACTGGCCGTACATCTCCTTTTGCATCTTCTCGAAGTTACGGTCGCGGGCACGTTTTGAAAATTCGCCGCCAAGCAGTTCTTCCCAGTTTGGACCCCAGATAATCTTGTCCATCCGCTTTCCATCAATCAGCGAACGCGGACGCGCGGTGGGCTGATTCTTGCTTTCCGGCGCGCTATGCAGATGCTGATAATCGTAGGTAAACGGCTCATAGTAATCATCGATTTGCGGGATCACCGGGTTGGCGAAAATTTTGGTGATGACGCCCATCTTACCGCCCAGACGCGGTCTTATCTTGCCGTTAACATCGCGAACCCAGCCGCCTTGCCACTCTTCCTGATCTTCCCAGTTTTTTGGATACCCAATCCCCGGTTTAGTCTCGACGTTGTTAAACCACGCATATTCCATCCCTTCACGTCCGGTCCAGACGTTTTTACAGGTGACGGAGCAGGTGTGGCAGCCGATGCACTTATCCAGATTAAGAACCATGCCTACCTGTGAGCGTATTTTCATTTTTTCGCCTCCTGTACCTGATCGCGACCTTCATCATCCAGCCAGTTAATATTTTTCATTTTTCTAATCATGATGAACTCATCGCGGTTAGAGCCGACCGTACCGTAATAGTTGAAGCTGTATGCCAGCTGCGCATAGCCACCTATCATGTGCGTGGGTTTCGGGCAGACGCGGGTCACCGAGTTATGGATCCCGCCGCGCATCCCGGTCACTTCTGAGCCAGGGATATTCATGATTCGCTCCTGAGCGTGATACATCATGGTCATTCCCGGTGGCACGCGTTGACTCACCACTGCACGCGCGGTGAGCGCACCGTTGGCGTTGAATGCTTCAATCCAGTCGTTATCCTCAATACCCAGCTCTTTGGCATCGGTTTCACTGATCCAGACAATCGGCCCGCCGCGCGACAGCGTCAGCATCAGCAGGTTTTCGCTATAGGTGGAGTGGATCCCCCATTTCTGGTGCGGCGTCAGGAAGTTGAGCGCTTTTTCCGGGAAGCCGTTAGGCGGAACTTCGCGCATTTCACTGACGCTGCGGGTATCGATAGGTGGACGATACGCCACCAGACTTTCACCAAACGCACGCATCCACGCATGATCCTGATACAGCTGCTGGCGACCGGACAGGGTACGCCATGGGATCAGCTCGTGGACGTTGGTATAGCCTGCGTTATAGGAAACATGTTCACTTTCCAACCCAGACCAGGTGGGGCTGGAGATGATTTTGCGCGGCTGCGCCTGGATATCGCGAAAACGGATCTTCTCGTCTTCTTTGTTCAACGCCAGATGCGTATGGTCGCGTCCGGTCATCGCCCCCAGCGCTTCCCAGGCTTTCACCGCCACCTGACCGTTTGTTTCCGGTGCCAGGGCAAGGATCACCTCAGAGGCATCCAGCGCGGTGTCAATCAGCGGGCGTCCTTTTGCCGGGCCTTCGCGCTTGGTATAGTTCAGCTTGCCGAGGAAATCGACTTCCGCCTGGGTATTCCACGCAATGCCTTTCCCGCCATTACCGAGTTTGTCCATGAGCGGGCCAAGTGAAGTAAAGCGTTCGTAGGTGGCGGGGTAGTCACGCTCCACAACGGCGATATTCGGTGCCGTTTTGCCCGGGAGGAGATCGCATTCGCCTTTGCGCCAGTCCTGAATGTCAAACGGCTGCGCCAGCTCTGCCGGAGAGTCGTGTTGCAGCGGTTGCAACACGACATCCGTTTCTTGTCCAAGGTGTCCGACGCAAACCTCAGAAAATACTTTGGCAATGCCTTTATAAATTTCCCAGTCGCTCTTCGATTCCCATGCCGGGTCGACCGCCGCAGACAACGGGTGAATAAACGGATGCATATCCGAGGTATTCATATCGTCTTTTTCATACCAGGTCGCGGTTGGCAGAACGATATCGGAGAACAAACAGGTGCTGGACATACGGAAATCGAGCGTGACCAGCAGATCGAGCTTGCCCTCTATCGCCGCCGACTGCCATTCAACCTCTTCAGGTTTAATACCCTCGCTTGAACCGAGCGCTTCCCCCTGGATCCCGCTTTCGGTACCCAGCAAATATTTGAGCATGTATTCATGCCCTTTACCGGAGGAGCCGAGCAGGTTAGAGCGCCAGACGAAGAGGTTGCGAGGATGGTTTTTGCCGTTATCAGGCTGTTCGCAGGCAAAACGAATATCACCCGACTTCAGCGCCTGTGCGGTGTATTGCGCAGGAGATAGTCCTGCATGTTCGGCTTTTGCTTTAACGGTCAGAGGGTTGAGGTTAAGCTGCGGCGCAGACGGCAGCCAGCCCATTCGTTCAGCCCGCACGTTAAAGTCAATCAAATGTCCGCTAAACTTCGACGCATCGGCCAGCGGAGAGAGGAGTTCCTGCGCGGTGAGTTTTTCATAACGCCACTGGCTGGAGTGGTTGTAGAAAAACGAGGTGCTGTTCATCTGACGCGGCGGACGATTCCAGTCCAGCGCAAAGGCCAGCGGCAACCAACCGGTTTGCGGACGCAGTTTCTCCTGACCCACATAGTGCGCCCAGCCGCCGCCGCTTTGTCCCACGCAACCACAGAACACCAGGATGTTAATCATGCCACGGTAGTTCATATCCATGTGATACCAGTGGTTGACGCCAGCCCCGAGAATGATCATCGAACGGCCATGCGTTTTGTGCGCAGTATCGGCAAACTCACGGGCGATCTGTTCGATATGACGGCGTGGCACACCGGTAATTTGTTCGCCCCAGGCCGGGGTGTAGGCTTTCACTTCGCTGTAATCTTGTGCGCTATGAACGTCATCCAGACCACGGTCGAGGCCATAATTCGCCAGCACCAGATCATAGACGCTCACTACCGGGCAACGGCTACCGTCAGCGAGGGTAAGATGTTTTACCGGCAGTTGACGGATCAGCACCGGTTCTTGTTTTACACTGCGAAAATGTGGGTTTTCGTTGCCGCCAAAATAGGGGAATGCGACGCCGGTCACTTCATCATGCAGACCGAGCAGCGAAAGAGAAAGTTCAGTTTCAGCGCCAGCCGCCAGTGGTTCCAGGTTCCATTTGCCTTTCTCCCCCCAGCGAAAACCGATAGATCCGTTCGGGACAACCAGTTCACCTGCGCTGTTAAAGGCTATCGTTTTCCACTCCGGATTGTTGCTTTCGCCCAGACCATCGACAAGGTCTGAAGCACGCATCATGCGTCCAGGCACGTAGCTGCCATCTTCCCGGGCATCCAGTAAAACCAGCATCGGCATGTCGGTATAGCGACGGCAGTAATTGAGGAAATAATCGCTGGGATTGTCGAGGTGGAACTCTTTCAGGATGACGTGGCCCATGGCCATTGCCAGCGCGCTGTCGGTCCCTTGTTTAGGTGCCAGCCACTGGTCGCACAGTTTGGCGACTTCCGAGTAGTCCGGCGTAATGGCAATCGTCTTGGTGCCTTTGTAGCGTACTTCTGTGAAAAAGTGCGCATCCGGGGTACGGGTCTGCGGCACATTAGAGCCCCAGGCGATGATATAGCTGGAGTTATACCAGTCGGCGGATTCAGGAACGTCGGTCTGCTCGCCCCAGGTCATCGGTGACGCGGGCGGTAAGTCGCAGTACCAGTCATAGAAGCTCAGACAGGTTCCGCCGATTAGCGAGAGATAGCGTGTGCCGGCGGCATAGGAAACCATCGACATCGCAGGGATCGGGGAGAAGCCGACCACGCGATCCGGGCCGTAGGTTTTCACCGTCCAGACGTTGGCGGCAGCAATCAGTTGATTAAGTTCTTTCCAGTTGGAACGGATAAACCCACCGCGCCCGCGTACCTGCTTGTAGCTCTGGCATTTTTGTGAGTCGTTCATTATGGATTCCCAGGCCAGCACCGGATCGGGCTGGCGGGACAGGGCGTCGCGCCATAATTCGATTAAGCGTTTACGCACCAGCGGATATTTCAGGCGGTTAGCGCTATAGAGATACCACGAGTAACTGGCGCCGCGTGGGCAGCCACGGGGCTCATGATTTGGCAGGTCAGGGCGGGTACGCGGGTAGTCGGTTTGCTGCGTTTCCCAGGTCACCAGTCCGTTTTTGACGTAGATTTTCCAGCTGCATGAGCCGGTACAGTTAACGCCGTGGGTAGAACGCACAATTTTATCGAACTGCCAGCGTTGACGATAGCTGTCTTCCCAGTCCCGGTTGGTGTGCATTACTTGCCCGTGCCCCTCGGCAAACGTATCGCCCTTTTGTTTAAAGTAGCGAAAGCGGTCTAACAGTTTACTCATGACATAACTCCTGCTTCGATAATATTGCCGACGGTGAATCGAACGCCAGGCCTGATCCGGCCTACCTGAATGTCCGATCCTGCGGTATCCATTTTGTTATTTTTTTTGTGATTTACGGCCATAGACCAACCAGGTCACCAGCACGCAGACGATGTAAAACACGAGGAATATTTTCATGGCACCCACCGGAGAGCCGGTCAACGCCAGCGATGAGCCAAACGCTTTAGGAATGAAGAAGCCCCCCACAGCGCCAATGGCGGAGATAAATCCCAGGGCGGCTGCAGTATCGGTTACCGCTTCCCGCTGAGCTTGCTCTTCGGTACCACCGCGCAGCTTCACCCGATAAATTGTGATTTTGCGAAAGATCACCGCAATCATCTGGAAGGTTGAACCGCTGCCCAGACCCGCGGTCAGGAACAAGCCCATAAACACCAGATAAAACGCGATAAAGCTTCCTTCGCCCGAGCCGGGCAAAGTGAGAAACAGCAGGGCGCTGAACAGTGCCATAAAGATGAAGTTAATTAAGGTGACACGCACACCACCAAACTTGTCAGAGATAACACCGCCCGCCGATCGCGCAAGCGCACCGATGAAGGGACCGAAGAACGCCAGTTGCAGGATATTCACGTCGGGGAACTGGGTTTTCGCCAGCATGGCAAAGCCTGCTGAAAAACCGATAAATGAACCGAAGGTGGCGAGATACAGCAGACTTAATAACCACAGATGAAAACGCTTGAGGACCGGTAACTGGGAGGCAATTGAGGCCTTCGAGCTGGCAATGTCGTTCATTCCCATGCCCGCTGCCACGGTGGCTATCAGCAGTAACGGCACCCAAATCCATGCGGCATTGGCCAGCGACAATAACGAGCCATCAGCTTGTGGTACGCCCTGTACGCCCAAAAAGGTAAATATGGGCAGAAAGATCACCAGTGGCGCGATCAACTGCATCACGCTGACGCCGAGGTTGCCGAGACCACCGTTAACGCCTAACGCGCTGCCTTGCTTCGCTTTGGGGAAGAAAAAGCTGATATTGCCCATACTGGAGGCAAAGTTGGCACCTGCAAATCCGCACATCAGCGCAATGATTATAAATACTCCGAACGGAGTAGCGGTATTTTGCACGGCAAATCCGAGCCAGACGCAGGGAATAACCAGAATAATCGTGCTAAAAATGGTCCAACGACGACCACCAAATATAGGTACCATAAAGGAGTAGGGCACGCGCAATATTGCACCAGAAAGGGAAGGTAAAGCCGTTAATAAAAACAGTTGGTCGGTGGTGAAATTAAAGCCAATTTTATTCAGATTGACGGCAACGGCGCTGAACAACATCCAGACGCAGAACGCAAGAAGCAGGCAACTGACTGATATCCATAGATTTCTGCGTGCAATGTGCTTGCCTTTGTTTTCCCAAAAGCCGGGGTTCTCTGGTTTCCAGTCCGTTAAAAGATAACGATTATTTTTCTCATTTGATGATGACATATTATTCTCCATGCACATGCCGTTCATGAAAAAGAAATAAACGCATGCAGCGCCGCGCGGCTTCTTTTTAGAAACTATTGAAAAGTTTTAGGAATATTGACTGAAAGAATAGATAAAAAAGTGCAATAACGCGGCGTGATAGGAGAATTACACGTTGCTTAAGTGTTACTAATTGTAAACATAAAAGATGTATTGTTAATTCATCTATTACATCAAATAAATAACTCCTGCGTAATCATACGATCAAGATGACGATCGAATGCAGGATCGGCCATTTCCTCAATACCTAATATGTACATACCATCCAGGCCGCAGACTAATGCGATTAAACGCCATGCGACGTCGGCGGCATCAGGCGTGGATGAGAACTCACCGGCTTTCTGTCCTTGGGTAATAATGTTGGCGGTTTCTTCGTGCCACATTCGCATGGTCAACAGGTAGGCGCTTTTAATTTCCGGATCTTTACCCGCAACAACCTGTGCTTCACGCCATAGCTTAATATAGGGTTCCAGACCACCATCTTCACTGCCTAGCATCGCATGCAGTCGCTCACGGAAACTGGCGTCTTCGCTGACCAGTTCGGCATCAAGTAGGGTGCGGATAAGGCGCACAAATGCCTGGGATTTGAGCTCACCGGCAGAGGCGAAATGGTGATGTAGCTGGCCCGTCGCGACGTGAGCTTCGGCAGCAATGCGTCGAACCGTCATGGCGGAAAATCCTTCTTCAAGTGCGACACGCATTGCCGCTTGCAGAATCACTTCCCGACGTTCATCCCGATTTAGATAGCTCATCATTCCTCCTGTATCCGTATAGATCGCAGTCTAACAAAAAGTTGGACATATGTTCAATTTTCCGTAGGATCGCTAAAGCTGGACATGTGTCCAGTTTTGGTTTCGTTAGGGAGTTTTATGTTTCGTCAGTGGTTAACGTTAGTCATTATTGTGCTGGTCTACATCCCTGTTGCGATTGATGCAACGGTGCTGCACGTTGCCGCGCCCACGCTGAGTATGACGCTGGGTGCCAGTGGTAACGAGCTGCTGTGGATCATTGATATTTATTCCCTGGTAATGGCCGGTATGGTATTGCCAATGGGCGCGCTGGGGGATCGCATCGGCTTTAAACGTCTGCTGCTGTTAGGCGGTGGATTATTTGGTCTCGCATCGCTGGCGGCCGCTTTTGCTCATAGCGCAAGCTGGCTGATTGCCACCCGGGCGGTATTGGCGATTGGCGCGGCGATGATTGTTCCGGCAACGCTGGCGGGTATTCGCGCCACGTTCTCTGAGCAACGGCATCGAAATATGGCGCTCGGCGTCTGGGCAGCGGTCGGTTCCGGCGGTGCGGCGTTTGGCCCACTGGTTGGCGGGATGCTGCTGGAGCACTTCTACTGGGGGTCCGTATTCTTAATTAATGTGCCAATTGTCCTGGTGGTAATGGCCTTAACCGCACGCTTAGTGCCACGCCAGGCCGGACGTCGCGATCAATCGTTAAATTTTGGTCATGCGATCATGCTGATTGTTGCCATTCTGCTGTTGGTTTACAGCGCCAAAACCGCGCTAAAAGGGCATACGGCGACCGTTGCCATCGCCCTGACGCTGTTAACCGGCGCTTTACTGTTGTGGCAGTTTGTCCGTATCCAGCTTGCGGCAGCCCGCCCGATGATTGATATGCGTCTGTTCACGCATCGCATTATCTTAAGTGGCGTAGTGATGGCGATGACCGCGATGATAACGCTGGTGGGTTTCGAGTTGCTGATGGCACAGGAACTACAGTTTGTTCACGGTTTAACACCGTATCAGGCAGGGTTGTTCATGCTGCCGGTGATGCTGGCCAGTGGTTTCAGCGGACCGATTGCCGGTATGCTGGTTTCACGCCTGGGATTACGTTGTGTGGCAACGGCGGGCATGGCGCTGAGCGCCGTTAGTTTTTACGGCCTGGCGATGACGGATTTCAGTAGCCAACAGGTACAAGCCTGGATTTTGATGGCTTTGCTCGGTTTCAGCGCCGCCAGTGCGCTCCTGGCTTCAACAGCGGCTATCATGGCAGCAGCGCCGGCGGAAAAAGCCGCGGCCGCGGGCGCCATTGAGACAATGGCTTATGAACTGGGGGCAGGACTTGGGATCGCTATCTTTGGTTTGCTGTTGAGCCGTAGCTTTTCTGCATCGATTCTGCCGCCAGCCGGACTTAATGCGCAGGAAATGGAACGTGCCTCATCGTCAATGGGGGAGGCGGTACAACTGGCGCACTCGCTCCCGCCGTCACTGAGTGAAGCATTGCTGACGGCTGCCAGAGAAGCGTTCACCTGGTCACATAGCGTGGCATTAAGCAGCGCCGGCAGCATGCTTATCGTATTAGCGATAGGAATGTGGTTCAGTCTGGCAAAGGTACAACGTTAATAACTAGTGAGCTAAATGACAGGGGTAATCCATCTCTTCGACTTCTTTCCCACTCAGTCGAGCGTATTGCCCCGTCAATCTCCAGAACGCAGGCTGTGTTTCCGTATAGATTTCTGCCGCTAATATCAGGCGGCGGCGATCTACCTCATTAAGTTCCAGAAGTGTCCACGGAATAAAGTAGCGATCGCTGTCCGTCAACGTAAACCACAGTGGGCATCCGCAGCCGGAACAGAAGAACCGTTCACCACGATTTGAAGAAGGGAAGTGCGAAGGTTCTGCCGATTCTGGCGACATCAGCGGGTGAGCGCTGGCTTCCAGATACATGGCGATGCCGCCTGACCATTTCTGACACAGCGTACAGTGGCAGGCATAGACATCCAGCATTTCGACGTCAACGGTAAAATGACTCTGTCCGCAAAGACAACGACCAGTGAATGTCTGCACGGCATACTCCTTATGACCGAGTCTACATTAAGAGAAAAAGCCAGCCCTGGAAGGACTGGCTTTGTATTCAGACTACAACAAAATTAGAACTGGTAGTTCAGACCAACAGCTACGATGTTGTCAGTGCTTACACCGGCAGCTTTAGTGAAGGCATTGTCATCCAGCAGGTTGATTTTGTAATCAACGAAGGTAGACATGTTTTTGTTGAAGTAGTAGGTAGCACCTAAATCGATGTACTCAACCAGATCCTGGTCGCCATAAGTGGTGTTAAGGTCTTTACCTTTGGATTTCAGGTAAGCGATGGATGGACGAAGACCGAAGTCGAACTGGTACTGAGCAACAGCTTCAAAGTTCTGAGTTTTGTTAGCGATATAATCAGCATCACCAAACACAGTCATGTTGCGGGTTTCAGAGTAGGTGGTTGCCAGGTAGATGTTGTTCGCATCATATTTCAAACCAGCAGCCCATACTTCAGCGTTTTTACCTTTAGCGTTCAGATTTTCAGCATCTACGCGATTTACCTGAGAATGAGTACGGTCAGATTTCGCATAGGTTGCACCTACGCCAAAGCCTTCATACTCATAGGTGGTAGACAGACCGAAACCGTCGCCATTGGCTTCGTTAGGGTCACGTTTGTCTTCGTTTTTGCCCTGGTACTGAGCGGCAAAGTTCAGACCTTCAACCAGACCGAAGAAGTCGGTGTTACGATAGGTTGCAACGCCGGTAGCACGCTGGGTCATGAATACGTCGGTCTGGGTCCAGGTATCACCACCGAACTCAGGCAGGACGTCGGTCCATGCGCCGATGTCGTAAGCTACGCCGTAGTTACGACCGTAGTCGAAAGAACCGTATTCAGCGAATTTCAGGCCAGCGAATGCCAGACGGGTTTTGTCTGCTTCGGAACCCTGGCTTTCGGAACGGTTGCCTTTGAATTCATATTCCCACTGACCAAAACCAACCAGTTGGTCGTTGATCTGAGTTTCGCCTTTGAAGCCCAGACGTGCGTAGGTTTTGTCGCCATCGCTGCTGGTGTCGTCAGAGAAGTAATGCTGAGCGTGAACTTTACCGTAGATATCCAGTTTGTTTGCGTCTTTGTTATATACCTCAGCTGCGTTTACCGCACCTGCCGCCAACAGGCTAGTCACTGCCACTGCAACTAATTTAAGTTTCATTCTAAATAATCCTTATAATTTTTTCTTGGTGTGTTTCCTAAACCATTGCTAAACGAAGGGGTTCGTCAATGGCAAACTATTTTTAAATGACGCAGTGGTATAAGTTCAATAATAAGTTTCATAATATTGCGAAATATTTGAGTTTGTGTGATCCAGATCTACATAATATAGCTGATTGTATTAATCTTTATATGTGACAAATCTGAATGGGTATATTTACGTAGGGGACTATTGTGCCGCCTATGGTTTAAATGACGTTAGTCACGCAGGTGTAATATATACATATCGAGGATTATAGATAAGCATGAAATATTTTCTGGAGTTAATTAATCACCAATTATTAACATTTAATTAAACAAAAATAAACATAAGCCACAAGTGGAATGAACATTTATTATTCATTAATTTGATTACAGTGTAGCCGGGTTTTAGATTTGCGCGATAAAACCCGGATTTTTTTCAGGCGCGGCGTGTTGCCAACCAGCAAAGTAGCGAACCCGCACAAACCATCAATGCCCCCTGCCAGAAAGATAGCGACAACGGGGCGCTGAGTAACACAGCTGCCAGGGCGGAGGAGAGCACTGGAGTAAAATAGGAACCTACGGCCATGATGGTCACGTTGCCATGCAAAATGCCAATATTCCACGCCGCATAGGCAAATCCTAACGTTAATGCCGCTGAGAACATTTTAATAGTCACCGAAGTGCTGAAAATCATTTCTGGTTGCGGAGTCATAAAATAGTAAACCCACAAACTTGCGGCCGTCAGTAAAACGAATACCGTAATGCCGTTAAAGCCTTTTGCATATTTATTGGTCACCGTGCAATACGTTGCCCAGATAAATGCGCCCAAAAAGGCGAGGAAATAGCTCAGCGGACTGCTGGCAACGTTGTTTATAATTTCACCAGGATTAAGACCGTTTTCACCACCCAATACCCAACAAACCCCGGTCAATGCGATAATTAATCCAGGGATCACCAGCCAGGTTGTTTTTTGACCATTAAATAAAATAGCAAACAATATCGTTAAACTCGGCCAGAGATAATTGACCATACCGACTTCAATAGCCTGGTGACGAGTAGCCGCATAACCGAGAGCCAGCGCTAAACATATTTCATAGGTAACAAAAAGCACGCTACCCGCGATTAAATAACGCACAGGAATCTTTCTTATATTCGGAAAGCCGACGGTAAAAATCAGCAACAGGCCACTTAACGAAAAAATCATTGCTGCGCCGCCCGCAGGACCCAGTCCTTCACTTACCCCACGCATGAGTCCGACCATCGTACTCCAGAGCACAATGGCAATGAGCCCAATTAACGTTGCTTTTTGTTTTGTCATTCTGATTGTCTGTCCATGGTACTGGCAAAAATTTAAGCTGAAATTTATAGCACCTTTACACCGTAGCGCGCTAATTAATTGCTTTTCACATACTCCCTTATGGGTACAAAGGTTAAACAAAGTGCACTATTTAGTAGCGGAACCGTTTCGTTATTGATTTGACGCAAAAAAAATATGGATATAGCTGATAGTTTCGTCGCGAAGTTGTACATGTCATCTTTCAATTATGCCGCGCTGGCGCGATTTGAGAGATGTCCTGTACGAATCCCTGCAAAAAAGAGGAAAGCAATGGACGTCAGCCGCAGACAATTTTTTAAAATCTGCGCGGGCGGTATGGCGGGAACAACAGTAGCCGCTTTGGGTTTTGCACCCAAAATGGCACTGGCTCAGGCGCGAAACTATAAGCTGTTACGCGCCAAAGAGATCCGAAACACCTGCACATACTGTTCCGTAGGTTGCGGGCTATTAATGTATAGCCTGGGAGATGGAGCAAAAAACGCCAAAGAGTCGATTTACCATATTGAAGGGGATCCGGATCATCCGGTGAGCCGCGGGGCATTATGTCCTAAGGGCGCAGGATTACTGGATTACGTGCACAGTGAAAACCGTCTGCGTTACCCGGAATATCGCGCTCCTGGTTCCGACAAATGGCAGCGTATCAGCTGGGATGAAGCATTCACCCGTATCGCGAAGCTGATGAAAACTGACCGTGACGCCAACTTTATTGAGAAGAATGAGCAGGGCGTAACGGTAAACCGCTGGCTTTCAACCGGGATGTTGTGTGCATCTGCGGCAAGTAATGAAACCGGCATGCTGACGCAAAAATTTGTGCGCTCACTCGGCATGCTGGCAGTAGACAACCAGGCGCGCGTCTGACACGGACCAACGGTAGCAAGTCTTGCTCCAACATTTGGTCGCGGTGCGATGACCAACCACTGGGTTGATATCAAAAATGCTAACGTCGTGATGGTGATGGGCGGTAATGCCGCTGAAGCACATCCGGTGGGATTCCGCTGGGCGATGGAAGCCAAAAACAACAATGATGCCACGCTGATTGTTGTTGACCCTCGTTTTACACGTACAGCTTCGGTGGCGGATATCTATGCGCCAATTCGTTCCGGCACGGACATTACGTTCCTGTCCGGCGTCTTGCTGTACCTGATTGAAAATAACAAAATTAACGCTGAATACGTTAAGCATTACACCAACGCCAGCCTGCTGGTGCGGGATGACTATGCTTTTGAAGACGGTCTGTTCAGCGGGTATGACGCGAAAAAACGCCAATACGATAAATCGTCCTGGAACTACCAGTTCGATGAAAACGGCTACGCGAAACGCGATGAAACGTTAAGCCATCCTCGCTGTGTCTGGAACCTGTTAAAACAGCACGTTTCCCGCTACACGCCGGATGTGGTGGAAAACATTTGTGGTACGCCGAAAGAAGACTTCCTGAAAGTCTGCGAAGTGCTGGCTTCCACCAGCGCAGCCGATCGCACCACTACGTTCCTGTATGCGCTGGGCTGGACACAGCATACCGTAGGGGCGCAGAACATCCGTACCATGGCGATGATCCAGTTGCTGCTCGGCAACATGGGGATGGCAGGTGGCGGGGTTAACGCCTTACGTGGTCACTCCAACATTCAGGGATTAACCGACTTAGGTCTGCTCTCTACCAGTCTGCCAGGTTACCTGACGCTGCCGTCAGAGAAACAGGCGGATCTGCAAACCTATCTGGCTGCTAATACGCCAAAAGCGACGTTGGCCGACCAGGTTAACTACTGGGGTAACTATCCGAAGTTCTTCGTCAGTCTAATGAAATCTTTCTACGGCAATGCGGCGCAGAAAGAGAACGACTGGGGCTTTGAGTGGCTGCCGAAGTGGGATCAGTCCTACGACGTCATCAAATACTTCAACATGATGGATAGCGGGAAAGTCACCGGCTACATCTGTCAGGGCTTTAACCCGGTTGCGTCCTTCCCGGACAAAAACAAAGTGGTGCAGAGTCTCAGCAAACTGAAGTATCTGGTGATTATCGATCCGCTGGTGACCGAAACCTCAACGTTCTGGCAAAACCACGGCGAGTCAAACGACGTTGATCCGGCATCGATTCAGACTGAAGTTTTCCGTTTGCCTTCTACCTGCTTTGCGGAAGAGGACGGCTCCATTGCCAACTCCGGCCGCTGGCTACAGTGGCACTGGAAAGGTCAGGACGCACCGGGTGAAGCCCGCAACGACGGCGAAATTCTGGCCGGTATTTACCATCGTCTGCGCGACATGTATCGCACTGAAGGCGGTAAAGCTGTAGAGCCCGTTCTGAAAATGAGCTGGAACTATAAGCAGCCGGACGAACCGCATTCCGAGGAAGTGGCAAAAGAGAACAACGGCTATGCGCTGGAAGATCTCTATGATGCCAACGGCGTGCTGGTTGCGAAAAAAGGTCAGTTGCTCAACAGCTTTGCGTTGCTGCGTGATGATGGTTCTACCTCATCGTCCTGCTGGATTTATACCGGTAGCTGGACCGAACAGGGCAACCAGATGGCCAATCGCGATAACGCCGACCCGTCAGGTCTCGGTAATACGCTGGGCTGGGCCTGGGCATGGCCGCTGAACCGTCGCGTGCTGTATAACCGTGCTTCGGCGGATCCACAGGGTAAACCGTGGGATCCAAAACGCATGCTTATCCAGTGGAACGGTACGAAGTGGACGGGGAACGATATCCCGGACTTCAACACCGCGGCACCGGGCAGTGGCACCAATCCGTTTATCATGCAGCCGGAAGGGCTGGGGCGTCTGTTTGCTATCGATAAGATGGCGGAAGGTCCGTTCCCGGAACACTACGAGCCGATGGAAACGCCGCTGGGTACTAACCCGCTGCACCCGAATGTGATCTCCAACCCGGCAGCTCGTCTGTACGAAGCGGATAAACTCCGTATGGGCACGAAACAGGACTTCCCGTACGTCGGGACGACCTATCGTCTGACCGAACATTTCCATACCTGGACCAAGCACGCATTACTGAATGCGATTGCCCAGCCAGAGCAGTTTGTGGAAATCAGCGAAACGCTGGCGGCAGCGAAAGGGATCAACAACGGCGATCACGTGAAAGTTAGCAGCAAGCGTGGATTTATTCGCGCAGTTGCCGTGGTCACTCGTCGTCTGCGTACCCTGAACGTCAACGGTCAGCAGGTTGAAACGGTTGGGATCCCAATCCACTGGGGCTTTGAAGGAGTCGCGCGTAAAGGCTTTATCGCCAACACCCTGACGCCGAATGTCGGTGATGCAAACTCGCAAACGCCGGAATACAAAGCGTTTTTAGTTAACATCGAGAAGGCGTAAGGGAGGCGAACATATGTCTATGGAAACGCAGGACATCATCAAACGGTCCGCAACAAACTCCATCACGCCGCCGCCTCAGGCCCGTGATTACAAAGCAGAAGTCGCGAAGCTGATCGACGTTTCCACCTGTATAGGTTGTAAGGCCTGTCAGGTGGCATGCTCAGAGTGGAACGATATCCGCGATGAAGTTGGCCACTGCGTCGGGGTGTATGACAACCCCGCCGATCTCAGCGCCAAGTCCTGGACGGTGATGCGGTTTACCGAAACCGAACAGAACGGCAAGCTGGAGTGGTTGATTCGTAAAGACGGCTGTATGCACTGTGAAGATCCGGGCTGCCTGAAGGCGTGCCCGTCTGCCGGGGCCATCATCCAGTACGCCAACGGGATTGTCGATTTCCAGTCAGAGCACTGCATCGGCTGCGGCTACTGTATTGCCGGGTGTCCATTTAATATTCCGCGCCTCAATAAAGAGGATAACCGCGTGTATAAATGTACGCTGTGTGTGGACCGAGTCAGCGTCGGGCAGGAACCTGCCTGCGTGAAAACGTGTCCGACCGGGGCAATACATTTCGGCACCAAGCAGGAAATGCTGGAAATGGGCGAACAGCGTGTGGCAAAACTGAAAGCACGCGGTTTTGAACATGCCGGTCTTTACAACCCGGAAGGTGTGGGCGGCACGCACGTCATGTACGTTCTGCATCATGCCAACCAGCCTGAACTGTATCACGGTCTGCCAAAAGACCCGCAGATAGATACCTCTATCAATCTGTGGAAAGGGGCGCTGAAGCCGCTGGCCGCTGCCGGATTTATCGCCACCTTCGCCGGACTGATTTACCACTACATTGGTATTGGTCCGAATAAGGAAGTGGACGACGACGAGGAGGATCATCATGAGTAAGTCGAAAATGATTGTGCGCACGAAATTTATCGACCGCGCCTGTCACTGGACGGTGGTGATCTGCTTTTTCCTGGTAGCGCTGTCGGGGATTTCATTTTTCTTCCCGACTCTGCAATGGCTGACGCAAACCTTCGGTACGCCGCAGATGGGACGCATTTTGCATCCGTTCTTCGGCATACTGATCTTCGTGGCGCTGATGTTCATGTTTGTACGCTTTGTGCACCACAACATCCCGGATAAGAAAGATATTCCGTGGCTGAAAAACATTGTGGAAGTACTGAAAGGCAATGAACACAAAGTGGCGGATGTGGGCAAATACAACGCCGGGCAGAAAATGATGTTCTGGTCGATTATGAGCATGATTTTCGTGCTGCTGATTACCGGTATCATTATCTGGCGTCCGTACTTTGCGCAGTTCTTCCCGATGCAGGTCGTGCGCTATAGCCTGCTGATCCATGCGGCTGCGGGGATTATCCTGATGCACGCCATCCTCATCCATATGTATATGGCATTCTGGGTGAAAGGATCGATTAAAGGCATGGTTGAAGGGAAAGTGAGCCGTCGCTGGGCGAAGAAACATCACCCGCGTTGGTATCGCGAAGTTGAAAGACAAGAAGCGAAAAAAGAGAGCGAGGAGGGGGTTAACTAATCCCTGATGTTCCCTCTACGCAATGGCGCTACATTGGTAGCGCCATTTTTTTGCCAAAAAAACGTCATGTTTCTGTCATCTGCTGAACGTAAGGTGTTGTCTTTCCGATAATAGAAGAGTTACAAGACAATGCATCTGGTGAAAAAATTACTCGCAGTCAGCGTGTTTCTTTGTGCTTCAGCTCAGGCGCAGAACATCCTCGAATTTCCTCAGCCGGAGAACAACCCGGAAGAGTTTTATGCCGTAACCGAAATCCCGGCAGGCGGAATGATTAAATATGAAACCGACGCCAAAACCGGTTTTATCGTTGCCGATCGCTTCCAGTCAATGCCGGTTGCCTATCCCGCCAACTACGGTTCACTCACCCAGTCTTTAGCCGGTGACGGCGACCCGCTGGATGTCATTTTTTATACCCGTGCGCCGCTTGCTCCGGGAACGTTGATTAAGCTGCGCGCTATTGGCGTACTGAAGATGATCGACGGCGGTGAAAAGGACGACAAAATTGTCGCTGTTCCGGCCAGTAAAATTGACCCCACTTATGACGACATCAAAGAGTTAAGCGATCTGCCCAAGATTGAAGTTCAACGTCTGGAATCTTTCTTCCGCGTGTACAAAGATCTGCCGGAAGGGCGCAAGAAGGTCGAATTAAACGGTTTCAATGACGCCGCTACGGCAAAACAAGAGATCAAACAGGCCTGGGATGCCTGGAAAGAGAAAAAACCGCAGCAATAAATGGTATGCCGGATGACAAAAGTTTATCCGGCATTTATATCACTGTACCGCCAGCTTACGCAGACGTGAAATATCCACGCTTTTTTGGGCCTCTGCCAGACTCCAGGTATTTTGCAGGTTTAACCACATTTCGGGTGAACTGCCAATCACTACGGAGAGTTTAATCGCCATCTCAGGCGTCAGAGCCGCTTTCCCGGTTAATAGTCGACTTGCCGTTGACGGTGCAATCTCCATAGCTCTGGCAAACTCGCGCAGGCTGACATTGAGTTCTTCCAGTGCTTCCTGAATGATATCCCCAGGACGGGGATGATTTGCCATCTTCATCAATGATAGTCCTCGTAATCCAGTATGTACGCGTCGCCATTGACGAATTCAAACGTAATACGCCAGTTACCTGAAACAGAAATTGCCCATATGCCGTCGCGTTCACCCACCAGAGGATGTAGCTTATAACCAGGCATATTGATATCTGTAACCTTGCTTGCCGCATCAATAACGGCAAGTCTGTGTCGTAATCGTCGGACATGTTTCGCCATAACGCCCGATGTTCGTCCATGAAGAAACAAATCGCGCAATCCCTTGTGCCTGAAGTTCATGATCATCCGTATCATCCTTGTTCCTTCAAGAGGAACACTACCATCAATGTTCCGTTAAACGCAACACCAAGATTGCGATATTTATAATTGTGCGGCGAATGTGCAAAAAGAAAAAGGGAGAAGGGGAATAACTGGAAAGCGTCACGCAAGAATTGCCGGATGGCTGGCCTACACGCGCATTTTGCTGATGTAGGCCTGATAAGCTTGCGCCATCCGGCAATAAAGATTACTCCAGTTGTGCGTTCAGACGTTCAATCTCCTTGCGCCATTGCGCCTGTAACAACGGTTTTTGATGTTTCGGCTTGCGGGCGAGATCGTCGGCCAGACGCTGCTCAAGATCGAGAAGTTGTTCCAGTAATCTATCGCTGTCACCGCTTATTTCAGTTTTCTCTACGACCGCCGTTTTGGGAACGGTTATCTCCGCAGACGTTTCCCGAATACGCGCATTGACCGCCTCCAGATCGTGCCATTCACTGAGTTCGCCATTGTCGATTAACCAGAACCGATTACAGCTTTGGCTGATAAGCTGCCGGTCGTGACTGACCAGCAACACGCCGCCGTTATAGCTTTGTAGCGTTTCTGCCAGCGCCTCTTTGCCTTCCATATCCAGATGGTTGGTCGGTTCATCGAGCATCAGCAGACTGTAGCGTGCAAGCGTCAGCCCCACAAACAGTAGCCGGGAGCGCTCACCGCCGCTTAATGTACTGACCCGCTGCGCATGACGAACCCACGGAAATCCCGCGCTAATCAGCGCCATCTTGCGAATCTCTGGCTGTGGGGCAAATGCTTCCAGCGCGTCAAACAATGAATCGTTATCGGCAAGCTGATGCAGCGTCTGGTCGTAATAACCCAGCGTAACGCGCGGGTGTAACACCAGTGAAGTTGATGCTATCTGTGCCTGGAACTGTTGCCAGATAAGCCTTAACAGCGATGATTTCCCGCAACCGTTACGCCCGACAATCGCCACGCGATCGCCGCTTTTTAACCGGATACCGGCAATGGAAAACAGTGTATCTGCACCAGGAGCAGGGGCTACAGACAGATTGGTCATCTCCAGCAAACGATCTGCACGCAGGGCATCACCCTGCAATGTTAGTGTCCACTGACTTCCTGACGTCACTTTTGTTTGTACCTCTTTCAGGCGCTGTGCCTGTTTTTCCATCTGCTTGGCCTTGCGGGAGAGATCTTCGTTGTCGTAGACCCGCCCCCAGGTTGCCAGCCGTTTGGCGCTGGCAGTCACCCGGTCTATTTCTTTTTGCTCAGCCTTGTGGCGCAGAGCATCGCTGACATCTCTTTCTGCCAGAGCCTTACGCGCTGCACTACAGGGTAGATCAAACGCATGGAGGGTGCGATCGCGCAAGATCCAGGTTCCGTGAGTCACCGCATCCAGCAGTTGCGGGTCGTGGGAGACCACCACAAAACTGCCAGACCAGTTCTGTAAGAACTGCTCAAGCCACAGTAATGTAGGCAAATCCAGGTGGTTACCCGGCTCATCCAGCAGCAGCAGGTCAGGATTACGCATCAGTGCCCGCGCTAATAGCAAGCGCGTGTGCTGGCCACCGCTCAACGTTTGCGCTGTAAGAGATAAATTCTCTGGCGTAAAACCCATTTCGGCAAGCAGTGCTTCAACTCGCCACTGCTGAGCTGCGCGTTCATGCTCGGGAAATTGAGCGAGAACGGCTTCCTGCAGCGTAAGAGGCAGTATATCGTCAGGTAGATGTTGTTCTACACGCGCGAGATGGCAGTGATTCGCCTGCGCGATTGCCCCACTGGTGGGCGAGATCGTGCCATCGAGCAGTTTTAACAGCGTGCTTTTGCCGCAGCCGTTGTAACCGATAAGCCCGATGCGGTCGCCTTTTTTCAGGGTAAAGGAAAGATCGTCGAATAGCGTGCCGAATGCCGTATCAACGTGTAAGGATTGTGCGGTTAGTAATGTGCTCATTGTTGCTTACTCAAGAGTTACAGGCGTAAAAACGCCTCGTCAAACATCGCTGACGATAACCCGGTAAGCCCGAGAGAAGGGGATTTAGAAGTTAGCTTCGCTCAAGCAGAAGTTATCGCAGCACGATACCGATAACGCTTGAGCACTGGCGATCGCCAAAAGCATGTGAAACGATAAAACGTTCACAGTACAGCATAAGTATCCTCCTTTTGTTTTTCAGAATGTTAATCGGTGGTGAAAGTGTAATCGTAAGTTGCGCAAAAGCGCAAGTGTTGAACGCCCGGCAGCAGTTTGCCGCCGGGCAAAGCGTCAGATAGAGGTACGACGGTAGTCGCGATATTCTGCTTGCCAGAAATTATCGTCAATCGCCTGTTGCAGCGCTTCGGCGGAAGTTTTCACCGCCACACCTTGCTGCTGCGCCATTTTACCGACGGCAAAGGCAATGGCGCGAGAAACGGTCTGAATATCTTTCAGTTCCGGTAGCACCAGGCCTTCGCCGTTGAGCACCAACGGTGAATACTGTGCCAGCGTTTCACTCGCCGACATCAGCATTTCATCAGTGATGCGCGACGCGCCAGACGCAATCACACCCAGACCAATACCCGGGAAGATATAGGCGTTGTTACACTGGGCGATTGGGTAAATTTTATCTTTCCACAGTACCGGTGCGAACGGACTACCGGTCGCAACCAGCGCGTTACCTTCGGTCCAGGCGATAATATCCTGTGGCGTAGCTTCAACACGGGAAGTGGGGTTAGACAACGGCATGACGATCGGACGCGGACAATGCTTGTGCATTTCGCGGATGATCTCTTCGGTAAACAGGCCGGTTTGTCCGGAAACGCCGATCAGGATGTCAGGTTTAACGTTGCGGACCACGTCGAGCAACGACAGCACATCTTCTTGTGTATCCCAGTGCTGGAGATTTTCGCGTTTTTGCACCAGTTTGGTCTGGAAGGAGAGCAGGTTCGGCATTTTGTCTGTTAACAGGCCGAAGCGATCGACCATGAATACGCGTTGACGCGCCGCTTCTTCGCTTAAACCTTCACGCTGGATCTGCGCAATGATCTGCTCGGCAATCCCGCAACCGGCGGAACCCGCACCGAGGAAGACGATGTTCTGTTCGCTCAACTGGCTACCGGCCGCGCGGCTAGCCGCAATCAGCGTACCGACGGTAACCGCCGCGGTACCCTGAATATCGTCGTTAAACGAGCAGATTTCATCGCGATAACGGGTCAGGAGAGGCATGGCGTTTTTCTGGGCGAAATCTTCAAACTGCAACAGCACGTCCGGCCAGCGATGCTTCACGGCCTGGATGAATTCATCAACGAATTCGTAGTATTCATCATCAGTGATACGCGGATTGCGCCAGCCCATATACAGCGGATCGTTCAGCAGTTGCTGGTTGTTGGTCCCCACGTCCAGTACCACCGGAAGAGTATAGGCCGGGCTAATTCCGCCACATGCGGTATACAGCGACAGTTTACCGATTGGAATGCCCATCCCGCCGATCCCCTGATCGCCAAGACCTAAAATACGTTCGCCATCGGTGACAACGATGACCTTGATGTTGTGGTTAGGGACGTTTTGCAGGATATCGTCCATATTGTGGCGGTTCTGATAAGAGATAAACACGCCGCGCGCACGACGATAAATCTCAGAGAAACGCTCACAGGCCGCGCCGACCGTTGGGGTATAGATAACTGGCATCATCTCATCCAGGTGATTATGCACCAGTCGGTAAAACAGGGTTTCGTTGGTGTCCTGGATGTTGCGCAGGTAAATATGTTTGTCGATTTCGGTTTTGAATCCCTGATATTGGATCCAGGCGCGTTCAGCCTGTTCCTCAATCGTCTCGACCACTTCCGGCAGTAACCCCAGCAGGTTGAAGTTACGGCGTTCTTCCACACTGAAGGCGCTCCCTTTATTCAGTAAAGGGAATTCCAGCAGTACCGGGCCAGCGTAGGGGATGTAAAGGGAACGCAGTTTTTTGGTTTCGTTTTCCATGTCACTCACTCTTTTTTGAATAACCGTCCCTGGCGCTCTTTATGATCGTATGTGGCCTGTCCGCCAGGGAAACGGGCGAAGTATAAAGCATTGTGAATGGGTTAAGGGGTTTTATAAGCAAAAACACCACTGCGGTTGCAATGGTGTTTATCTCGTTACTCAGTCAGACGTTCGAAAGGCTACTTGCCGTCAGTGCGGCGCTTTCTTCCAGTAGGATTATTGACCACGTTGGTTTTGTCACCTTCGGTCACGATTTTACGTTGATTTGAGATTTTGTGGTCCAGTCCGAGAATATGACGGGCCTGACGGTTCGATTTCATTCTAACTCCTTAATCCTGTTACTGGTTTCAAGGGCGAGCCCGTATGAGAACGGACGAAATACAACCTGATATAAAGCCGATGTTCAACATAACGGCTTTCTGGATGGTCGGTCATTTTATCTGAAAGGTCAATGCTTAAGCGGCAAATGAGAACTATCCCGTATGTAACATGCTTTTTCCCGGGCGTCCTATACTAGTAACTCCGACGACAACACAGGAGAGCGGTAATGACTATCCATAAGAAAGGTCAGGCACACTGGGAAGGCGACATTAAGCGCGGCAAAGGCACTGTGTCGACCGAAAGTGGCGTGTTGAATCAGCAACCGTATGGGTTTAATACACGGTTTGAAGGTGAGAAAGGCACCAATCCTGAAGAATTGATTGGCGCGGCCCATGCAGCCTGTTTCTCGATGGCGCTTTCGCTGATGCTGGGCGAAGCGGGGTTTACCCCAGATGCCATTGATACCACTGCCGATGTTTCTCTGGATAAAGTAGATGCCGGGTTTGCGATCACTAAAGTCGCGTTGCATAGCCAGGTGAGCGTGCCGGGGATTGATGCCGCCACGTTTGATGGCATCATCCAGAAAGCAAAAGCCGGATGCCCGGTATCTCAGGTTCTGAAAGCGGAAATAACGCTGGATTATCAGCTGAAGTCTTAATCGTGGCGTGCCGGATGCGACTGTGTCTTATCCGGCCTACGACTGTGCCGGATGTAAGTCAGTCTTATCCGGCACCTGATGATGTTATTGCGCTACCCAACCGCCATCCATATTCCACGCCACGCCGCGCACCTGCGCCGCACCGTCTGAACACAGAAATAGTGCCAGCTCACCTAACTGTTCCGGCGTGACGAATTCGCGCGACGGCTGCTTTTCCGCCAGCAGGGCGTCACGTGCGACCTCAGGCTCTGCGCCTTCGGCAATACGCTTATCAATCTGCTGCTGGACCAGCGGCGTGAGCACCCAGCCGGGACACAGCGCATTGCAGGTGACACCCGTCTGCGCGGTTTCCAGCGCGATGGTCTTGGTGAATCCCACCACACCGTGCTTCGCCGCTACGTAGGCAGATTTCTCTTTTGAAGCCACGAGGCCGTGAACAGAAGCGATATTAATGATGCGACCCCAGTTACGCGCGCGCATGCCGGGAAGCGCCAGACGCGTGGTGTGAAAAACGGAAGAGAGGTTAATAGCGATAATCGCGTTCCATTTATCAACCGGGAAGGTTTCCACCGGGGATACATGCTGGATCCCCGCGTTGTTGACCAGAATATCCACACCGCCAAATTCGCTCTCGGCATAGCGCATCATATCGGCAATTTGCGCTTCATCGCTCAGATCCGCGCCATGATAGCCTGGCGTTTTGCCATACTGCGCAACAGCGTCTTTGGCTGCATCCACATCACCAAACCCGTTAAGGATCAGGGTAGCGCCCGCTTGCGCCAGCACCTGTGCGATACCTAATCCGATACCGCCGGTCGAGCCGGTAACCAGGGCGATTTTTCCCGTTAAGTTCATGATGATTCTCCTTAAACAATTCCGGTGGTGTAGAAGACGCCGATGACAAACAGTACGGCCAGACTTTTAATGACGGTAATAGCGAAAATTCCGCCATACGCCTGACGATGGCTGAGACCGGTGATAGCCAATAAGGTAATGACCGCGCCGTTATGCGGCAGGGTGTCCATACCGCCGCTGGCCATAGACGCCACGCGGTGGAAGACTTCAAGTGGGATATTGGCAGCGTGAGCGGCTGCAATGAAGGTATCAGACATGGCGGCAAGGGCAATACTCATCCCGCCAGACGCCGAGCCGGTGATCCCGGCAAGCGTGGTGATGCTGATAGCCTCATTGAGCAGCGGGTCAGGAATAGCCGCCAGCGCTTTTGACAGCACGAGGAAACCAGGCAGGGCGGCAATCACTGCGCCAAAACCGTACTCTGACGCGGTATTCATCGCCGCAAGGATCGCACCGCCAACCGCCGTTCTGCTGCCTTCCGCCAGGCGACCTTTAATGTTGCGGTAGCCGAAGAGCACCACCAGCAGGATCCCAGAAATCAGCGCCGCTTCCACTGCCCAGATAGCGGTGATTTTACCGACTTCGGTGGTAATCGGCTTGGCAAGGCCCGGAAGTTCAAGTTGATGCGTGGCGCCATACCATTGTGGGATCCAGCGGGTAAACAGCAGGTTAAATACCCCAACCAGGATCAGTGGAGAGATCGCGATGATCGGGTTCGGCAGATTAATGTTATCCGGCGTTTCCGGCTCGTTTAACAGTTCAGTGCCATAACCCTCATTCTTAGCCTGTGCTTTACGACGCTGACGTTCGAGATAAACCAGACCAACAACGATGATAAATACGGAACCTATCAAACCCAGCCACGGCGCGGCCCAGGCGTTGGTACCGAAGAAACTGGTCGGAATAATGTTCTGGATCTGTGGTGTGCCTGGCAGGGCATCCATGGTGAAGGAGAAGGCACCCAGCGCAACGGTTGCCGGGATCAGGCGCTTCGGGATATTGCTCTGACGGAACAGTTCAGCCGCGAACGGATACACCGCAAAGGCCACCACAAACAGCGATACGCCGCCGTAGGTCAACAGCGCACATACCAGCACAATCACCGGGATGGCATGACGACGACCGAGGATGTTGATAGCGGCGGCAACAATGGAACGTGAAAATCCAGATAACTCGATTAACTTGCCAAACACTGCCCCCAGCAGGAACACCGGGAAGTACAGCTTCACAAAACCGACCATTTTTTCCATAAACAGGCCGGTGAAGGCAGGGCCGACGGCGCTGGGTTCGGTAAGCAATACAGCACCTAATGCCGCGATGGGGGCAAACAGAATGACGCTGTATCCGCGATAGGCTGCCAGCATCAGCAGGCCCAGCGCTGCCAGGGCGATTAATACACTCATCATGACTCCTTATTATTATATTGGGGTACAGAAAGAGACGTTATGGTTTCAGGGCAAAACGCAGCTGATGCTCTCTGCGTTGCTGGATGTACTCCTTGCGCGAATCATCCCAGCGATAAAATCCCTGACCGCTGCGTAAACCGGTATCACCGTTGGCAACCTTGTCAGCGACCAGCGACATCATGTCGCTGCCGGTTGCCAGTTCCGGAAGCAGATGCCGACAAATGTCCTGCACCGTAGAGAGTCCGGTCATATCTGCCGCCTCCAGCGGACCGACCATTGCATAGCGACGTCCGAGCGAAGCGCGCATCACCTGATCAACCACTTCTGCGCTGGCGATGCCGCTTTTAACGATATGTAGCGCTTCACGCAGCAGGGCAAACTGCAGTCGATTGCCGACAAACCCTGGGGCGGCGCGGTCGAGCACCACGGCCTCAAGTTGCATCGCGATCAGTTGTTGCTGTAATTCATAGAGATATTCCGGCTTCGTTGCGGTACCAGGCACAATTTCGACCAGCGGAATAAAATGTGGCGGATGCCAGAAATGGGCGATCAGTAACCGCTCGGGATGGGCGAGTTTTTCTGCCAGTGCATCCGGCGGCAGGCCGCTGGTGTTACTGGCAATAACGGCTTCAGGTGCGATCAGCTCTTCCAGTTGCGCATACAGTGCGTGCTTGAGTTCAAGACGCTCGGGGATCGCTTCAATCAGTAACCGGCATGCGGCAATATCCTGTAGCGAGGTGGTGCCGTGCAGGCGAGACATGACCGTCGTTTTTTCACCAATGGCAAATTGGTCGGTGGCTATCAGCTCATCCAGGATACCGCCGGCAACTCCGCTTATTTCTGCAATTCGGCTGCTATCGGTATCGTATAACCAGACATCGTGACCATAACGGGCGAAGTGGGTAGCAATGCCGACGCCCATTAAACCCGCCCCCAGGACGCAGATAGGTTTACTTTGCATGAGATACCTCCTGTGAACGCTCTACTGCCAGCGCCACACCTTGACCTCCGCCCACGCACAGCGTAGCCAGCCCTTTTGTGGCGTTGCTGCGAGCCATTTCGTGCAGCAGCGTTACCAGAATCCGGCAACCTGATGCGCCAATCGGGTGCCCTAGCGCAATTGCGCCGCCGTTCACGTTCACCCGGTTGCTGTCCCAGTTCAGGGATTCGCCAACCGCCAGCGCTTGTGCGGCAAATGCTTCGTTGGCTTCGATAAGATCCACGTCATTCAGCGTCCAGCCAGCACGTTTCAGGCACTGGAGTGATGCTTCTACCGGCCCAATCCCCATAATGGCGGGATCGACGCCAGAAACCGCGTAGCCTGCCACCCGGGCAAGCACCGGCAAATTGAGTTCTGCGGCTTTGGCGGCGCTCATCAACATCACCGCGGCGGCACCATCATTGATGGATGAGGCATTTCCGGCGGTCACCGTACCGTTACCTGGACGAAATGCTGGTTTAAGTTGCGCCAGCTTGTCGGCCTGAGTATCCGGGCGAGGCTGTTCGTCACGATCCACCACACGTGGCGGTTTTTTGCCCTGCGGGACGCTAACCGGCGTGATTTCCGCGCTAAAACGACCCGCTTCAATGGCGGCGGCGGCTTTTTGCTGGGAGCGCAGGGCAAAAGCATCCTGCTGCTCACGGCTGATAACAAACTTATCCGCCAGATTTTCGGCAGTAATTCCCATGTGATAGTCGTTGAACGCATCCCACAGACCGTCATGCACCACGCTGTCTTTCATGCTGGCATGACCCAACCGCAGACCGGCCCGCGCCCCGTCGAGAAAATAGGGCGCATTACTCATGCTCTCCTGGCCTCCGGCAATCACGATTTGCGCATCGCCACAGCGAATCGCCTGTACCGCCTGATGCACCGCCTTCAGACCCGAACCACACACCAGATTAATGGTTAGCGCGGGCGTGGTGACTGGCAGACCTGCGCGTAACGCCGTTTGTCTGGCCGGATTCTGACCGCAGCCCGCAGTCAGAACCTGACCTAAAATCACCTCATCAATTTGCTCGGGTTCCACAGCCGTTTTTTCCAGCAGCGAACGGATCACCACTGAACCAAGCTCAACCGCGGAAAGTGGTGCCAGCGCGCCATGAAAACTGCCAATCGGGGTGCGCGTTGCCGCGACAATGACAACATCCTGCATGGTCAGCTCCTCAGCTAAATTGCATTTCTGGGACATTTTCGGGAACGATGAGCTTACCGGCGGTTCTGGCGACAATCTCATCCACGCTGATGCCCGGTGCACGTTCACGCAGAATGAATGCACCGTTGGCAATTTCCAGCAGAGCCAGGTCGGTAAGCACGCGTTTGATGCAGGCCACGCCGGTCAGCGGCAGGGTGCAGGCGGGAAGCAGTTTCGACTCACCGCTTTTGGAAGCATGGGTCATTACCACGATGATGTTGTCGGCTCCGGCAACCAGATCCATCGCGCCGCCCATGCCTTTCACCATTTTTCCGGGGATCATCCATGAGGCGATATTGCCGTTAACATCGACTTCAAACGCACCGAGCACCGTCAGATCAACGTGGCCGCCGCGGATCATGGCGAAGGATTGCGCAGAGTCGAAAATCGCCGCGCCTTTGCGCGCTGTCACGGTCTGTTTCCCGGCGTTGATCATGTCGGCATCAATTTCGTCTTCTGTGGGAAACGGGCCCATCCCCAGCAAACCGTTCTCTGATTGCAGCATCACGTCCATGCCATCAGGGATGTAGTTCGCCACCAGCGTGGGAATGCCGATCCCAAGGTTGACGTAATATCCGTCGCGCAGCTCGCGGGCGACGCGCATCGCCATTTGTTCACGCGTTAACATGGTCAGGCTCCTTTCTGGCGCAGGGTGCGTTGTTCAATACGTTTTTCAAACTGCCCCTGAATAATGCGGTTAACGAAAATTCCAGGAGTGTGAATCGCAGCAGGATCCAGTTCTCCGGGAGGGACAATCTCTTCGACTTCCACGACGGTAATGCGCCCGGCGGCGGCCATCAGCGGATTAAAGTTCTGTGCGGTGTGGCGATAGATGACGTTGCCGTACCAGTCGGCTTTCCAGCCTTTAACTAATGCAAAATCACCGGTTATCGCCTGCTCAAGGATGTAAGGGCGTCCGGCAAACTCGCGAACCTCTTTCCCTTCCGCCACGGGGGTTCCATATCCGGTCGCGGTAAAGAATGCCGGGATCCCCGCGCCGCCCGCGCGCAACTGCTCTGCCAGCGTACCCTGTGGCGTCAGGATGGCTTCCAGTTCGCCGCTTAGCACCTGTTTCTCAAACAGGGCGTTTTCCCCTACATAGGACGCGACCACTTTGCGCACCTGACGCGTTTCCAGCAGTACGCCAAGGCCGAAGCCATCCACGCCACAGTTGTTTGATACAACGGTAAGTCCCTGTACCTCTCGACGGCGTACTTCGGTAATCAGGTTTTCAGGGATCCCACATAAACCAAAACCGCCTGCCAGCAGCGTCATGTTGTCGGTCAGTCCTTCCAGCGCCTCTTGATAAGTGGCAACACGTTTATCCAGTCCAGCCATATACTTGCCTCCCCAGTTGTCCTTGCCGACATCATTGGGGGTGAAAAATGATTTGTTAATTTTAAATTTGTGACTCACTCATTGGGTTTTTTTATCAATTTAATGTTAATTAAAGGTATTCAACAGGTTAAAGGAATGCGAAATGGGAATGAGCATCAAACAGTTACGCGCGTTTTTAGCGGTAGCTCACACTCTGAATTTTGCTCATGCCAGCGAAAGACTGAATATGTCGCAACCCGCGTTAAGCCTGGCGATTAAAGGACTGGAAGATTCTCTGGGCGGGGCGTTACTGTTAAGAACTACCCGCAAAGTGACCCTGACACAGGAGGGAGAAACACTGCTGAATATGGGGCGACAGCTGCTGGCGGACTGGGAGAATACGGAAGAAGCCATGCGCCAGCGCTTTACGCTGCAGCGCGGTAAAATCTCGATCGCCGCCATGCCCTCATTTGCCACTAACGTCCTGCCATCGGTACTGAAAACATTTCGTGATTCTTATTCCGGTATCAACGTTACGGTTCATGATGTGATCAATGAACACGTGATTGAAATGGTCAGTGAAGGGCGTGTCGAGCTGGGCATAGCCTTCGAGCCGGACTATTCGGGACATCTGCATTTCACGCCGCTCGGCGTGGATCGTTTTATCGCGATTGTGCCGCCAACCTGTCGACTGGCAGACAGGGATCGTATTGCGTGGCGCGAACTGCTGACGCTGGATTTTATCACCCTGCAACGCCCGTCCGCCGTGCGGCTGATGCTGGAAGAACAACTGGTGCAAAGCGGACATACTCTGGAAGTAGCGCTGGAGAGCCATCAGCTGGTGACCGTTGGCCGCCTGGTGGCTAACGGTCTGGGCGGTAGCGCCGTACCTGCACTATGCCGCACGCAAATGACAGAGTTAGGCGCAACCTGTATCGATCTGGATACGCCGGTGATCCAGCGTCGGATCGGGGTTTTGCGTTCGGCGCATCATAAATTATCTACCGCTTCCGAGGTGCTGGTGGATTCACTGAAAAAGGCGTATCGCACCTGACTTTTCTCAACGGCTCTGGTCATGTAACCGCCCGCCAGCAGCGAACGTCACAGCCGGTATCACTCTTCAGCAATGCCTGTTTTTTCTCACAACCGTGGGTTGCCAATGGACATCTGTCACGGAAAAAGCAGCCCTGGGGCAACGTTCGGTTTCCCGGTAGCTCAGTCTTACGTAACACCAAATCTTCCGCCAGCGGTGCGCCCGTTTTAGGGACCGAGTCCAGCAATAATCGTGTGTACGGATGGGCGGGGTGAGTGAGAACCTGTTGGGCATCGCCCAGCTCAACAATTTGCCCGAGGTACATCACCGCCACACGGTCGCTCATATGGCGGACCACCGACACGTTGTGCGATATCAATACGTAGGTCAGATTTCTGCGTGCCTGTAGCGACACCAGCAGGTTGAGAATTTGCGCCTGTACGGAGATATCCAGCGCTGAAGTGGGCTCATCGAGGACGATAACATCAGGTTCTGACGATAACGCCCGGGCAATAGCAATTCGCTGGCGCTGCCCGCCGGAAAACGCGTGCGGTAAGCGGTCGAGATATTCAGGACGAATGCCCACCTGTCGTGCCAAATCCTCGGCAAGCATGCGTCGTTCACGCTCCGGGCTCCGTTTTTGGATCCACACCGGCTCGGTAATTATCCGCCACACTGGTAATCGAGGATCCAGCGATGAAAGAGGGTCCTGAAAGACCATTTGCATCCCGTTATGCTGTTTTTCACCACGGCGAGAATAGCTTCCCTGACTGGGTTTCAACATGCCCATCAGCAGTTGCGCCAGCGTACTTTTTCCACAGCCGGATTCGCCAACAATCCCCAGCGTTTCACCCTGGCGAATCTGTAAATCCAGACCGTTGAGCGCATGCACTCGTTCCGTAATCTTGCCAAGCCAGTTTTTACGCGCAGGAAAGTTGACATGAACATCCTGCAGCGCCAGTAAAAAATCAGACATGTGTTGTCTCCAGTTGCGGATACCAGCAGGCAGATTGTTGATCCGCGCCTCCCTGATTACTTAACGCAGGCGTTTCTTCACAACGAGGACCGGCGGCAAAGCAGCGCTCGCGAAACGCGCATCCGGCAGGTAAGCAGGTTAGGTTCGGCACGGTACCGGGAATGGCGGGCAGCAATGCGCGCGGTTCGCCGTGTTCCGGTGCACATTTCAGCAAGCCAATGGAATAGGGGTGCGTCGGACGTTGAATAACGGTTTGCGTCGGGCCACTCTCAATCACGCTCCCGGCATACATGACATACAACCGGTCGCATAACTGTGAAACCACCGCCATATCATGGCTGATAAATAACACCGCTGTTCCGCTGGCGCGCGCTTTTAACTTCAGCAAACGCAGCACCTGCAGTTGCACCGTGACGTCCAGAGCAGTGGTCGGTTCATCGGCAATGATAAGCTCCGGCTCGCACGAAAAGGCCAGCGCAATCATCACGCGTTGGCGCATACCGCCGGAAAGCTCAAACGGAAATCGTTTCATGACCTCCGGCGCGTCCGGGATTTGCATCTCTTCGAGTAGAGCAACGGCTTTCTGGCGGGCATCCGTTCGGCTTAACGCCTGATGATGGCGGATCACCTCCACCATTTGCTGGCCGATACGGCGGGTCGGATTCAGTGCCGTCATGGGCTCCTGAAAGATCATCGCAACGCGTGCGCCGCGCCATTGGCGCATTTGTTTCTCACTGGCGTTGAGCACATCTTCACCCAGCAGCGAAACGCGTCCCTGGTGAATACGATAGCTTCCCTCCGGTAGCAGACGCATGGTGAGCATGGCGGTCACGGACTTACCGGAACCAGATTCACCCACCACACCAACAATTTCTCCGCGGTTGATGTGCAGTGATACATGGTTCAGCGCATGCACGTCAGCTTTATAGCCGGGGAAACTCAGATGCAAATCTTCGATTTCCAGTACGGGTTGTGTCATGACTGTTTTCCTCCGGCTTTCGGATCAAGCAGATCGCGAATACCATCGCCAAAGAGATTAAAGCCCACGGCGGTAATCAGAATGGCGGCGCCGGGAAAAGCACAATACCACCACTGATCAAGCACGTAATTGCGGCCAATTGCGACCATCGCACCCCATTCAGCGCTGGGCTGCTGCGCGCCCAGACCGATAAACCCGAGCGTGGCGGCCATCAGGATCGCACTGCCGATATCCAGTGATGCCTGCACAATGAGCGGCGGCAGAGAATTGCGTAAAATGTGCCAGCTAATCAGATGCCAGCGTGAAGCGCCGTAGGTCCGGGCAGCCTGTACATAAGTAAACTGGCGCACCACTAACGTCTGACCGCGGGCGAGGCGGACATAGAAAGGGATACGGACGATGGCAATCGCCAGCATGGCGTTAAACAGGCTGGGGCCCAGCGCGGCGGCTAACGCCATTGTCAGCACCAGCGAGGGAATGGACAGCATAATGTCCATCATCCGCATAATTATCGCGTCGGCACGCCCGCCCATGACACCCGACAAGCAGCCCAACAGCGATCCTATTCCCCCGGCGATACCCACCACCACCAGACCCGCAACGACAGATTGCTGACTTCCTACCAGAACGCGGCTGAACAGATCGCGGCCAACCTCATCGGTACCAAACCAGTGAGCGGCTGACGGGGGCAGCAGGCGCGCACTCAAATTGATGGCATTCGGATCGTGTGGCGTTATCCACGGCGACAGCACCATCAGCAACAGTATCAATACGATGATGACCCCACCAACCAGCGTCAGTGGGCTACTTTTCATCATCCAGAACAGTTTGGCCCAGTCCGTGCGGCGGCGTGCTGTCTGAGGGGCGGTCGGTGTTTCTTGTGTGAGCATCATTCAGCACCTCCACGTCCAATTCGAGGGTCTACCCACAGATAGAGTAAATCCACCACCAGGTTGACCAGCACATAGGCGAACGAGACCACCACCGCAAATCCCATTACCGCCGGGAAGTCGAGCGCCTGAATTGAGGTCACCACCCAGGCGCCCATGCCTGGCCAGGCAAAGACCGTTTCGGTCAATACCGCACCGTAGAGCAGGTCGCCCAGCGCCAGGCCGAGGACGGTGATTGATGGAATGAGTGCGTTAGGCAATGCATAGCACAGCACGATGTACCAGCCCGGCAACCCGCTGGCGCGGGCGGTACGAATGTAATCTTCACTCAGTTGCTCCAGCATGGCGGAACGAATCTGACGGGCAACGATCCCCAGATGTACAAAAGCCAGCGTCAGCGACGGCAAAATCAGGTGCTGAAGCGCATTGAAAAAGACTTCGCCGTTGCCTTCCAGCAGTGCATCAATCAGGTAAAAGCCAGTGACGTGAGCAGGTGGATCCAGCCAGTCGTCTAAACGTCCACCGCCGGGTAAAATTTGCAGATGGCCGTAAAACAGCACGATAACCCCCAGCCCCAGCCAAAATGCAGGCGTGGAGATACCGGTAATTGCCATTAGCCGAACCAGGTGATCAAGCCAGCGGTTACGCCAGACCGCAGATAAAATACCCAGCGGGATACCTATCACCAGTGCCAGCAACAAAGAGCAGAAAGCCAATTCAAGGGTCGCGGGAAAGAAGATGCGCAGCTCATCCAGTACCGGACGCCCGGTGCGAATAGAGGTGCCTAAATCGCCGTGAAAAATGTCGCTGACATAGCGAAAAAACTGGATATATAGCGGCTGATTCAGCCCCAGCTGTTGGCGAATATTTTCGACAATTTCATCGCTGGCGCGGTCGCCTGCCAGCAGACGCGCGGGGTCGCCAGGTATCAGGTGTGAAATAATAAAGGTGATTACGCAAACACCGATAACCACCAGAATAAGTCCCCAGCATCGCTGGCGTAAAATACTCCAGAACGTCATTAGCTTCCCCTTGCGGAGCCAGAGCGGCTCCGCATAAACGTGGCTTATTTACTCATGGTGGAGATATTGAAGACCTGTTCCAGCATGGGGTTGAATACAAATCCTTTGACGTCTTTGTTCATCGCCAACTGATAGTTTTTCTGGAATAAATAGACGTAGGCCGCTTCATCAATCACGATGGTTTGCGCCTGCTGGTAGTCATTGGTTCTGGCAACCTGATCGGTCGTGGCCAGCGCGCTACGCAGGAGCTTATCGACCTCACCGTTTTCATAGAACGAACGGTTACCCGGCAAGCCTTTCTTATCTGACTCAAACCAGTAGTTCATAAACATGTACGGGTCGGCGAAGTCCGGACTCCAGTTGCCAATGGCAATGTCGTAATCGCCTTTGCCCACGCGGTCACGCATGGTGGCGTTTGCCAGTTTTTCCAGTTTCACCTTAATGCCCAGTTTGCCAAGGCTTGCCTGGGTGGCGAGTGCGATAGGTTCCCAGTTAGGGTCATTATCAGAGTACAGGAAGCTCAGGCTTTCAGGTTTGCTGGCAACTTTGTCCCACGCGGCTTTCGCTTTGGCTTCATCGAAGCTGTACTGCATGGCCTTATCGTCAAAACCCCACATACCTTCAGGGATCGGGCCACGCATTTGCTTTCCATTGCCGCTCAGGATCCCGTTGACCATGCCTTTATAATCGGTGGCCCACGAGATAGCACGGCGTAAATCCACCTGATTGAGCGGGGCCTTACTGTTGTTGAGATACAAATAGGTCACGCGCAATGAGGGATAATCCGCCACGTTCACTTTGCCTTCCTGTTTTAAAGCGGCAAGCTGGTCAACAGGCAGCGCATCGGCAATGTCGATATCGCCACGCGACAGTTGCAGGCGACGGGAGGCACTTTCACCAATGATTTTGACTGAGACACGCTTAAATGTCGGTTTAGCCCCGGGATAATGCGGGTTCGGCACCAGCACCAGTTGTTGTCCCTTTTGCCAGCTCTTCAGCATGAATGGCCCGGAACCCGCCGTGTTCTGCGCCAGGAATCCGCGGGCATCGTCTGCGGCATGCTCTTTTAAGATGGCCGGGTTAATGATTGAGGCACCGTCATTTGCCAGCGTATACAGAAACGGGGCAAACGGCTGGCTGAGGGTAAACTTCACCGTGTTGTTATCAATGACGTCGACCTTCAGATCCTTCGGGAAAGCCTCCGCAGGTCCCTGACCAATTTTGAGCAAACGTTCAAAGGATTGCTTTACCGCATCTGCCGTTACCGGCGTTCCGTCGGCGAATTTGGCATCGTTTTTCAGGGTAAACGTCCACTCTTTCTGATCGTCAGAGGCCTTCCAGCCGCTGGCTAAATCACCTTCAACTTCCGTGGAGCCTTTACCTCCGTCGGTTTTGTATTGGACCAACCGCTGGTAAGAGGGATAGGTGACCGTCCAGTCGTTGTTATCGATGGTTACGGCGGGGTCGAGCGTCTGCGGATCGGCGGCTTTACCAATCACTAACATATCTTTGGGAACGGCAGCCTGAGCGGCGGGCAGGGCAAATGCTAACGCAGCGGCTATCAGAGCGGGGCGAAAAAACGCGTTTAACGCAGGTGTAGTCTTCATAACCAGGCTCCAGAATTAAAGGGAATGTTGTGTTGTTATAGGCGTGACAGTGTAACAATCTATTTGATCGTCAAGCAGCGGGTAACGGGCGGCATCAGGTAATTCAAAATGCCACCATTCGCTATTAATACCGACAAAACCGCCACCAAACATAATGGCATTGAGCAGCAGGCGGTTACGCTGCGCGGCCGGAGGAACAGACGGATGCCAGGCATGGGAACGGTCGTGCATTTCATCAAAACCGGCCCCCATATCAAGGAGATGGCCGCGATCGTCCATCAACGTGACGTCAATGGCCGTTCCGCGACTGTGATTGGAACCAATCGCGACATCGACAACATACTGCGGGTCGGGACAGGCATTCCACAGTATCGCCTGCGCCTGCTGGGGGCGATACGCGTCGTACACCACAAGCTGCAGGCCGGCCAGTTGCGCAATGCTGATGCTTTTAGCCAGCGCGGTTACCGCCTCAGTGTGCAACAGACAACGCGCTTCCCGGTAGATTGGTGCGCCGGTAATGTTGTCGGCAGTAGCGTATTTAAGATCGATATGCAGCGACGGAAATATCACCGACAGATCGACCAGTTCTGGGAGTTCTGACATAGCACGTTTCCTGTTTATTGTTCGAATTGACCAAATTGTTGTTGTAACTGGCGATTGGTTTGCAGGCGTCCTGCGAGGGCGTCACCCAGTTGCGCCACCACAGCAGAAAGTAATAAGTTGAACAGACAGCTCACCGGTGCCAGTGAGTCCCAGAAATGCCCGGTGTCGGTTTTTACCTGAAGTAAATCAATGGAATAATCCCTGGCCCATGGGCACCACACATCGGTAATGAGCGCCAGCGGAATACAGCGTTCTGTGGCGACGCGGCAATATTGTCGCGAAATAGCGGAGTAGGCGCGCATATCGGTAATAACCACGTAAGGCTGGCTGAATCCCGAGTTCAGCGACTCTACCCAACTGCCGGAAAGGCCTTCGGAGTAGCTGACTTTAGGTCGCAGGTATTCCAGGTGACTAAAAAAGGCGTTGGCGATCCCGCGGGTGGACTGGATCCCGAGGATGTATACGGCTTCCGCATGCGCCAGCTGCTGCGCAATGCGTAGAAACGTCTCACCCTGGGCAAGTTGATAGACGTGGGTAATAGCGTCGATCTCCAGCAACAGCGACTGATGCGCCCGATCCGGCAGGCTTTGTTGCTGGTGCCAGGAGTCCAGTCGTTCGTTCATTCCCCAGGGCTGATAGGGAACAACGGGAAGCTCACGCAGACTGGCTTTTGCATCCTCCAGGTTACGAAAGCCCAGTTTACGCAGATAACGTCCGACGGTAATGCCGCTGGTGCCGGTTGCTTTGGCGATGCCATCTGCGGTTTCAAATGGGATCTGCACAGCATGGGCTAACAGCCACCCGGCCACGCGCTTTTCGCTGGGCGTCAGCTGGCTAAAGGTTTGCTCTATGCGGGTAAATAACTCTGGTTTGGCTGTCATTACCTTCTCGCTGTTAGTTGCCTGTCAGATACCGTATTTCTGTTAGCGAATTAACAATGCAGGACGCGTGCCATGTGCGTAACAGCGGCACGCCGGCTGTTTTTGTTAAAAACCAACCGATATTCATTAACCAATGATCAACATTTGTGCAGCGTAGTTCAGTTTTGGTGCAACGGTAGAGGAAGAGGGGTATGAATCTGCTGATTTCGTCGGAACGATCACATTGTGGGCAACATTTATCCCTCAGACATAAGAATCAGTAATGGGAAATATAAATTTCAGCCATATCAATAACAGCAATCTTTATTCTTATGACGGTAGGGGTATTATTTTTCGCGAGCTACATTAACGGTGTTAAGCGCAAGTGTAGATATTATTTATATTATAAATGGAGTACTACAATGAATAAATTCTCCCTTTCTACAGCAGGTATTCTGGTCGCAGCGCTGTTAACCAGTGTCAGCGTCAATGCAGCAACAGATAACGCTAAGACTGAAGTGACTCCAAAAGGCATGAACTGCCAGGAGTTTATTGATTTAAACCCACAAACTATGGCTCCGGTGGCCTTCTGGGTGCTCAATGAAGACGAAGACTTCAAAGGTGGTGACTACGTCGACTATAACGAAACCGTTACGACTGCAGTTCCTCTGACCGTTGAACTTTGCAAGAAACATCCGCAGAGTGAATTAAGTAAAATAAAAGACGAAATCAAAAAAGAATTATCTAAATAAGATTTAACTGTTATTAAAACCCAGCCAAAGTGCTGGGTTTTGTTATTTGTGACACTGTCACTAATTTGTTTTGCAATACTTAAGAAAACTTTATAAAGATATAAACGCCTGTGCCGATACTGGATAAAAGTTAGCCTTTTGCAGAAGGAGTTTGTATGGCCTGGTATCCTACTCGTATTTCAACGCGTTTAACCATCGGCGGCATTCTGCTGCTTGCAGTAACGAGCCTTGTTATCGTGGTGATTATGCTCTGGCGCGGTCAGCCGCGCGTCGTTGAAATCAACACCGCTCTGATCGAAGAAACAGGGCAAGGTTTAACCCGTCAGTTGAGTACCGTATTGTCCCGAATTGAAGGTGAGACCGTCAGCCTGTCGCGACTGGCTGAAGTGTTGCCTAACGATGAATCACTGTACCAAAGCGTTGTTCCGCATCTTATTGGTGAAGGTAAAGACTCGATTATTACCGGCGGCGGCATCTGGCCAGAACCAGACGCCTTCACCGCAGGTGTGGAGAAAAGAAGCTTTTTCTGGGCGCGTAATGCTGAAGGAAAGCTGGTGTATTCCAATGATTATAACGTCGAAGGATCGAGTGGATACCACAATGAAAGCTGGTATCAACTGGCCAAAGGCCATTCACAAAACAGCTGTTTATGGTCTGACGTTTACCAGGATGCCAGTTCAGGCGTCAACATGGTGACATGCAGCGTGCCTTATCAACAGGCGGGCAAGTTTGCCGGTGTCGCTACCACCGATATCCGTCTGGATAACGTCGCCACTTTTATGCAGCAGCAGGGAAACAGCACCGGTGGTTACGCGTTTGTGGTAGACAAGCAGGGACAAATTCTCTATTTCCCGCAGGCCGACCTGGCAAAATATAAAACCATTAACGATTTGGCGCAAAGCGCACAGTGGCTTATCCCGGTGCAAAACGGTCTGAAATCCTTGCGCCCGGCGGATGGAGTGAAGACGATTACGCTTGCGAACGACAACGTGTTGAATACGCCATCCCGGGTAATGCTGTTCCCGATGGCGGATACCGGCTGGGTCGTGGGGCTGGTGACACCTGAATCACGCATCGTCGGTCTCGCCAAAGTGATGATGCAGGATGTTCTGGAAGTATTGATCCCTATCATGACGCTGTTGCTGGTGGGATCATGGCTGGTGGTTCGTCGACTGATTTCACGTCTTGATGATACCCGGCAGGCACTTGATGACATCGCGCAGGGCGAAGGCGATCTTACCCGTCGTCTGGATGTTCGTGGCAAAGACGAGATTTCAGCTATCGCCGAGGCGTTTAACCTGTTCGTCGATAAAATCTCGGCCATCCTGATCACCGTCAGAAGCAGTAGCACAGTGGTAGCGAATAACGCCGTTAGCCTGGCTGACAGTAATATGGAGCTTTCATCTCGCGTCACGCAGCAGGCCGCTGCGCTGGAAGAGAGTTCGGCGGCGATGGAACAGTTAAATGCGACCGTTCATCAAAACGCCAGTAATACACAACTGGCGGATGAGCTATCCGATAGCACCGCGCAAACGGCCAACCGCTGCGGCGATGTGATGCAGGGCGTGATCTCAACAATGGATAACGTCAGCGCCTCATCCGGCAGAATGGTGGAAATTGTCGCAGTCATCGACAGCATTGCATTTCAGACCAATATTCTCGCCCTGAATGCCGCGGTTGAAGCCGCCAGAGCGGGGGATGCTGGCAGAGGGTTTGCCGTCGTGGCCTCCGAAGTGCGCACGCTGGCTCAGCGCAGTGCTACCGCCGCCCAGGAAATTAAAACGTTGATTGATGAATCCGTTTCTCATGTAGGTAGCGGAAGTCAGCAAATCCACACTGCCGGCGAACGTCTGGGAGAACTGGTCAGCAATGTGCGTCAGGTGCGCCAGTTGATGGGGGAAATACGCGTTGCGGGTGAAGAACAACGTAAGGGCGTTTCCGAAGTCACGCTGGCCGTTACCGAAATGGACAGCACCGTTCAGCAGAATGCCTCGTTAATTGATGATGCCGCAGCACGGACGCAGGCGCTGAAAGAGGAGGCGGAACAGCTGGCACTGCTGGTCTCATCCTTCAGGTTACCTGAGCCTTCCGTTGCCTGATAACCACACCATATCCGGGTACAGACCTTGTGCCCGGATAACTCCAGTATAATGGCTTTTAAGTAAATTTTTCCGGTTTAACTCCCTTTTATTGTGTTTTATAAGATTTTGAATTCCCCATAATTTAACTCTATAATATTGGGTGTAAAGTAGCTTTTATTCTTATAAGGGCCAATATTATGGATTTAACGCTCAATACAGCTGCTGATATCGTCAAACTACTTTGTGACAGATTGCGTAAAGAACGACTCGCGCGGCAAATGACGCAGGCTGATGTTGCCGCGCGTTCAGGTGTCGGTGTGAATACCGTTTCAAATCTGGAAACAGGTAAGAATGTAGGATTTGAGAATCTGGTCAAAGTCGCAATGGTGTTAGGCTATGGCGATGCGCTTGAGGAGTTATTCAAACCCAGGATTGATAGTCTGGATGATATTTTGCGTTACGAAAAGAGCGCAACGCGCCAGCGGATCAAAAGGAAAAATTCTGATGCCTGAACAAGTTGATGTCTTCTATGAAGGTTGGGGTGAAAAATGGCTGTGGGGAAAACTGGTGTCTTCCACAGCCCTGACCGGACGTCCGTTGATCGCCTTTGAATACAGTGAAGACGCCTTACGTAGGGGCCTGGAGCTGTCCCGTCTGATGTTACCGCTGAACGGTCCTCGTTTGCGCAGGGATTTCCCGGCTCATCAGTTAGGATTACCCGGACCGGTCTATGATTCGCTGCCTGACGGCTGGGGCATGCTGTTGATGGACCGATTATTTAAACGCCGCGGACTCAACGCAGCACGCATAGGTCCATTAGAGCGTTTAACCTGGGTCGGCAACAACGCGATGGGCGCCATGACATTCCAGCCCGTTCAGTCAGATGTCGAGATGCTTTCAAAAGAGGATGTTCCTCTCGAACAACTGGCCGCTGAGGTTCAGGAAGTCCTGAGCGGTGAAGGCGGGGAATTTTTGCACAAACTGCTCCAGATGGGCGGTTCGCCACAAGGAGCAAGGCCTAAGGCGCTACTTTATCGTGACACTGTCACGTCTAACTTCACCACGGTGCCGCTACCCGGGAGCGAAAGCTGGTTGATTAAATTTCCCGCCAGGCATGAGCATGCTGAGGTATGCGCCATCGAAGCGGTTTATGCTGAATGCTTGCGCCAATGTGGGATCACAACGCCTGATACGGCGTATTTCAATCTGCCCGGCGGACAGGCGGCATTTGCCACTCGCCGTTTCGACCGTGACCAGTCGACACGAATTCCTATGCAGAGCCTGGCGGCACTTACCGGGGCAAATTACCAGATACCCGGCGCTTTAGACTACCGGGATTTTCTGCGCGCCACGCAGATTTGTACCAATGATGTCAGAGAAAAGGCAAAAGCGTTCGAACGCGTGGTTTTCAACGTGGCTTTTAACAACCGCGACGATCATCCGAAGAATTTTGCCTATTTAATGTCAGCCGATGGAAACTGGACTCTGGCTCCGGCTTACGACGTCACCTGGTGCGAAGGGCCAGGTGGGTATCACCAAATGGACGTGCTGGGAGAGGCGCTGGATATCGAAAGAAAGCACCTTCAGTCGCTTGGCGTTCAGGAAGCTGAGTTATCTGCTGACCATGTGAACGGCATAATCGAAAAAGTCTGTCACTTTGCCACTGCATTGAGCGCTATCGCCAGGGACAAATACCCCGATCAGATAACGCTATCTACGCTGAAGACGATTCAGAAACAAATTAATGATAATGTCCGCCGGCTAATGTCCCGGTGACGCAGATACGGCCGCAACACTTCCCGGAAAATTAAAGCTGAGCGGGGCAAGGTTTCCCCGCTACATTTCCCCGCTAAACTGACCAGAGGACAACCATTAACGTCCCCAACGATTGCGAATATAGGTCACAGCTTCCTGCGTTTGCGGTTGATTAAGATAATCTTCGCGAAACAGGATCGTGCCGTTGATGTACGGTTCGGATTCGTTTAAATCGAGCTGCTTTTTCAGTTCCGGCACACCGCCTTTTACCGTCCAGTCCGGCTCTTTTCTCGATGGTTCACCGACTTTATACAGAGCTACACCAATGTAGAGGCGAGTGTTGGTTGATTTCACGACATCTGCCCACCATTTTGCCAGTACATCGTAACGCGCTGCGTCACGGGCAAAAGGCCAGTAGAGTTGCGGTGCAATGTAATCCAGCAAACCTAATTGCACCCAACGGCGGGTGTCTGCATACGACTCATCATACGCTGCGGCGCCGCGCGTGTCGGAGCCCGCTGGATCGTGCGAACGGTTGCGCCACACGCCCGCAGGACTAACGCCAAACTCGACTTCAGGCTTGAGTTTCTTGATGGTCCGCGATACCTGGGCAATCAACCTTTGCGTGTTATCGCGCCGCCAGTCAGCTTTGGAAGCGAACCCCTGACCGTATCTTCTGAAGGTCTGGCTGTCGTTGAGCGCAGAGCCGGGAGATTCGGTATAGAAGTAATCATCAAACTGCACACCGTCAACCGGGTAATTCTCAACCACTTCCGCCACGATGCTGGTGATCCAGTCGCGCACGTCGGGAATACCGGGGTCTAACACAAAACGCTCGCCCGCAGTGCGGATCCAGTCCCGATGCAGGACGTATACGCTGGACGGCGTCTGTGACAGCGTGCTGTTTAATTCAGTGACCGTCGAAGGTTTGGTGTTTACGGACACGCGATAGGGGTTAAGCCAGGCATGAACTTTCATTCCGCGCTTATGCGCTTCATCGAGCATAAACTGCAGCGGATCGTAACCCGGATCCTGGCCAATCGTGCCGGTCAGGGTATCTGACCACGGTAGAATTTTTGACTTCCACAATGCGGTCCCATCGGGCTTAACCTGGAAAAAAACGGTGTTAATACCAAGCCGTTTCAGGTTGTCCAGCTTATCCGTCAGCGCTTTTTGCTGCAGGCTGATGCGTAGGGCAGGCGAACTGATGTTCACGGATGAAATCGGCGGCCAGTCAAGACGTGAAACCGTCGCCAGCCAGATCCCGCGCACTGGCTCCTTGCTCTGCTGGGGTTTGCTCACCGGAGGTAGCGGAGTGGTCTTGTAACCGGGTGGTTGTGAAGAACAGCTGCCAAGTAACAACATACTGCCCACAAGTACAGCAAACCATTTCATGTTGGTCAGCGGTAGTCTGGCACGAGAACGGGCGAGAATCTTCGCCAGTTTTTTCTGATAATTTCCTGAAAAGAAACCGGATGCTGCCATCTGATTTTGCTCTTATTTCTTTTTATTGCGGCTGTTAGCCCAGGGATCGAAGGCCGGTTCGGGGGTGTTGTTTGAGGCCAGGTCATGCAGCGAATCAAGGTACAGCGCTTCAACTTCTGTCCGCGCCCACGGCGTACGGCGCAGAAACTTCAGACTGGATTTAACGCTCGGTTCATTTTTAAAGCAGTTGATATTAATGCGTTGCGCCAGTTCAGCCCAACCATAACGTTCAACCAGGGCATTGACCTGCATTTCAAGCGTTACGCCATGTAAAGGGTCTTTAGAAATATGAGCATTCATATGAAGTCCAGTTCAGTGGTTCCAGATTTTGTCAGTAGTGAGACGGGAAGAAGGTTACAAGAAAGCAAAGCTGCCAGCAACGGCAGAAAGCGGTATGGCGCGACAAGCCGTACGCCATACCGGCAATGGATGGCTCAATACTCTTTAAAAGCCAGTTCCAGACGGGCAATCAACGGTTTAGACAGGTAACTCATCAGGGTTCGTTCACCGGTCTTGATCGTCACGCTGGCGGGCATTCCCGCTTTAATTTTGTAATCGCCCAGCAAACGCGCACCCTCTGCTGAAACCTGTACTTCCGCAAGGTAGTAAGGCTGCTGAGTGGCTTCATCAATTAAGCGGTCCGCCGAGATGGTGAGAACCCGGGCCGGGACCGACGGTAACAGCGCGTGGTTAAGGGCAGGGAATAGCACATCAACGGTTAAACCGGGGACCAGTTTATCAATGGCGTGCACCGGTATTTTGGCATCGATTTGCATCGGTTGCCCGGCGGCAACGATATCCATTAAATGTTCTCCAGGCTGGATGACGCCGCCAACGGTACTGACTTTAACATCCAGCACGATGCCGTTAATCGGCGAGCGGATCTCGGTGTTATCCAGCTCGTGACGGGTGGACGCCAGTTCATCCTCCAGCATTGCCACTTCTTTTTGGTTTTCCGTCAGTTCAGACTCAACTTCACGTAAATATTGATGACGCACCTGGTAGGCTTTAATTTTTAATTCGTTTTGCTGCGATTTCAGTTTGGCAATGTTAAGAATATCTTCTGAAACGCTGCCAGATATTTCTGCCGCCTCGCGCTCCAGCACCAGTAATTGCGCTTTGGGATAATAGTTTTTTTCGCTTAGCGCGCGAATAGCCCCTAACTCCCGGTTAATCAGAGAAAACTGGTGGTCGCGATAGCCTTTTATTTTATTGAGATTATCCGTTTGCCCTACCAGACCATCGAGCGTTTCCTGAATCATCGACAGTTCATCCTGAATCGTTTTGCGACGGGTATCGAAAAGTTTAGCCTGCAGATTTCTGACTTCTGCCAGCCGTTTATTGCCAGATAATTGCTGCGTCAGCGTCGTATTAAAGACGATCGCATCCAGGCCATCGCGTTCTGCCAACAGGCGATCTTCGATACTTTTTGCAGAAATATACTGGGCATTTAACGCGCTGAAACGCATTTCAAGCTGCATTTTATCCAACCGGACGAGGACCTGATTTTTCTTCACGAAGTCGCCTTCTTTGATAAAGATATCCGTTACCCGACCGCCGCTCAGATGCTGAATGGTTTTGCGGTTACTCGATACGGTTACCGTACCATCGGCAACCACGCCCGCATCTAACGGCGCTTGCACTGCCCAGAGGATAAAACTACCGACACCAAGCACAATGACGATCACGCCCCGGATAATCGGCGACCAGATATTAGTATCAACGCCAGCAGAGGCCGCGTTCTCAGATTTCTTTTTCATCATCAGGCCTCACGTTGCTGTTCAGTCGTGGATGGAGAAGGCGTAGCCACTGGTTTCAGTACGTTGGCCTGACGCAAATGGGCAAAAACCTGATCGCGGGTACCAAACTCCTGTATAGCGCCATCGTTAAGCAGCAAAACCTTATTGACCACGCCGAGCAGCGTCGGGCGGTGTGAGATAATGACGGTGGTTTGTCCCTGGGAACGCAGGGTATTGATGGCTTTAACGAGTGCAAATTCGCCCGCATCGTCAAGATTGGCATTCGGTTCATCAAGCACGATGAATGCAGGATTGTTATACACGGCGCGTGCCAGCCCGATGCGCTGCCGCTGCCCGCCGGAGAGCTGGTATCCACCTGCGCCCAACAGCGTGTCATAACCTTGTGGCAAGCGCAGGATCATCTCATGAACGCCTGCCAGTAATGCGGCGGCGACGATAAGCTCACTGTCATTCTGCGCGAAGCGGGCAATGTTTTGCGCGATGGTACCGTCAAACAGTTCCACATCCTGCGGCAGATAGCCAATAGACGGGCCCAGCAGCGCTTTATCCCACTGACAAATATCTGCGCCGTCTAATCTGACTTTCCCTGATAGCGGTTTCCAGACGCCAACCAGAACCTTTGCCAGCGAGGTTTTCCCTGAGGCTGAGGGGCCGATAATCCCCAGAACTTCACCTTGCTCCAGCTGGAATGAGATATTACGCAGTAGCGGGGAAGGCTGGCCGGGGGCTGCGGCGAAGACGCTTTCGACGCTGATGTTGCCGTTAGGACGCGGCAGGGTCAGTACCTCTTTCGGAGCCGGATACTCCTTCAGCAAGGTTGAGAGCTGATGCCACGCGCTACGAAACTGCACGAACTGCTTCCAGCTGCCAATGACTTGTTCTACCGGGTTGAGGACGCGGCCAAGAATGATCGAGGCGGCGATCATCAGGCCCGGAGTAATATGGCCGCCGATCACCAGTAAAGCCCCGGCGCCCAGCGCAATAGATTGCAGCAACACCCGCACAAAGCGGCTGAGACTGCTTAACCCGGCCGTTTTGTCGGCAATCTGCGTTTGTAGCGCCAGCACTTTGTTATGTTGCTCCTGCCAGTTGGACTTCAGGGTCGAAAGCATCCCCATCGCTTCAATGGCATCGGCGTTTTGCAGCTGTTTATTCAGTTTGCTGGCATTGTTAATGGTTAAGGCGTGCGCTTGCTGAATCGGGCGCTTGGTAGAGATTTCAGATACCAACGTCAGAATAAATAATAATGTTATTCCGCCGAGAGAAAGATATCCCAGCAGGGGATGGACCAAAAAGGCGATGAACAGATATATTGGCGTCCAGGGAATATCCAGTAAGGCGAACAGGCTATTCCCGGAAAGAAACTGACGAACCTGATCCAATTCGGCTAAAGATTGCGCCGGGTTGTTATCACCGGTAACCATCTTTCTTTTAAAGGCTGCGTTAAAAACCAACTGGCTTAGCTTAATATCAAGCTGGTTGCCAAGCCTGACCATAACCTGCGCGCGGGCAGATTCAATCATGGCAATAACGATGTACAAGCCGACAATCAATAAGGTCAACATTAACAGCGTGGTGGTATTTTTACTGACCAGCACACGGTCGTAAACCTGTAGCATATAAATTGCCGGCGCCAGCATAAGCATATTAATCACACAACTAAAAAACAACAGCATCAGAAAAGTGGGTTTCGTTCCCTTTAATGCATCATTCAGTTCTGTTGGCATATGCTGGCGCGACATAGTCTTCTCCTTATACGATCAATGAACTATTGCCATTGTTACTGGCAAGGGTAGTGGGCATTTCCAGATAAAAGTCACCAATATTCACGGTGTTCGAATTGACGCCCACCAATGTGATGGTATCTGTACCGATAGTCACAATGGTGTTGCCATTGTTTCCGGTGATAGACACGCTGCTGGCAAAATTACCCGCGTTGATACCTAACAAGACGAGATCAAGGAAGTCCTGCCCGCCGTTGGGGTTACTGTCAAAACCGGTAATTCGGTCCTGCCCAAAATTGGCACCAAAGGCGAAGATATCGCTCCCGGCACCACCGTCCAGAATGTCGTTACCTTCCTGACCATTAAGAATATCGTCCCCGCTACCGCCGGAGAGGGTATCCGCTCCCGCACCGCCAATCATGACGTCGTTACCAACTCCGCCTTGCAGGTTATCAGCGCCATCTCCGCCATCGAGGAAGTCATTCCCGATACCACCAAACAACTGGTCGTTACCGCCCATACCGAACAGATAGTCGTTACCGGTCCCTCCCGTAATGGTGTTCGCAATGGCATTACCGGTACCGATAAAACTGCCGCTGCCGGTAAATACCAGTTCTTCCACGTTATCGGTGAGGTCGTAGCTGCTAAGGTTGGTTCGGACAACGTCCGTGCCGCCATTCACACCTTCGATAACTACATCACCGAAATCATCAACGATGTAGGTATCATCGCCCGTACCACCGGTCATACTGTCGGCACCAAGCCCGCCATCAAGCGTGTCATTACCAGCATCACCTTGCAGAATATCTTGCCCCGCCTGACCAGAGAGGTTGTCGTTTCCCGCACCGCCGATGAGCAGATCGTCACCTGCACCGCCGAGTAAGGTGTCATTACCGCCTTCACCGCGTAGGATATCGCTCCAGGCAGTGCCGACGAGGGTGTTAGCCCCGTTGGTACCCACAATCAGATCGCCCACGGGCTGGGTGGTGGTCGACGTCAGGACAACAGGGGGGTTGCCTTCATCGTCGACGACGGTAACGACCACCTGCAACGTTCTGCCAACCATAGCCTGACCCGGCGTATAGGTGGCGGAAGTCGCACCGTTAATGTTGACGAATCCGGTTGGCGAACTCATTCTCCATTGATAAGTGAAATTACCGCCGCTCAGACCATCGGCGTCAGCAATGCCTGAAACCACCGCGGTCAGCGTCAGGCTTTCAGTTGGGGTGAGGTCGTTAATTACCGGCACACCGGTCGTGGCCTGATTTCGCGGTAGGATCGCCTGAGTTTGTGCCGACACCAGGGTTTCAGCGTCACCCATGCGGTCGTTAAAACTGGCTACCACACGCAGCGGAGCACCCTGAATAGTGCCAGGCACTCTGAACTCAACACCGGTTGCCTGGTCTCGCCATTGGCCGTTGACGAATGCCTGCCAGGTCATGGTGATGGCCACATCCGCCGCCAGGCCGTTACCATCCAGCAAGTTCGCCACGTTGACGCGCAGCAGGTCGCCCACCGAAGGGTTAGGATTGCTGATGGTCAGATCGCCCGTCGCTTGCTGCGCCGTCACCCACAGCTGCTTCCCATCGCCAAACTCCAGTTTTTCGATGTTCAACAGACGATCGATGCCATCATTCAGGTTCAGCGCGGCATCCGGCGTGGCGTGATCGACGCGCAGGCTACCGTCCGCCATACGGGTAAAGACATAGTTGCTGCTGACATCACGGTACACCGCGACGTCAGTTTCCGTGCCGTTACCTTCATGCAGGATTTCTCGCACAATCGACAGCTGATTCGGTTTCAGCGTGCCGGCCAGCATGTACGATTTCAGTTCGGCCATACCTTCGGCGCTGGTGAGTCCCGCCATACCTGTAACGGCAATACGCACGTTGAGCCATGCATCACCATCAATGATATCGTTACCGGCTTTACCCATAATGCGGTCGCTACCGCCACCGCCGAGTAAAATATCGCTACCATCATCAGGGTTCAGTAGTACCGCGTTCGGATTTGTAGAACGCTCTACGCCGAGAATAGCCTGTAAACCGGTGATACGGTCCGCACCTTCCTGGGTCAGGTTGTTAGAGAGGGGAACGCCCTGAACAGGCGCAGTACCTATCGGCTGTTCTGTCCCGGTCAGGATATCGTCGTATTTCCAGCCCGACAGCCCTTCAACAAGATCAAAACGGTCGCGTAGAATAAACTCCTGCTGGTTGACGAAAATAGGGATCCCAAGGTCAGAGTTAGCGCCATTTGGGTCGCCTTTATGGATAGCCCAGTCGAAACCGGCCATGCCATTATTGCGCTGGATCCCCGCGCCCTGAATCATGATGTCGTCACCGGCTTCGCCATCGTAGTCGGTGTCGTTACCCTGACCGTTGAGGACATCGTGACCGATAATGGTACTGTTGAAGAACAACTCAGAGTTGTCACCCGCCAGCGTGTCAAACCCGTCGCCGCCTTCCAGCCAGTCATCGCCTTCGTTGCCCATCAGGAAATCACCACCCGAGCCGCCAAGCGCAAAGTCGTTATCCTGACCCGAGAAGACCTCCTGCGCATCTTCGCCGACCACCACGAAGTCGCTACCGCTGCCACCAAAGACCAGATCGTTTCCGTTACCGGAGAAGATAACGTCATGTCCGGCATCACCGTGCAGGAAGTCCGCATCACCAACAGGCGTACCGGTATCGGTAATAATGTCATCACCGTCACCACCATGGACCACGTCTGCTTCGTCGCCGCCGTCCAGTCGGTCATCTCCGCCATCACCCCACAGACTGTCGATCCCTTTACCGCCGATTAACGTATCATTGCCTGCCGTCCCTCCAAGCACCACATGCCCATCGCCGGTATATTTCAGATACCCGCCATCGGCAAAACTATCGCCGTCAACATCCACTCCTGGGTCGCGACGCACCAACAACGGCGAGAGCAGATCCTTCAGCGGATTACCCCATTTCGGGTCGATTTCCGTTTGCAGCACGCGGTTCACTTCAAAAATATGGTCCGGTGTCTGGAACAGATTAGCGGGCAGGTGGGAGGATCCCTCATCACCAAGATCGCTGTTACGCATTACCAGCGCGGAAAACGAGTTGGCCTCCAGTTCATTGAGTAAGTTCAGTCCCTGAACGCGGCTCAGATAGTAGAAACGATCGCCGTCCTGAAGCATTTCCATTTGTGTTTCAAAGACGAAGTTGAAGGTTGAGCCGAGCATGCCGCCAAATTCATTTTTGCGCTCTGCCAGCCCGCCAATCCAGAAATCGACCATATTCAGGCCGGTCTCTTTGGTTGCCCACGCTCCGGTACTGTTAAAGAAATCCATCGCATCCGCAGGCGGGGCATTGTTAGCATCACCAAACAACAGGAAGTTTACCGCTGCACGCTTACCTTCAAGGCTGGTGGCATTGAGGATCAGCTCATGCTGACCATAGGCGGCCATAAAGTTAATGATTGAAGCGGGATTTTTCAGGTAGGTAGTAAAGTCAGCCCAACTGGTATAAGGCTTCAGTTGACTATCACCGCTTAATGCAAAAAACTGCTCGCGGGCCTGGTTCAGCGTCGGCATTGCGGTGTCACGGCCACGGGCTATATTAAGCGCGCCTAAATCGAGGGGCAGGCCGATGAGATTATTACGCAGCGCATCGGTAATAAATTCATCAATTTCGTTACCCACCTGACGCGTCATACCACGCACAATTGCGCCAATAGCCTGATCGTCCGTGACGGTGGCCCCGTTGATTTGATTAAATGCTACCGGATTCAGGAATGCTGAAATCAGGTCAATATCACCGCTTTGCATATCAATGTCGGTGCGCGCCACGGTTTCTGTCAGCATTGAATGCCCGAAACGGTAAACCACATGCGCAAACTCGGCAAAGATCATCGGGTTTATATCCGCCGTGTTGGAGAAAACAAACGGATCGACGGCGGGTTGTACGGTACGGGCAAACTCCTCGAATACGAGGTGCTGATATTGCATTTCCGTGGAGAAGCGGCCTGCCTGGAATAAGTACTCACCGTTCCATACCAGCGTACTGGTATCGGCAGGTAATTCCGTGATTTGATGATTGGGCATCAACCACTGATTAATGAGGTCGATATCACCGGTTTCCAGCAGTGTTGTTTTATATTGCTCAACCAGACGGTTATGCTCGCTGTGAAAAACGGCGTGCACCGCGGTTAAACCTATATTTTCGTTCCCACGCCCGTCACCGGTAATAAAGTGACGATCGAGCAGTTCGTTATCATAGGTTCCTGCCGGTTGCGCTCCTTCGCCCCCAATCGCAGTGTCATCATCTGCCAGCAGACCCACTTTGGGCGCGGCAGTATGCGCAATATCATCAAGAAACGCATGGCCGGTGCGGAATGTTCCCTCAGGCAACAGACCGCCGTTTGCTTCAACCAGTCCCCCGGTGGTAACAATCTGTACCTTTCCATTTTCACTTAAAATCAAATTACCGTAGCGATCCGTTGCCAGCAGGGGAACATTAAACACATCCTGATCGGTGAGTTTAATGCCTAGCAGAGTTTCAGCCTGGTTTTTAACGTTGGCCCAGGTCGCCAGTCCACCGTTCGCACCGCCTAATAAATTCCCGGTAGGCTCAGGTTTCCCATCAATAATGACGTATTCGCGGATGAAAATCTGATGTGAAGGATGGGAGGTGTAGGTTTGGTTTTGGTCGATGAAGGGGGTCGTCAGGTTTACTGTCTCTCGGTTTTCATCCACCGTTGCCCGGGTTAATAGCATAAAGTTTGTCGACGACCCTTCCACATATAAAGGGTCATCCGGCTGTAGCGGAATGAAAACGATACCGTTGCCGCCTTTGGGAATCAAATCCAGACCGTGGTCAAAAAACTGGCCAAAGAAGGTCATCCAGCCGTTAAAAGCAGGGGAGAGACCGATATCGGGAGACTGATTAGGAATGGATAACGTTTCTCCGTCTCCTGTAATAGTCCCCCCGCCGGGAGCATCTTTTAACGCGTTAAATACCTCCAGTGCGGCTGGGTTAGATGCCGTTTGATCGGAAATTAAGTTACTAATAATACGTGGGTCGGCATCAATAACGGTGCCACCAATTTGGATATAACTGGTCATTTGGTCCGCATCTTGCCAGTTTAACGCGGTTAATCTCGGCATTGTCTGGTCGGCAGAGCCATATAACTCCTGGCCTGGTAGAAGATTATTCCATGAACCATCTACCGTGCGAAGTCCATAAGGCAATAGCGGACTGGAAACTAATTCTCTAAGCAATTCAGCATTAACGCTACCATCCGGGTTAGTTGCCGCTTCGGATATTTTGATCTGCTTAAGAATAAAAGCAAGATCGTGCAGAGTGACAGTAAAGTCATATTGTGAGGCCATAAGTCATTACCCCTATCTTTACCTGTATTAGCTATCATCACTCTTTTCTTCCACTTACAAAAACTGACAGAAGAATGAGTCGTATAAGATACCTGATTGTTATTACATGATTAAAACTCCATATTTAAAAAAATGAAGTATCTACGACTTGATTAGCATTATTCTCCTGAAATTTAGTTAGCACAGTAAGATATGCACCTCACTTATATATTAGGTTTGAGCGGTTGATGGTCTTCGTGCCCCATTGAAATTAAAGGTATATTCGAGACACGCAGTTTTGAGAAGACAAGGTCTCCTCAAGGCTGTAAAGGTTTTACTTTTTAAAACGCATATTACAGTTATGTGATGATCATAACTATGGTTTTTCCGTTGGCGACTTCACTCATACTTTATTATGAAAAGATTAAATTTTCATTTCTTTACATTAGAATTTATGTCAAATCTCTTCTTAAGAAGAATTCTCATTAAGTCGACTTTTAAGATGTCATTGTGTTGAATTATAAAATTTAATATTGGATGAAATTTAACACGACATCATTCCTGATGCCTGATTATGCTATTAGCATAAATCAATATAGTGTGATAGCTGACCCTACGTTTAGTAAAGAACGCCCCCTCCAAACAGGTAATGCAATGAAAAAAAATATAATTTTTCTCTCCGGGATGATTTTTTCGTCAGTCGGTCACGCCAGTGCGCTCTACTTCTATGAAGTCGGAACGGAGGATACCGCACTGGCTGGTGCAGGGCAGGCCGCTCGTGCTCAGGATGCCTCTACGCTGTTAACGAACCCTGCGGGGATGACCCGTTTACCTGACCATATGGTCAGCGGAGGATTACAGGCGATGGGCGGAGATATTCCCTATACGCTGAACAATACGACAGATGGAAGGCAAAGCCCCGGTAATGTAATGACGCTTTTCCCCAATGCCAGCATGTTTTATACGCAACGGCTGAGTGATACCGTTTCTGCCGGTTTGGGTTTGTACGGCAACTATGGGTTAGGTATCGACTTCGGCAACTGGGCAGGGGATCGGTTAATTAAACAAAGTACCATGGTTGCGATGACGCTGAGTCCCGCCGTTGCATGGAAACTAAGTGATAAGGTGTCGGTTGGCGCAGCTGCAGGGCTAAACTATGGTTTTCTTTCGCTAAGCAGAGATGTCGATGGCCACGATGAGAAACAAAGCGATCATGATTGGGCGATGAATTACCACCTTGGCTTATTAATGGATTTAACCGACAAAACGCGGGCGGGAGTAACCTGGACCAGCAAGACTGATTATCATTTCAATATTGACGGGACGGCACGTTTCCCCAATATACCTAATATTGGATATGATCTGCCGATCTCCACACAGGTCCGTGCTCCGCAGCAGGTGATGTTTAGTCTGGTTCACGATATCAACAGTCAATGGTCAGTGATGGGCGATCTTGGCTGGCAGGACTGGAGCCAGTTTGGCAGCCCGCAGATTACAATAAATGGTCAGCAAAGCGATCGTGATAATCGTCTGAAAGATACATGGCATACAGCGCTGGGCGTGCAATATCATCCCGATGAGCAGTGGCGCATTAATGCCGGTATTGCCTATGACAGTTCACCGTACAAATCGCAAAGTGATGTAGCGCTTTCGATGCCAACCGGCGATGAATGGCGACTTGCCACCGGTGCACAGTACCAGATTACGCCAGCCAGCAATATTGGCGTTGCCGTTGAGTATTTGCACATTCAGTCGTCTAATGTCAAATCTGATATCTTTGCAGGCCAGTATAAGAATCCGTGGCTATGGTTTGCCAGTGTCAACTACAGCTATCAATTCTAGCGCCGTTATTCCCGATTAACTATCTCACGCATTGTTAATAGTCACCATGGCGGATTATCTATCCGACAGTGTCTGGTAACCGTCTGCTGGTGGTCTTATCACACACGCTCGTTTAAATAAAAATAAATTTCTACTTTTATTATTGAGCAATTTATGGTTTTAATATGAATCTGTACTACCTTCATGGAATATAGGTAAAAGCATATTGTTTTCAATCTAAATAATACAGGTTTGATTATGCAAATTTCACCTCCGGTACGCCCAGAACAAAGCATACAACGCTTAATGCAAGCACTTGAACCGATTGCAGAAAAGATGAAGGTTGTGCCGCGGCGGCGTATCATGTGGAAATACAAGAATAAGCCTCAACTCTACCTTTTTTTGCAAGGGGAGCTGTCTATTTTACGTTCTTCTGATGGTCTGTTAATCGTGACCGTCTATGAACCCCATCTGTTCGGTATTGCCGAAATGATCCAACCGGTACACGGCCATTTATTGCGCGCTGAAGCTGAGTCAACATTATTACGCGTCGATGCCGATAAAGCACGAGAACTCTTTCATCAACAAGGCTTGTGGGAAGATGCGGCGGCAGTGCTTTCATATCATACGGGCTATCTCTTTTATCGTGATGATTTAGTCGTACAGCAGCGTACTTATTCAGTGATACGTAACCACCTCGAAGAGATGATTTTGTTGCCGGAAGAGACGCGCACGCGAGTCTCTATTTTAGATTATATTCAGGATCGGACCCACTTATCGCGCAGCAGTGTTTTAAATGTTGTGTCTGCGTTAAAAAAAGGAGGGTATATTGATTTTGAACGCGGAGGGTATCTTACTTCCATCAATAAATTGCCTGAGCGATTTTAAATAAACCCACAAACAAGTTACAAATCGATTATCTAAATTTAATATTCTATTGTAGTGGCATGCTATATATCAATCGTAAGAAATCCTCCTCATCATTTTATGAGGAGGATTTCTTGTTATTCAATAAGAGAGTTCACGGACTGATTAATGCTTAACAGTCCTGTTTGATTATGCTCCTTATAATAAAAATTGTTCATTTGCTGCATTTGTTCGAGCTTGGTTAAAGAAGCATAAACCTGGTATGCCTGGCTATGAACGTCAAACATCTCTCTTGGCTTAACCTCATGAAGATATTCATTTTTTAATGAACTCGTGACGTTTTCAATTTGCTGTTTATTATCCTGATATAAGGACAGGGATGCCGAGTCACTAGTTGGTTTTGACTCGGGTTGAGCCTGGACAACAGGGATCATCATCTTATTGATTTTAACAACTCTCTCTGGGGGAGAAGTATTACAGCCAGCAAGTATCCCAGCGATGAGAAGTAGATAGAGTGTACGCATATTTAGTGTTCTGAAGAAAATGAATGCCAGTCATTATCTTTTTAAACAGTCATGTGTCTACTGGTGTTTTGTTTAAATAAAAACAAAAGAAAATTTAAAATTAAATGTCATTTCATCACCTGGTTTAATAATGTCATGTTAGCCTATGAGCATTGAATCATGGCAACCTGATAAATACGGCATTGCGAGAAATTATCAACAATCAAAGAAGCAGTGTTTCTTTCTTCTTGAAAATATATTATTAGCTGAGGATTTATGAAACTAAATAAACTAATGAGTTATCTGGCTGTAGCCGGTGTTTGTTCAACATCATTAATTTCACTGCCTGCACTGGCACAGGAAGGGGCAAAAGATGCGACTGCTCAGACCAAAAGTGCGAATGACGCCTTATATGGTCAATTGCCATTCACTGATAAAACCGATTTTATGAACGCACATAAAGGTTTTATTGCTCCGCTTCCCAGTGAATTGATTAAAGGGAAGCAGGGAAATGTTGTCTGGGACCCTCAGCAATATGCCTTTATCAAAGAGGGCGAAAAAGCCCCCGACACGGTTAATCCAAGCCTGTGGCGTCAGTCGCAGTTGATCAATATTGGCGGTTTGTTCCAGGTCACTGATGGCGTGTATCAAATCCGTAATCTTGATCTCTCGAATATGACAATTATGGAAGGGAAAGAGGGTATTACGGTCATTGATCCGCTGGTATCTGCAGAAACCGCGAAAGTGGGAATGGACCTTTATTATAAGAATCGCGGTAAAAGACCCGTTGTTGCCGTCATTTATACGCACAGCCATGTTGACCACTACGGTGGTGTCCGCGGCGTGATTGATGAAGCGGATGTGAAATCCGGTAAAGTGAAGGTATATGCACCGGCTGGTTTTATGAAGGAAGCTGTATCTGAAAATATTATGGCAGGTAACGCCATGAGTCGCCGAGCTAGTTACATGTATGGCAATCTGTTGAAACCGGATGCAAAAGGTCAGGTCGGTGCGGGTCTGGGGACGACAACCTCCGCCGGTACGGTCACGCTGATTGAACCCACTAACTATATTACCCACACCGGGCAGAAAGAAGTTATCGACGGTCTAACCTATGACTTCATGATGGCGCCGGGATCGGAAGCACCTTCTGAAATGCTGTGGTATGTAGAAGAGAAGGGAATGATCGAAGCTGCAGAGGATGTCACCCATACGCTGCATAACACTTATTCATTACGTGGCGCGAAGATCCGCGATCCGCTGGCATGGTCAAAATATATCAATGACGTTATTGGCCGCTGGGGGGGAAAGGCAAACATTATTATTGCTCAGCATCACTGGCCGACCTGGGGTAATGAAAATGTGGTGAAGTTAATGAAAAGTCAGCGTGATATGTACCGTTACATCAACGATCAGACGCTGCGCATGGCTAACCAGGGGCTGACCCGTGACGAAATCGCCGCTAACTTCAAACTGCCGTCTGGTCTGGAAAAATCATGGGCCAGCCGCGGATACTATGGTTCTGTCAGCCATGATGTGAAAGCAACGTATGTCTTTTACCTCGGCTGGTTCAACGGTAATCCGGCAACACTGAATGAATTACCGCCCGTTGATGCCGCGAAGAAATATGTCGATTATATGGGCGGCGCCGATGCAATCATGCAAAAAGCGAAAACTGATTACGCCCAAGGCAATTACCGTTGGGTGGCGCAAGTCACTAACAATATCGTCTTTGCTGATCCGAGCAATAGAGAAGCCCGTAATCTGGAAGCAGATGCCCTTGAGCAAATGGGTTATCAGGCTGAGTCCGGTCCATGGCGTAATTTTTATCTGACTGGTGCACAAGAATTACGCAACGGTGTGGTGAAAGGCGCGACGCCAAATACCGCCAGCCCGGATACCGTTAAAGCCATGTCACCTGAGATGTTCTTTGATTATCTCGCGGTACATATTAACGGAGAAAAAGCGGCAAATGCGCAGGCAGTCTTCAACGTCGATTTAGGTGCTGACAGCGGTAAATACAAACTGGAACTGGAAAACGGTGTTCTTAACCATAGCGCTGATACACAGGCCAGCAATGCTGACGCCTCCATTTCGCTTAACCGTGCAACGTTGAACAAAATCATTCTCAAGGAAGAATCGCTGAAACAGGCAGAAGAGAAGGGTGATGTACAAATTTCCGGCAATCATGCCAAGCTTGATGAGTTCCTCGGGTATTTAGATAGCTTTGATTTCTGGTTTAACATGGTAACGCCTTAACTGTAGAGACAAACCATGCCATAACCCGCCAGCACTGGCGGGTTTTTTATTGTTGCTTATCAGAGTATTGAGTTGAACGATGCTGTATAGCAGTTGCTATACATAAGCCTTATGATATGCTTGTAAAGCAATTGCTATACAAGAGGCTTAATAATGAAATCAGATGTCCAGCTAAACCTTAGAGCTAAAGAATCCCAACGCGCGCTTATTGATGCGGCCGCAGAGATTCTACATAAATCGCGTACAGACTTTATTCTGGAAATGGCCTGCCAGGCGGCAGAGAACGTTATTCTCGATCGCCGAGTGTTTAATTTTAATGATGAACAATACGCTGAGTTTATCGAGATGCTTGATGCTCCGGTTGCCGAAGATCCCGCTATCAGGAAGCTACTGGCAAGGAAACCACAGTGGGATTTGTAACCGCACCTGAGCCTCTAACTCACATTCATCGATTGGCGGAATTTGTCAGCGGAGAAATTATTCTCGATGATTGGTTAAAGCAAAAAGGGCTAAAAAATCAGGCTCTCGGCGCAGCCAGGACGTTTGTTGTCTGCAAAACAGACACGCGACAAGTCGCTGGCTTTTATTCACTGGCCACAGGTAGCGTCAACCACACAGAAGCAACAGGCAATCTTCGGCGTAACATGCCAGATCCAATCCCCGTAATTATCCTTGCCAGATTGGCCGTAGATCTTTCTGTTCGTGGAAAAGGGTTAGGGGCCGATCTGCTTCACGATGCGGTACTGCGGTGTTACAAAGTGGCAGAAAATATTGGCGTGCGTGCCGTTATGGTACATGCGCTCACAGACGAAGCTAAACGTTTTTATCTTCACCACGGATTCAAAGCATCTCAACTGCAGGAACGAACTCTGTTCCTCAGGCTTTCATGATTGTAATGAGCAGAGGAGGTCAATGGCCAAACGTGGGCCACATGGAGTCTCAACTGAGTACGCAGCAATTGCATTTAACATAATATACATTATGCGCACTAAAATAAATAAAGGCGGAATCTGCTGTTTTATGGTCATCCTTGTGCTGCTCAATAATGACGCCTCAACAGCGCTAACAGTTTTGGATGATGGCTCTCGACTACAGCTGGTTATGCAAATAGCTGTTTTATGTCCTCTACAATTCCACCGCGACTCTCACTTCACTGAACATCAAAACTGATAACTGTAGTTCACACTGGCAAACCACAGATACGGATTATCGTAACTCCCCTGATAAATTGATGGTGACTGTACGTGGGACGACTGCATATGCAGATACGACACGGCAGCACCGATATTGCTTTGTGGTGTAATTTGATATTGCGCTCCGGTAGCAAATCGCCATTCATCACCGGTCGGCAACGTCAGCGCTACATCGCTTTGCGAATTATAGACAGTACTATCAAAAGCTACGCCCGCATTCAAACGCCATTGTTCCGTAGGTCGAAATTGCACACCTAAAGCCGTATGCCACAAATCCTTCAGACGACTGGACTTATCAACTTCTTGCCCGACCACCGTTATTTGCGGCGCGCCGAACTGACTCCAGTCCTGCCAGCCAAGCTCTCCCATCACTGACCACTGTTTATTAATGTCATGAACCAGACTTAACATAATCTGCTGTGGAATTGACGTTAACAGAGCCCCCAACGGAAACCCTGTCACTAAGCTTATAAGCCACCGATGGACTGAGCGACATCGCAACCATGGTGCTTTTCTTAATCAGCCGGTCGCCGGACCAATTGCCAAAATCGATCCCCAAACCGTATTTTCATATGCCACCTGCAGAATTTCTTCATTATTGAAGGAGTTAGCGTCTGTAAAAGCGTAGCTCGCAGCATTTAAATTGCCAGGCCAAAGCACCGGATTAAAAGCGCGACTTGTGCATACGTTCGAGCTGGATTTTGTCTGCTTCACTCGCTGTGTCAGCCAGGGACTGAAAACTATCGGGTGCGTAATAAGTTTTCGGTCGCGGAAGCGATTGCATGGAAGTGCCCGGGTAAATTTGTAACTCGCCCAGGCGCGCAAGCCGATATCCTTCGATCACGGCGGGAAAAGTCAGTTGCAGTGGCGTGGCGTTCTCGTACGAAACTGGGGTTGGTAACCGGTTATGCTCAAGATTATAGTTACGCTTTAACACCAGAAATTTATCTGGAACCCTACGTTTACTGTTCCACCAGTCGCCGTCCAATTCGCGAAACTAAAAAAGCGATCACAATCCTGTTCATATTCGCCACCGAAAACGCGAGAATTATCGTTATTATTCAAAAAGCCAACGCAAATTTGATTGCTTTTTTAGCATAGACCAGCCTTTCACTTACTCAATGTTAGTGAGAATGAGGTCTTCATTTGATGTGAAAGATGACATTTCTCTGGGAAGGCTCTTATCTTCATCGTCGCTAATTTGAAATGCATATCTCTGACCAAAAGTACATATTCTCAATTATTACGTCATGAGATTCTGTCTTTAGTAGCTTTCATTTAAAAATATAAAGCCGCACATCTGTGATTTTTAAGCAATGGTATGTAATCGTTCGTTATATACTGAACCAGGTGACTTCACTTACTTTCAGAAATACGATAATAAAATTGAGTACATATCGGACAATGCGAAACAAAAAAAGCAAAACCATCCTACGCTTCGCGCTCTTGCTACTATTTACCTCTACGCTGTCGAGCTGCACATTAACCCGTGTTTCCGACAGCACACTCGCCAAAGAGGTCGATGAGCTGAATGTTATTGGTCTGAGCCTGGAGGCAGCAAGGCAAAGAGCAACTGAAAAAGGTTTTGTGTGCAGCGAATACGGAAACGTGAACACGGTTGTAACCGAACAGGGTGAGCATCGATGGCTACAAACTGAGTGCAGCAAGAAAAGTGCAGAGCTGTTCTGCCCGCAAATGCGTTTTGTCGTTCTTAATGTCGAGCCCAGCACGAACACAGTCGTTGATGTCGGCAACTATATTAATCAACACACCTGTTTTTGAAGGCAACACCTGCATATTGCGCTAAACCTCGTATCGACTAAAGGACGCTATCTTGCTCATCAGAATCATCATCGCAATGATCGCATTTGCTGGAAATTCAGTGCTTTGCCGACTCGCATTGAAGGGTATGCATGCTGATGCTATCTCATTCAGCAGCATCAGATTGATAAGTGGCGCAATTGCCCTTTTTTTATTTATCGCGATAACATCTGACAGCAGAAAATTTGAGTTCAAGTGGTTAAATGCCCTGCTCCTTTGCATCTATGTTTTTTCATTCTCCATTGCCTATGTTTCTCTTAGCACCGGCGCGGGTGCCCTGCTGCTCTTTGGTACCGTTCAGCTCGTCATGACGGTATGGGGAATAGCCCAGGGAGAGAAACTCGTAATTTTAAAAATAACAGGAATACTCGGGGCATTGGCTGGAATAGCGATTTTGCTATTTCCTGGTGTGGAGCGTCCTTCCTTTTATGCCGCAATAATGATGGTTATTGCTGGGTTAGCCTGGGCTTTCTACAGTATCACAGGGAAGAAAATCACGGATGCTGCTGCCTCAACCGGGGGGAATTTCATCCTGGCAATCCCGGTCGCATTGATTATTCCTCTGTTCTTCCGCTCTCATCTTCATATTGATATATATGGATTAGTTCTGGGCGTGCTTTCTGGTGCAATTACATCGGGAGGTGCATATCTGCTCTGGTATTCATTGCTCCCCTTACTCCGGTCCACAACGGCCAGTACTATTCAACTCAGCGTACCTTGTCTGGCCACTCTCGGTGGGATCATATTTTTGGGCGAAACGCTCACCGTCAGAATCCTTCTCGCAAGCGTCATTATTTTGGCTGGAATTGGCTTAGTTATTTTCTCTGATATGAGAAAAGGAGCAAAATAGACTGATTAATTATCGGCAAAGACGATACAGAACATGTTGTGCCAATCGATGATCTGGCGGCAACGCGGGGTGCACAAACTCTTCTGTTTTATTCATACCAATTCGTATCATCAGATTCTCTGACGGCTTATTCAGCACAGAGGTAAATGAAACGACTTCATTTAGCGCCAGTACGTCAAAAGCAAATGCAAGACTCGCTTGCGCGGCTTCTAACGCCAGACCTTGGTGCCAGTATGCTTTAGCAAGGCGCCAGCCTATTTCGGTGCAGGGTGAAAAATGAAATTTATCAGGTTGTGGATGTAACCCCACACAGCCCACAAACTGGTGTGTTTCTTTTAGCTCTACGGCCCAAAATCCCCAGCCGCGTTCTGCAATACCTTCACTAAATCTATCGGCCAGGTTATCGCTTTCAGCTTTCTCTAGCGGCGCGGGGAAAAAGCGCATCACGTCAGAATCGGCATTGAGTGCAGCAAAAGGGGCCCGGTCTTTAGCCTCCCATTGTCGTAATATCAACCTTGATGTTTCCAGCATATTCCTGCCCTTATCATTCATTTTCATATAATCTTCTAAAATAAGTGGCTCATCGGCAAGGTCTTATACCGTCCTTTTCCGACTTTTCCTCTCATACTGGAGATTTATACATGGCCGACTGGAACCCTTCGCTTTATCTGCAATATGCAACTGAACGTTCAAGACCCGCAGCAGAATTACTCAGCCGTGTGGCGTTAGAAAATGTCCGCTCAGTTGTTGATCTTGGTTGTGGTCCGGGAAACAGTACGGCATTGCTGCATCAGCGCTGGCCTACGGCAAAGACAACAGGTGTCGATTCTTCACCTGCTATGCTGAATGAAGCGCGCAACGCATTACCTGACTGCCATTTTATCGAAGCGGATATTAGCCAGTTTCAGCCCGAGCATCCCGTGGATCTGCTTTATGCAAATGCGTCGTTACAGTGGGTGCCCGATCACTATGACTTATTCCCACATTTGGTCTCACAACTCGGTCACAACGGCGTTCTGGCCGTGCAAATGCCGGATAACTGGCTGGAGCCCACGCATGTGCTGATGCGCGAAGTGGCTTATGAAAAAGGTTATCCTGATCGGGGCCGAGCAGCGCTTCCTGGCGTTCACGCCTACTATGATATTTTGACCGAAGCGGGTTGTGATGTGGATATCTGGCGTACTACGTATTATCACATTATGGATTCGCATCAGGCGATTATCGACTGGGTAAGCTCAACGGGACTCCGCCCCTGGCTGCAGGATTTGAGCGAAAGCGAGCAACGTCATTACCTGGCTCGCTACCATGAACTGCTCCAGGAACAATATCCGTTGCAGGAAAACGGCAATATTTTGCTGGCATTTCCGCGGTTGTTTATTGTTGCCAGACGCAATAGTTAAGCGTTTATCATCAGACAGATCACAGGACTGGGCTACCGAGTATGCGCGCCCTCGCCTTTTTATCATAAGGATCTAGTGGCTATGTCAGGCATCTGCTAGTGTCTTGCCACATGTTTCTGACGGGAGTTGTTATGTCTAAAGTCTACATTGGTGGGTGTCTGTGTGGCTCGATCCGTTTCACAGCCAGCAGTCCTAATAATTCCCATACCTGCTCCTGCGATATATGCCGGAAACATACTGGTGCCCCGACCGTCGTCTGGATTGAGTTTGATGCAGAAAATGTAGAATGGACGGGAAAAGCCGGAAAACCGACAACCTGGCGCTCATCTGAAACCACCAGTCGGGCTTTTTGCCCTCAGTGCGGGAGTTCCGTGGGCGCCATCGATGACGCTCCGGTCATTGCGCTTTTAGCCGGCGCTTTTGACGATCCTAATGATGAAGATCTGGCGCCGGAGTTTCATTCGTTTTCTGATATGCGGCCAGCATGGTGGGAAACAGAACGAAACTAAGTTAGTTGGTAATGTTTATCCGGCATATGTTTTGCTGGCACATTGGTTTCATCGTTCATTTGCAGTAAATCGATTTCGATTGCATTGCAAATCGCATCCAGCGGCAGGTCATTGTTCTCAGTACCAAACGGATCTTCAAGCTCTTCCGCAAGCGCATCGAGCGAGATAAAAGTATAGGAAATAAGCACTGAAATAAACGGCGTCATGTAGTGAAGATCCACCACTAACGCGAATGGCAGCATGATACAAAACAGATAAACAGTGCGATGAAGGATCAAAGTATAAGCAAACGGCACTGGCGTATTCGCAATTCGCTCACAACCTGCCAGTACTGCCGACATATCATTTAATCTGTTGTTTAAACTATGAAATAATATATCGGACAGCTGTCCATCACGTCTGCGCACGGCCAACCACTCCCCCATCAGCAACAAAATGCGGTTTGCTGGCGATTGTGCGGAAAATACCGTCTGCAGATCTTTCTCGCTGAAATATTTCGCCAACGGCTCTGCCTGTGGGTTTCGACGTAACGTCATGCGTAAACAGTGGGCAAATGCGATTTGCAGACGAACAAACTGCCCCAGTTCGGCGTCATCCGGTAAGGTGGTTTTCACCTCGCGAAGTAGTGATCGGGAAGCAATCATCAACTGCCCCCACAGGTGTCGGGCTTCGACATAACGTGAATAGCAGGCGTTATTGCGAAAACCTAAAAAGATAGCAATCGCCACGCCCAGAATACTGAACGGTGCCAGGGTAAATTTGATACCCAACATCGTATACCAGGGCAACATGATGATAACGGCGATGGAGAGCAGGAAGTTCAGCAGCAGTCGTGAAAATATTTTAGATAATACGGAACCATGCCAGACGAATATCAGGCGCAGCCAGTGTTGTTGGGGACGAACGATCATGGTTATCTTCGGGAAAATGTGAAATCCGTCACATTAGACGCGATAGCGATCAATGTTGCAAGTTAATCGCAACATTATCCCAACAACTTTTGTTCTGCTTAAAATGAAGCCGCACCTAAGTCACAGACCGGGTTTATGATATAAACCACACAGTATGTTGTAACTAATGTATATCAAGAAAAAACCCGGCCTGAGCCGGGTTGTCGGTAGTCGTCTTAGCACAGTGGCTTAACGGCTTCACGCATACCTTTTGCCAGAATGGTATCCAGATCGGTAGAGACCTGTTCCACCAGTCCAGAAACCTGCGTCAGATCTTGTTCCCAGTGTTCTTTGACACCCAGTACAGATTTGACCAACGCTTCGGTACTTATCTGGCGATCGCGATGCTGGGACCACAGCTGTTGAAAACGTTCTATCCAATGCGCATCGTCCTGAACCGGATAAGACTCACCGTTGCGCTCTCCACGATAAAAAGCAATTAACGCGGCAAGCGCAAACGTCAAACGCGCCGGCAGTTTACCGCTGGTCTGTTGCCCTGCCAGCAGTTGCGGCAATATACGGGTGCGGAACTTGGTCATGCCATTCAGGGCAATAGACAGCAGCTGATGTTTTATATACGGGTTGCAGAATCGACCGGTTACCGCGCTGGCAAAAGAAGCTAACTCATCACGTGGCAAATCCAGTACCGGAATGATCTCTTCATAGATCGCTTTCTCCACGAAAGCACAAATCTCAGCGTCATTCATCGAATCACCTACGGTGTCCAACCCTGCCTGCCAGGCAACAGGGACCAGCGCGGTGTGAGCACCGTTGAGAATCGCCACTTTGCGCTCTTTGTACGGTTTGATGTCATCCACGATCAGGACATTCAGCGGATACTTATCCAGACGTAGTTCTGCGGCTAATGACTTCGGCCCCTGAATGACAAACAGATAGAAATGTTCTGCGGTATCGAGGAAAGCATCATGATAGCCCAGTTCAGCTTCGAGCTTAGCTACCTCATCACGCGGATAGCCGGTAACAATACGGTCCACCAGCGTGGAGCAAAATGCATTGGCCTGATCCAGCCACTGAATAAACGCTTCCGGCAGCGCCCATTCCTGAGCGTAGCGCAGAACCAGTTCACGCAGCGCATCACCGTTATAGTCAATCAGTTCGCAAGGGATGATAATCCAGCCTTTATCCAATGCGCCGTTAAAATAGCTGAAGCGTTCGAACAGCAGACGCGTCAGTTTAGCCGGATAACTAACCGCTGGCGCGTCGTCAAACTTATCGCCCGCGTGGTAACTGATACCTGCTTCCGTGGTGTTAGAGAACACAAAACGCATATCAGGATTATGCGCCAGCTTCAGGAACTCATCGTATTCGCTATAGACGCTGATTTCACGGTTAACTGAACGAATTAGACGGGCATCACTGACGGCCTCGCCCTTCTCATTCAAACCACGAATGATAGTGGTATAGAGGCCATCCTGCGTACTCAGCGATGGCGGGAAGGAACTTTCGATAGGACGAACAATGACCACACCAGCGTTCAGATCTGTATGTTCGTTGAGCAGATCTACCTGCCAGTCTACAAAGGCGCGCAGGAAGTTTCCTTCACCAAACTGAATAATGCGTTCAGGATACTGAGCACCGGGGAAATCGCGACGATTTAGTGTTTGCACAATGGGTTCCCTTTATGATTAGTCATACAACCTGATTGAATTGGTCCAATAGGTTAGCAAACTTTAATACATTGAAACCCTGTTTTGATCAATCCCCGGCGACAAATTAGAGCGTTTTGTAGAAAAGTGTGGTTCCGGTCAGCGTCCCATCGGGCATTTGGGCATAGTCAGGTATCACCCCTACCTTTTTCCACCCACAATTGTGGTAGAACAACTCCGCACCACTACCCGTCGCCGTATCAAGCACCAGCAGCGTTTTACCTTGTTGACGCGCGCAACTTTCCAGTTCGTTCATCAATTCACGGGCCAGGCCACCGCGTCGCGCTGAGGGGTGAACCAGCAGTTTGGCGACATCAGCACGATGAGGTTGATTTTCGGGTTGATCGATAATGAGTTGGACGGTACCGACAAGCACCCCCTGCGCATTCTGCGTACCAAGAACGATCCGTTCTCCGCGAGAAACACTTTGCGCGACCTTCATCCAGAAAGGCTCTGATTTTTCGCGATTAAAGGGCAGCATAAAACTGATGGAGGCGCCGTCATTGACGCACTGTTCAAGAACATCGCTGAGCTCGTCGATTCGCGACAGAATCTGTGTCGCGCTCAGCACAAAGCAGGGTTTGCCGGAAGCCATGGTTTCTCCTTAGATTGACCCCTTCATACTGCTTTTAACAATTACACAACACAAGGGGGCATATCATAGGAAAATATTATCTATGGCTTGTTCATTTGGAGTACTAACCAGTGGTAAATAACCGTGACAACGTAACGTTGCTGTTCATCGTTTAGCACTACACCCTGAGGTATATCATGCCATTTCGCCAGACACCCTCGACAGCACGTCGCCGTAGCATGTTGAGCGATAAATACCGGGTGACCACGCATAGGAGTCTGTTTACCATCATTGGCGGGAAACGCAGGTGCCAGTCGTTTAGCTATAAAATCCGCAGCATGTTGTTCGATAACTGGCGCCCCCTTATCCAGACAATACTGCCTTTCTTTCTGACCAAGACGAAACCGCGAGCGAAACGTTGATTTCGCCAGCCGGGCAAAAAGAGGATCGAGCGTTTTCATCAGTAAACCGAGCGCCCCAGCTGTTGTGTTAATTGTTCCAGCACGGCGATACCGGCCAGTGAATTTCCCGCCGGATCCAGTTCCGGACTCCAGACAGCAATCGCCATCTCGTGTGGCACGATCGCCACGATGCCGCCGCCGACGCCAGATTTCGCCGGAAGCCCAACCCGCCAGGCAAATTCCCCTGCGTTCTGATACATGCCGCTGGTCGCCATCAGCGCATTGATCTGCCGGGCCTGCATCGGTGTGACCACAGGCTCCGCAAGATGAAAGGCATGCCCTTGATTTGCCAAAAAGACAAAAGTCCGCGCCAGTTCCACACAGCTCATTTTCAGCGCGCAGTAGTGAAAATAGTTCTGCAAAACGGTGGGCACGTCATGGTGAAAATTGCCGAAGGATTTCATCAGCCATGCAATAGCGGCGTTACGCGCCGAGTGCTCAAACTCCGATCGCGCGACCGTCGCATCATAGGCGATATCCGAAACGCCGCTTAATGCCCGCACCACTTCCAGCATCCGTTGACGAGGTGCGCTTAGACGCCCTTGCAGCATATCGCAAACCACCAGCGCCCCGGCGTTAATAAAGGGATTGCGAGGGATGCCCTGCTCCATTTCCAGCTGTACCAGGGAGTTAAAAGGATGACCAGAAGGATCTTTGCCTACGCGCTGCCAGATCTCCTCTTCCTGATAGTGACGCATCGCCACGACCAGACTGAGCACCTTTGAAATTGACTGAATAGAAAAGCGCTCTTGCGCATCCCCCGCCTGATAGTGCTGCCCATCAACGGTACAGATAGCAATACCCAGTTTTGAACCGTCGACGGAGGCTAATGCCGGAATGTAATCAGCGACTTTACCCTGACCAATCAGCGGACGAACCTGCTGCACAATGGTCTCTAAAATTGAATTGTCCATGGCCCTGGCCACAACATGCTCCTTGCTCGCAGGTATGAAAGGCCTGCGAGTATAACAGAGCTGAATACGCAACGTCAGGCCGGAAGGCGGAATCTGGCCACGGCCTGCATAAGCTGGTTAGATTCATGGTGAAGCTGTAAGGAAGAATCAGATGCAGCATTCACCAAATCACTGGTTTGTCGGGCTTCGCCGTTCAGGACATGGAGCTGACGGGTTAACTGGTGAATACTGTTCCCCTGATTTAACGTTGCAGTCGAAATGTCGTTCAGTAACGCGCCGAGGTTTTCCACCAGTGCGATAACCTGCTGCAAATTCTTATCCAGTCCGTTAACCGCGTGAAAGCCCTCTTCAATGCCCTGTAACGAGTGTTTAATCAGTGTCTGAATGTTTTGCGTAGACTGACCGCTTTTTCGCGCCAGCAGCCCAACTTCTTTCGCAACCACGGCAAACCCGCGCCCTTGCTCCCCGGCATGTGCTGCCTCGATAGCGGCGTTGAGAGCCAGGATATTTGTCTGAAATGCAATGTTGTCGATAAGCGTTGTAATCCCTCGCATTTCAGACGAGCGAGTCACAATCGCCTGCATTGACGCATTTACCGTCGCCATCATTCGGTCTCCACCTGCCGCAATATCACGCGCCTGCACTGCGCGTTGATTCGCCAGTTCAGCAAAGCCACTGTTATCCTCAACATGCGTTTCCAGAACCGAAATATGCGATGTCACAGTGCTCAACTCTTCACTTTGTTTTGCCGACTGCTGGTATAGCTGTTTATTGTTCTGCGCAAGTTCGTTGATATTTCCTACCATTGCGGTGGTGGCATCATTCACCTGCCGTACCAGCGCGCAGAGCCCCTGCTGCATTGCAGCAATACGCGAACTTAATTGCGTCACTTCCCGATTAAACTGACTCACCTGCGGGGCTGGCCGGGAAAGATCACCCGCCGCTAAAATATCGATATGATCGATCAGCCGTCGCAGCGGCATAATCACCCAACGGAACATACTACGCCAGACCAGAAAGGCGATAACCACCAGTACCAGAGGAATAAACAAAAATAGATTCTGTAAACGCTCAAGACTGGTCAACAGCTGCTGACGCCCAGCTTCCGCATGTTGCCCACTGCCCTGCTGAAAGCGCGCGTAATTACCGTTAAAGTCTGTCTGAAAGGCCTGCACGGGTACGGCAAAAAACGCATCAATGGAACCTGACTGCATCAGCCCGTCCGCCTGCTCCTTAATACCGCTATAAAAACGCTGATAGCTCTCCGTTAGATCCGGATCCGACTGCGGCTTCATATCCCGCCAGGCATCCCATGCACTTTTTGACTGCGCCAGCGCCCGATACGCCTCTTCCATTAACGGACGCCAACTCCCGTCCGATCCGGTGGCGGCATCCTGCATAAAATAAATCCCCGCACGGTTAAGTAAATCGCTGGCAGATAATAACGCCACCCGCGCTTCATCGACCTTTGCCTGCTGCAAAAGCGCGAGTTGATTACGCCCTTCATTCTGCTGTGCGTCACTGACTGAGGCCGAGAGCATCAAGGAGGACACGACCTGCAAAACTGAGAACAGCGCAATAATGCAAAAAATGCCGGTTAACAGACCGAACTGACGGGGTATTAGACGATGGGAAATTTGCGTTATGTTCATATTACTCTTCTGTATCAAAGCGTTAGTCGCGAGTGTACGGAGAGTAAATGACAGAAAAATTGCAGAAATAAGACAGGTGCCCCCAGCGGAGGCACCCACACCATCAAAGGCGGTTTTTCCAGACGGTCTGCACGTTACAAAACTCATGCAGACCAAAGTGCGAAAGTTCGCGGCCAAAGCCACTTTTCTTCACACCACCAAACGCAACGCGGGCATCACTGGCGCTGTAACCATTGATAAATACGCCACCACACTCCAGGCGTGACGCCATCTTCTGCGCCAGCGCTTCATCCGCAGTAAACACCGTGGCGGATAAGCCGAAATCACTGTCATTCGCCAGCGCTAACGCATGTTCCGCATTCTTCGCCACGGTAATTGCCGCAACCGGACCAAACAGCTCCTGGCGGAACGCCGTCATCTCTGGAGTGACATCGCCCAGTACCGTCACGGCATAGTAATTGCCCTGACCCGCAATTTTTTCTCCGCCGAGCAGTAACCGTGCCCCTTCGGCAAGGGTGGCCTCTACCTGCTGGTGTAGCTCATCACGCAGATCAAATCGCGCCATCGGCCCCAGATCGTTTTCTTCGTTTAGCGGATCGCCCATTTTGAGCGCACTCGCAGCGGCCACAAAGCGTGAAGTAAATTCTGCCGCAATCCCTTCTTCGATAATAAAGCGCTTGGCTGCCGCACAAACCTGCCCTGTGTTCTGATAACGCCCAGCGACCGCCGCCTTAACGGCCAGATCGAGGTCAGCATCATTGAGGACAATAAACGGATCGGAGCCGCCCAGTTCAAGCACACATTTTTTCAGCGCGGCACCCGCCTGGGCGCCAATCGCCGCACCGGCACGTACGCTTCCCGTTACCGTTATCGCCGCGATACGCGGGTCATTGATCATTTGACTGACCCCGGCGTTATCGGCATTCACCCAACCGTAAACCCCCGCGGGTACACCAGCATCAGCGAAAACCTGCGCAATAATTGCAGCACAGCCGGTTACGTTAGGCGCATGCTTTAACAGATAGCCATTTCCGGCCAACAGAATCGGGACGGCACCTCGCATTACCTGCCAGAGCGGGAAGTTCCACGGCATGATCGCCAGAATGGTTCCTAGCGGACGATACTCAATCACCGCCTGGTTATTCTCCACCAGCGTGGGTTCCGGATTGAGCATCGCCGGTCCATGCTCGGCGTACCAGTCACACAATGCAGCTGACTTGGCGACTTCAGCACGCGCCTGCTTAATGGGTTTACCCATTTCACGTGAGATACACTCCGCCATCTCTTCCGCACGATGGCGCAGAGCTTGCCCGATCTGGCGCAGCGTTTGCGCACGGTGCTCAACGGAAGTATGTTTCCATTCGTTATAGCCATTCGCGGCAAGGTTCAGCGCATGATCAATCTCTTCCGCGCTGGCCCACGGCGTCGCCGTCAGCCTTTCACCGCTGGCAGGGTCAATGGAAATCGCATGTGTTGCTGCTGTGATAGTCATAAGTGCCTCTCTTTATCGCAGGGTATGGTTATATCATGAGCATATTTACTCTTTCTGAAAAATGAATAATATTAACCATACCATTCACGAATAGAGAATATTATGGATCTGACGCAGTTGGAAATGTTCAATGCCGTCGCGGAGACTGGCAGTATTACGCAGGCCGCCGCGAAGGTGCATCGCGTGCCATCCAATCTCACCACCCGTATACGTCAGCTTGAAGCCGACCTGGGTGTTGATCTGTTTATTCGTGAAAACCAGCGCCTGCGGCTTTCCCCATCCGGGCACAACTTTTTGCGCTACAGCCAGCGGATCCTGGCACTGGTTGAGGAAGCCAGGATGGTCGTCGCCGGGGATGAGCCGCAAGGACTCTTCTCTCTCGGCTCGCTTGAAAGTACAGCAGCAGTTCGCATCCCCGCCACGCTGGCTGAATATAACCAGCGTTACCCCAAAATTCAGTTCGCGCTGGCGACAGGTCCTTCAGGCACAATGCTGGACGGCGTGCTCGACGGTACATTGAACGCTGCCTTTGTCGATGGTCCAATTACCCATCCGGGACTTGAAGGAATGCCGGTCTACCGTGAAGAGATGATGATTGTCACGCCTAACGGTCATCCCCCCATTAAGCGGGCCAGTGACGTCAACGGTTGCAGTATTTACGCCTTTCGCGCCAACTGTTCCTATCGCCGCCATTTTGAAAGCTGGTTTCATGCCGATCGCGCCATGCCCGGCACCATTCATGAAATGGAGTCCTATCACGGTATGCTGGCCTGTGTTATTGCCGGCGCGGGTATCGCATTGATCCCGCGTTCGATGCTGGAGAGCATGCCAGGGCATCATCAGGTCAACGCCTGGCCGCTAAGCGAGAACTGGCGCTGGCTGAATACATGGCTGGTCTGGCGCAGAGGTGCAATGACACGTCAGCTGGAAGCGTTTATTGAGGTGTTGAACCCTCAGTTATCACAGAGCCCGGAGTAACTGGCGCTCCTCAAAGAACATGAATACCTGTAAATCCGAGTGAAGTCATACGCCCGGAATTTCATTATTATTGAAATACTTAAAAATACGAGGAATGTTCGGCAGCAAATTGTGGCGCCCTGCCAATGAAATGAGATCCGCATCACAAAATGATTGTATTTTCGCCAGCAAACGTTTTAAGATCGTGGCCTTACCTTTTCGCAGCTAATCCTCTTATTTGATATGACAACAGACACTGTTTCCCGCAAGGTCGCGTGGCTACGGGTAGTTACGCTTGCCATTGCCGGTTTTATTTTCAATACCACAGAGTTTGTCCCTGTCGGCTTGCTGTCCGACATCGCACAAAGCTTCAATATGCAGACTGCTCAGGTCGGGATCATGCTGACGATCTACGCCTGGGTTGTCGCCCTGATGTCGCTCCCTTTTATGTTACTTACCAGTCAGGTGGAGCGCCGAAAACTGCTGATCTGTCTGTTTGTTGTGTTTATCGCCAGTCATATTCTCTCTTTCCTGGCATGGAATTTTACCGTGCTGGTAATTAGCCGTATTGGTATTGCCTTTGCGCACGCTATTTTCTGGTCGATCACCGCATCGCTGGCGATCCGCCTGGCTCCTGCCGGTAAACGTGCACAGGCTCTCAGCCTGATTGCCACCGGCACCGCGCTGGCTATGGTATTGGGTCTGCCCATCGGGCGCATTGTCGGTCAGTATTTTGGCTGGCGCACCACCTTCTTCGCCATCGGCATGGGGGCGTTAGTTACCCTGCTTTGCCTGATTAAGCTCCTGCCCAAACTACCCAGTGAGCACTCCGGCTCTTTAAAAAGCCTGCCGGTGTTATTCCATCGTCCGGCATTGATGAGTCTGTATCTACTGACGGTGATTGTGGTCACCGCACATTACACGGCCTACAGCTATATCGAGCCGTTTGTGCAGACCGTCGCGGGTCTGAGCGCAAACTTTGCTACCGTGCTGTTGCTGGTTCTGGGTGGCGCGGGAATTGTCGGTAGCGTCATTTTCGGTAAGCTGGGGAATCTGCATGCTTCCGTACTGATTAGCAGTGCCATTGCCCTGTTGACGGTATGCCTGGTGTTGTTACTTCCCGCTGCTGACAGCGAAATGCACCTTGCTATCCTGAGTATTTTCTGGGGCGTCGCCATCATGCTGATAGGTCTGGGCATGCAGGTGAAAGTGCTGGCGCTTGCTCCTGATGCGACTGACGTCGCAATGGCACTGTTCTCAGGCATCTTTAATATCGGTATTGGCGCTGGCGCGCTGGTAGGCAATCAGGTGAGTTTGCAGTGGTCAATGTCTACGATTGGTTACGTCGGCGCAGTGCCTGCCGTGGTGGCGTTGATATGGTCGGTGATTATCTTTCGTAAATGGCCGGTATCGCTGGAAGAACAGCCTCAGCATTCGTAAAAAATGTGCCCGGTAGACATTACCGATTACCGGGCACAGTGTTCTAAGCGTAGGTTTTAATAATTTCCAGCACGCCGTTAATAATAAACTGCACGCCCATACACACCAGCAGGAAGCCCATCAGACGAGAAATCGCTTCGATACCACCTTTGCCGACCAGGCGCATGATCCCCCCGGAACTGCGCAAACAGCCCCACAGGATAATCCCAACAACCGCAAAAATAATCGGCGGCGCGATCATGATCACCCAGTCCGGAAATTCGGAGCCATGGCGCACGGTTGACGCGGAACTGATGATCATCGCAATCGTCCCCGGACCGGCAGTGCTTGGCATAGCCAGCGGTACAAAGGCGATATTGGCAGTCGGCTCGTCTTCCAGCTCTTCTGACTTGCTTCTCGCTTCCGGAGAATCATGCGCCTTCTGCTGCGGAAACAGCATCCGGAAGCCGATAAACGCAACGATTAACCCACCCGCAATACGGAGTCCGGGAATCGAAATCCCGAAGGTATTCATCACCAGTTGCCCGGCATAGTACGCCACCATCATGATGGCAAACACGTAAACAGATGCCATGAGTGACTGACGGTTACGCTCTGCGCTGTTCATGTTGCCCGCGAGGCCAAGGAACAACGCCACGGTGGTTAACGGGTTTGCCAACGGTAACAGGACTACCAGCCCCAGCCCTATTGCTTTAAACAAGTCCATCATAATGTCATCTTTCCTGTGCGTTAATCGTCAACGGCAAGTATACGGTGAAATCCAGAAGATAAGCCATTTTCGCGATGTAAGGATTCATTTTTCATCCGCACGTATAAACCATAATTATCAGATCGTTAAATTTCCACATTCCAGGTATTGAGTCTGATGATTTAGCAAAACGTGGCATTTGCGGATTCATTCGTTTGACTTATATTTGCCTAAGCAATAATATCAGCCGTGACTAACTACTTGCCAGGGCAATCATTGTGAAAAACACCAGTGATCTGTTTAACGAAATCATCCCACTGGGTCGTTTGATCTATATGGTTAATCAGAAAAAAGATCGTTTGTTAAACGACTATTTGTCACCGCTGGATATCACGGCATCGCAGTTCAAGGTGCTCTGCTCCATCCGTTGCGCGGTGTGCATCACCCCTGTCGAATTGAAAAAAGTGCTGTCTGTCGACCTTGGCGCCCTGACACGGATGCTGGACAGACTGGCCTGTAAAGGCTGGATAGAAAGGCTTCCGAATCCACATGATAAGCGTGGCGTGCTGGTGAAACTCACCGAGCATGGCGCAGCAATTTGCGAGCAGTGTCATCAATTAGTAGGGCAAGACCTGCACCAGGAACTAACAAAAAACTTAACGGCGGATGAAGTAGCCACACTTGAGCACTTGCTTAAGAGAATCCTGCCGTAACCAGAAAGAGGTATGACGATGTCCAGACGCAATACTGACACAATCACTATTCATAGCATTTTGGACTGGATCGAAAATAACCTTGAATCGCCGCTCTCACTGGAAAAAGTGTCTGAGCGTTCAGGTTACTCCAAATGGCACCTGCAACGGATGTTTAAAAAAGAAACCGGTCATTCACTGGGTCAATACATTCGCAGCCGTAAAATGACTGAAATAGCGCAAAAACTAAAAGAAAGTAACGAACCTATTCTTTATCTGGCAGAGCGTTACGGTTTTGAGTCTCAGCAGACGCTGACCCGGACATTCAAAAACTATTTTGATGTTCCGCCGCATAAATACCGTATGACGAATATGCACGGCGAATCACGCTATTTGCTCCCACTTAATCAATGTAATTGCTAAACGCCAGTTAACGACGTAACCGAGGAAATCATGAAACTTCTGTCTTATGCAATGCTGGCCCTGCTGTTTGTTGTTTCGGGCCAGAGCATGGCGGAACAGACCGCGCAACCTGCCACCCAGAACAGTCGCGACGCGATGATTATGCCCCCTGCGCACGATCAGTCCCCGTTCGATTTTAATCATATGGGTGCAGGCAGCGACAAGTCCGACGAATTAGGTGTGCCTTATTACAATATGCGCAACCTGTAATTATATTGCCCCGCCACTGCGGGGCTTTTTTTAGCCCCTCACCGACGCAACCTTACGCAACCGAAAGCCAAACACATTGATATACAACCCAGCCATGATCAGTAGCGCACCGAGCAGTTGCAATCCGGTCAGCGTTTCATCCAGCAGCACAACCGCACTCGCCAGTCCAACGACCGGCACCAACAGCGATAGCGGCGCTACACGCCAGGTCTCATAGCGTCCGAGTAACGAACCCCAGATACCATAACCCACAATGGTCGCCACAAACGCCAGATAAACCAGTGACAGAATGGTGGTCATATCTATCGCCACCAGACTTTGGGTAATTTGCGTTGGACCATCGAGAATTAATGAAGCAAGGAAGAACGGAGCAATAGGGATTAACGCGCTCCATACCACCAACGACATAACGGCTGGGCGCGAGGTATGCTGCATGATTTTTTTGTTAAAGATATTGCCGCAGGCCCAGCTTAGCGCCGCCGCCAGCGTCAGGATAAAACCGAGCATGCCAACATGCTGCCCGTTCAGACTGGACTCAATCAGCACCAGCACGCCAAATACCGCCAGCGCAATGCCTACCAGCTGTTTACCCTGCAGACGTTCGCCAAAGGCGAATGCCCCCAGAATGATGGTGAAAAACGCCTGAGCCTGTAATACCAGAGAAGCTAACCCGGCAGGCATACCGAATTTGATAGCGCTAAAGAGAAACGCAAACTGCCCAAAACTGATGGTCAGCCCATAGCCGAGCAACAGCGAAAGTGGGATTTTCGGCCTGGCAACAAAGAGTATTGCCGGGAACGCCACCAGTAAAAAACGCAGCCCTGCCAGCATTAAGGGGGGCATATTATGCAGCCCCACTTTGATGACCACAAAGTTCAGTCCCCAAACCACAACGACCAGTAACGCTAATAACCCGTCTTTACGCGACATACCACCGCCCCTGCAAATATTAAATTTTTGTAAACAAGTTAAGGTAACGGAAATCGTTGTGCCGTAACAGATCATTATTTCAGGTAGGCCACGCAAGGCATTTTCGGACAACTTATTGAGTGTACATCACAGTTTTAGCATGCTATTTGTTTCTTATATCTAAAAAAAACATAACAACATGCATTGTCGGGCAGGAAAATGAATATCTCTCTGAGAAGGTCCACTCTCGCGTTACTCGCGTCATCTTTGTTATTAACAATTGGCCGTGGCGCCACTCTGCCATTCATGACGATTTACCTCAGTCGTCAGTATGGCCTGGGTGTCGATCTGATCGGTTATGCAATGACAGTAGCACTGACTATTGGCGTCGTTTTCAGTCTTGGATTCGGCATCCTGGCCGATAAATTTGAAAAAAAACGCTTTATGCTGCTGGCAATTTGTGGCTTTGCGTCCGGCTTTATTGCGATCCCACTGGTGCATAACGTGGTGGTCGTGGTTTTGCTCTTTGCTCTGATCAACTGTGCCTACTCCGTCTTCGCCACGGTGCTGAAGGCCTGGTTTGCTGATAATCTGTCTGCTACCAACAAGACTAAAATTTTCTCGCTTAACTATACCGTGCTGAATATTGGCTGGACCGTTGGTCCACCGCTGGGCACGCTGCTGGTGATGCAAAGCATTAACCTGCCATTCTGGCTTGCTGCCGCCTGTTCAGCATTGCCACTGGTGTTTATCCAGACCTGGGTAAAACGTTCAACAGCACCATCAGAAGGTTTAAACGCCGCGGTGTGGTCCCCTTCGGTACTTCTGCGCGACCGGGCATTATTCTGGTTTACGTTGTCGGCCTTTCTGGCATCGTTTGTTGGCGGTGCTTTTGCGTCCTGTATTTCACAATACGTTATGGTGGTCGCCGATGGCGATTTTGCCGAGAAAGTCGTGGCGGTGGTCCTGCCCGTGAACGCCGCCATCGTAGTATCACTGCAATACGCACTTGGTCGCAGGCTCACCGCCACGAATATCCGCCCGTTAATGACAATGGGTACAGTCTTCTTTGTCGTTGGCCTGATCGGTTTCGCCTTTTCCGGCAACAGTCTGTTGTTATGGGGAATTTCTGCTGCCTTTTTCACTATCGGCGAAGTCATTTACGCGCCGGGCGAATATATGCTTATCGACAACATCGCGCCAGCAGGCATGAAAGCCAGCTATTTTTCCGCCCAGTCGTTGGGCTGGCTTGGCGCAGCGGTTAACCCATTAGTCAGCGGCGTCATTTTAACCACATTGCCGCCATGGTCGCTGTTTGTCGCGCTGATAGTGGCGATCGTTCTTGCCTGGACGCTCATGATAAAAGGCATGCGCGCCAAGCCCTGGGGGCAGACGGCAGTCTGCTGATGAGTATAGCGACAGAGCCGAAACCGCTCTGTCGCATACCTCAGATAGCAACCAGTCCCCGTACGCCCTCGGCCTCCATATTTTTACCGTCGCCGCTTTGAATAATGCTGCCCCGCGACATCAGCAGGTATTTGTCGGCTAGCTGCTGCGCAAAATCATAGAACTGCTCCACCAGCAAAATGGCCATATCACCCCGGTGCGCCAGTTGAGAAATAACCTGACTAATCTCTTTAATTACCGAAGGCTGAATCCCTTCGGTGGGCTCATCGAGGATCAACAGCTGTGGGCGACTTGCCAGCGCTCGCCCAATCGCCAGTTGCTGCTGTTGCCCGCCGGACAAATCTCCGCCTCGCCGATGCTTCATCTCCTGTAAAACCGGAAAGAGCACGTAAATATCATCTGGCACATGCCGGGCCTCCGGTGCTGAAAAACGGGAAAGACCGAGCAGCAGATTCTCTTCTACCGTCAAACGCGGAAAAATATCACGCCCCTGTGGGACATACGCCACACCGGCCCTGACCCGCTGATGCGGCTTCCAGTGAGTGACATTTTTATCCTGCCAGAGCACGCTTCCGCTACGGGCCGGAATAATCCCCATCAGACACTTTAGTAGTGTTGTTTTCCCCACGCCGTTACGTCCCAGCAGGCATGTCACCTCGCCGATACGCGCTTCAAAGCTCACCCCGCGCAGAATATGGCTGCCACCATAATATTGATTCAGTTCTTTCACCTGCAGCATATGAACTCCTTAACGCCCGAGATAGACTTCAATAACCTGCTCGTTGGACTGCACATCGCGAAGGCTCCCCTGAGCGAGGACACGTCCCTGATGTAATACTGTGACGCGATCAGCAATGGTTTCAACAAATCCCATATCGTGCTCAACAACCATCAGAGAGTGCTTACCGGCAAGCTGGCGAAACAACTCCGCCGTGTATTCCGTTTCCGCATCCGTCATCCCCGCCGCGGGTTCATCCAGTAGCAGTAAATGCGGCTCCTGCACCAGCAGCATGCCAATTTCGAGAAACTGTTTTTGCCCATGCGAAAGCAGTCCGGCGCGGCGGGTCCGCTCATTACCCAGCCGCAACAGCGCCAGTACTTCATCAATATGATCCCGTTGTTCGCCTGAGAGTCGTGCCCGTAGAGAACCCCAGACAGATTTATCATTTTTCAGCGCCAGCTCCAGGTTCTCCTCCACCGTTAATGCTTCAAATACCGTGGGCTTCTGAAATTTCCGTCCAATCCCCTGACGCGCGATGGCGATGGGATCCAGCGTTGTTAAATCGGTCGACTGGTCGTATATCGCACGACCACTTTGCGGTCTGGTTTTACCGGTTATGACATCCATTAACGTCGTCTTCCCGGCGCCGTTGGGGCCAATAATACAGCGCAGTTCCCCGACGCCAATATTGAGCGAGAGATCCGTTAACGCCTGGAATCCGTCGAAATTAACGTTAATTTTTTCCAGTTGGAGTACCGGGTCCGTTTGTTCGCGAAACCGATCGCCCGGCATCTGGCGTGTAAAAAGTCCTTCATCCGGCTGCATTATTTGTCTCCTTTGCGAAACAGGCCAATCACACCACTAGGTAAAAAAAGCGTAACGCCAATAAAGATCAGGCCAAGAAACAGCTGCCAGTATTCCGGCATAATGACGGTAAACAGGCTTTTAGCACCGTTCACCAGTACTGCGCCAAATACCGGGCCGATCAGGGTTCCACGTCCGCCCAGAGCAACCCAAATCGCCGCTTCAATCGAGTTGGTCGGCGACATTTCGCTGGGGTTGATAATCCCTACCTGCGGGACATAAAGCGCCCCGGCCAGGCCGCACAGTACAGCTGAAAGCGTCCACACCAGTAACTTGAAACCTTTCGGATCGTAACCACAGAACATCAGACGGTTCTCGGCATCGCGCACGGCGGTCAGAATACGACCAAACTTACTGCGGGCCAGCGCAAGTCCCAGCCATATTGACAGCACCAGCAGCATAACCGTCGCCAGAAACAGCGCGATCCTGGTGGACGTCGCGGTCACCGGAAATCCCAGAATGGTGGTAAAACCGGTAAAGCCGTTATTTCCACCAAAGCCGGTTTCATTGCGGAAAAACAGCAGCATTCCGGCGAAAGTCAGGGCCTGGGTCATGATGGAGAAATAGACACCTTTGATTTTTGAACGGAAGGCAAACCAACCAAATACCAGCGCCAGCAGGCCCGGCACCAGAACAACCAGCAGCATCGCCCAGAGAAAATGTTGCGTCCCCCACCAAAACCAGGGCAGCTCGCTCCACGACAGGAATGACATAAAGGCCGGTAACCCTTCGCCGGAAGCCTGCCGCATCAGGTACATTCCCATCGCATAGCCCCCCAGCGCGAAGAAGATACCGTGTCCCAGCGAGAGCATTCCGGCATAGCCCCACACCAGATCCAGCGCAACGGCCACAATGGCATAGCAGAGAATTTTCCCGGCCAGCGTCAACGTCCACACCGATATGGCCAGCGGATGCTCCGCGGGTAACAGCGCAAGAAACGGCAGAATAATCAACGCCAGCAGTAAGCCCAGACCCAGCACGCGTGTTGCACGCGGCGCTTTACGCGCCAGCGTTATTGTCATTGGCATCGTCATCAGTCAATAACCCTCCCTTTCAGCGCGAACAGTCCCTGAGGTCGTTTCTGAATAAACAGAATGATCAGCGCCAGGATCATGATTTTGCCGAGAACCGCCCCCACCTGAGGCTCCAGAATTTTATTGAAGATCCCCAGCCCAAATGCCGCAGCCACGCTCCCGGCAAGCTGTCCAACGCCGCCCAGTACCACCACCAAAAACGAATCGATAATGTAGCTTTGCCCCAGCTCCGGTCCTACGTTACCTAGTTGCGAGAGCGCCACACCTCCCAGTCCGGCAATTCCTGAACCAAGGCCAAAGGCCAGCATATCGACTCGTCCGGTGGGTACGCCGCAGCAGGCCGCCATATTGCGATTTTGCGTCACGGCACGCACGCGCAGCCCGAGGCGCGTTTTATTCAACAGCAGCCAGGTGAAGAACAGCACCAGCATGGCAAAGCCAAGCACCACTATTCGGTTCCATGGCAATATCAGATTGGCATAAACCTGAATACCGCCGGAAAGCCATGCCGGATTGGCGACTTCCAGGTTTTGCGCGCCGAAAGTCATTCGCACCAGTTGGATGAGCATCAGGCTGATACCCCAGGTCGCCAGTAGCGTTTCAAGCGGACGGCCATATAAATGGCGTATCACCCCTCGCTCGAGCAGCATTCCTACTGCCGCAGTCAGCAAAAAGGCGACCGGAAGTGCAATAACCGGATACCAGGCTAACCCGTGCGGGAAAAACTGCCCCATCAACTGTTGCACCATCCAGGTACAGTACGCCCCGAGCATTAACATCTCGCCATGCGCCATATTGATTACGCCGAGCAATCCATAGGTTATCGCCAGACCCAATGCCGCCAGCAGCAAAATAGAACCCAGTGACAGTCCCATGAAAGCCTGCCCTAGAAGATCCCCAACCTTCATGCGATGCGAGATGGAATTCAGACTTTCGTCAGCGGCAGCACGCACTCGGGCATCGGGTTCATGTTCAGCCCGGGTGAATGGCTGCAGGCGCGCCTGAGTTTCAGGATCATTTGACGCCCCTAATAGTTCGATTGCCTGAAGCCTGACCTCCGGCGAGGTGCTACTCAGTTGCAGATTTGCCAGTGCAATAGCGAGTGCGGATTTCACATCACCATCTGACTCCTGAGCCAGTCGTTGTTGTAAAAACGGCAGCATGCCCGGCTGCGCCACACGCTGTAATGCACGAGCTGCCTCTCCCCTTACCGTGACACTGTCACTTAAAAGCTGATGGACAGCCAACGCTCCGGCTACCAAATTACGCAGGCGGTTAGTCAGGCGAGTTTTTTTTAGCTCGCCGTTTGGGGCTGTCGCTGTTCCTAACGGCTGTACGTGCGAGCCGTTCATGATGAAGGCATTTTTCGTGTTATCGGTCAGCAGGTTCTCATCTCGCAGCGCGCTGAGCAGCGGGATGCGCTGAACGTCGGGATTCACCGCCCATTGTTCAAGCAAGGCGGCCTGCTGAGCACGGTTGGCGGCGGTAAAGGAATCAGCATCTGCGGCCTGCGCTATCCACGGCAAAAACCACATCAGCAACAACACACCACGAATCAAGCGCATAGCTTTCATGAGCGTTCTCCAAAGCATTGCCCTCCCGCAGGAGGGCGTTAGATCAGTTGCTGGCGGTTTTCACAGGCTGTTCAGATTTTTTATCATTACCAGCGATGTACGGACTCCACGGCTGGGCGCGGACCGGCTCATCGGTTTGCCACACCACGTTAAACTGGCCGTTGCCTTCAATCTCGCCAATCATGACGGGTTTATGCAGGTGATGGTTGGTCGCATCCATGGTCAGGGTAAAACCTGATGGTGCAGCGAAGGATTGCCCCGCCATAGCAGCACGAACTTTATCCACATCGGTAGTTCCGGCTTTTTCTACCGCCTGCGCCCACATGTGCAGGCCAACATATGTGGCTTCCATTGGGTCGTTCGTCACCACCGAATCAGCATTCGGTAATTTGTGCGCTTTGGCATACGCCCGGTAATCCGCGACAAACTTCTTGTTGGCCGCATTATCGACAGACTCAAAGTAGTTCCAGGCGGCAAGGTTACCCACCAGCGGTTTGGTATCAATACCGCGTAGCTCCTCCTCGCCCACGGAAAAAGCCACCACCGGCACATCGGTGGCTTTCAGCCCCTGATTCGCTAACTCTTTATAGAACGGTACGTTAGAATCCCCATTGATGGTTGATACCACCGCCGTTTTTCCCCCTGCGGCGAATTTTTTAATACTGGAGACAATGGTCTGGTAATCGCTATGTCCGAATGGGGTGTACACCTCTTCGATGTCTTTATCGGCGACCCCTTTTGAGTGCAAAAAGGCGCGTAAAATTTTGTTGGTCGTGCGCGGATAAACATAATCCGTGCCCAGCAGGAAGAAGCGTTTCGCGCTACCGCCATCCTCACTCATAAGATACTCAACCGCAGGGATCGCCTGCTGGTTGGGGGCTGCGCCGGTATAGAAGACGTTAGGCGACATCTCCTCACCTTCATATTGCACCGGGTAAAACAGCAGACCATTCAACTCTTCAAATACCGGTAAAACTGATTTACGCGAAACCGATGTCCAGCAGCCGAAAACTGCCGCCACCTTGTCCTGACTCAGCAGTTGTCTTGCTTTTTCAGCAAATAACGGCCAGTTCGAGGCCGGGTCAACCACCACCGGTTCCAGCTTTTTACCCAATACACCGCCCTGAGCATTTATTTCATCGATGGTCATCAACGCCACATCTTTTAGCGGCGTTTCGGATATGGCCATCGTGCCGGATAACGAATGCATGATGCCAACCTTAATGGTGTCGGCTGCCTGAACGCTAAAACTCACGCCCATTGCAACAACAGAGGCAGAAAGTGCAAAAGCTTTTAAAAATGTACGACGCTGCATAGTTTCACTCCTGAAATTAGACTTGCTGAAAGCTCCGGTGCAGCCGGGCAGACAAAACGGTGCAAATTAAGGGTGTTCAGAAGTGATAAGGCAAAAACGATGCCAGATATTAAAACCTCATATAAAATCAATAAATTAGCATCCCGCACACAAAAATCAGTATTACATTTTCCCGCCAAAAGGATTAATCACACGAAAAAATGAACCACCATGAGACAACTCTGCATTATAAACGTGCAACAATCTGTGTCAGCATCACACCGTCATAACAGCGTCTCAGGGTTTAAAAACAAGGTTATTTGTGCGCAGATAAATGTGTCTCGTCACTATTATTTATTTTATTGGACGTGATCATGTCAAAAATTTACTTTTCAGCCGAAATAATCACACAGTTCAGTCTTTGTTTAAGATTGAATTGCTACTATAGTCATAAGCGAGGTGAACTTAAGGTAAGAGAGGAAAATCACAGATAAAGGAGCATTTACTATGCTGGGTAATATGAATATTTTTATGGCTGTTCTGGGAATTATTTTATTTTCCGGTTTTCTGGCCGCGTATTTTAGCCACAGATGGGATGATTGATGAACGGAGATAGTCCTGCACCGACCCGGCCCCTTGTTGCGTAGCTGCACAAGGGGCCATTTTTTTACCTGAATCGCGCTCGCTGTGCCTTTATCCTGATTTACAGATAAAAAAAACCGCCGGATATACCAGCGGTAAATGCTTGCATGGATAGATTTGTGTTTTGCTTTTATACGCTATCTGGCAATTCCCTGCGAAGATAACGGATAGTCAGCTAACCTATCATCGACAACCCCAATGAAAGTTAAACGAAACGCAACTACCTCAAAACGTTTTTCGAAAACTCACGCACTGAGGGGATACGAGATTCCGTCATTGGTGTCCACCAACGCGATCCGCTCATTTTCATCCATAAACATGCAGCGATTCCTGCCAGTCTGTTTCCCCTGATACATCGCCCTGTCGGCCCGACCAAGCGCGGTATCCAGCGTTTCACCCTGTTGAACCCGGGTTATGCCTGCCGTCACCGTGATACCGATCTCTCCATCAGCGTAGGGAATTTTTTTCTGACCAATCAGACGACAAAGTCGCAAACCCGCCAGGCATGCCTGCTCGTCCGTTTTTGTTCTGATGATGATAATGAACTCTTCTCCACCGTAGCGGTACGCCGCCTCATCATATCGCGTCCATGACAATAAATTTGATGCCAGAGCGCGCAATACCACGTCACCGACCAGATGACCGTATGTATCGTTAACGTATTTAAAACGATCGATATCCAACAACAATATATAGAGATTAAGCGGTTCGGCGTCGAGCAACTGCCGATCAAAAGACTCATCGAGCATTCTTCTGCCAGGTAAACCTGTTAATACATCGATATTACTGCGGATACTCAATAAATATATTTTGTAGTCCATTACAGATGAGGTAAATGCCAGAAGCGCGTCCTGGAAACTGTCGAAATGCCATGAATGGCTACGTTTCTCCACTATAGCCAATAGCAACTCCTTGCCTAATAAATGCATCTTTTCGTGAGTGGCACTTATCTTGCTCACGTAACTACAATCATCCTCATTGTACCGCGATTGATTATTAAGCCACAGTCCAAATCGACAAACAAAATGCGAGTTTTCACCCATAATATCAGGCTGTGTTACATCTGAAGACACCACGCAGCGGAACATCTTTACCAGCCATTTGTAGTGGGCATCAATGGACTTGTTCAACTCAATCAAAATTGTATCTATTTCCTTCGTATTTCTCATCATCACGTTCTCTCTCCCTGTTCGAGCGTTTCTGATGGAATTATCTTAACGATAAAAAAGAAAATTTATGTAAATTTTTTAATAGTAATTAATAAGCCGCGATTAACAATAGCATTGCGCTATGCCACTGGTCGCGGCATAGCGTACATCACTCAGTTCATACCAGACTCAAATTGAACACGGCCATTGAGCCTTTTATTTTCGCGGATAGATAAAAACCGCTAAGAAAGCTGATGTGTATGCTTTAAGCTTTTTATAGCTATCTTTTTCCGATTAGAGACCTAAATTGCAAGGTTATTTCTTAGGTAATATAAAAACCGGGCGTTACACCCGGTTGGGAATGCACGAAACGATAGTGAGCAGTAGGCCGGATAAGGCGTTTACGCCGCCATCCGGCAATCTGTTACAAGCAGCCGGATGGCGCTTCGCTTATCCGGCCTACAGCGTAATTCCCTTTTCAGCACAATGATGAATTTATCGGCGTCATTATGTTTAGCTAAGCTGAATTGAGGACTTTCCCCCTCTGAACAAACCTTACGCGCTCAAACCACGATGTTCCAGCATCGGCTCCATTCGGGGATCGCGCCCGCTCCACTGGTGATAGAGTTCAGCTAAATCAGTACTGTTACCGCGGGACAAAATAGCTTCACGGAACTTTTGCCCGTTTTCACGAGTTAATCCGCCCTGCTCTACAAACCACTGATAGCCATCATCGGCCAGCATTTGCGTCCACAAATAGGCGTAATAACCTGCGGCATAACCGCCGCCGAAGATATGGGCAAAATAGCTGCTACGATAACGAGGCGGCACAGCCTTGAGTTCCAAACCTTCTGCTGCCAGCGCCTGCTGTTCAAATTGATCAACCGAAAGAGATAACGCGCTATTTTCCAGACTGTGCCAACGCATATCCAGCAATGCGGCACTGAGCAGTTCGGTCATGTCGTAACCTTTGTTAAACAGGCTGGCCCGCTGCATCTTATCCCGCAACGCCTGCGGCATTTGCTCCCCGGTATCAACATGACGAGCAAAACGAGCAAAGACCTGCGGATGACTCGCCCAGTGTTCGTTGATCTGCGAAGGAAACTCAACAAAATCCCGCGGAGTATTAGTTCCTGAAAGTGTGGCATAACGCTGAGTGGCAAACAGGCCGTGCAACGTGTGCCCAAACTCATGAAATAACGTAATAACATCATCCCACAATAACAATGCAGGCTGACCCTTTGTCGGTTTTTGATAATTACACACGTTATAAATAACCGGCCGGGTTTCATTGAGTTGCGATTGCTCAACAAAATTGCCCATCCAGGCACCACCGCTTTTCGATTCCCGGGCAAAGAAATCGCCGTAAAATAACGCCAGCCCTACGCCATCGTGATCGAATATTTCCCATACCCGAACATCCGGGTGATAAACAGGAATGTCGAACCGTTCTATAAATTTTATGCCAAAGAGTTGATTAGCTGTCCAGAAAACGCCCTCGTTCAGCACCGTATCAAGGGCAAAGTAAGGTTTGAGCTGCGCCTCATCAAGAGCATATTTCTCACGACGAACCTGCTCGGCATAAAATGCCCAGTCCCAGGCCTCGACGTTAAATTGCCCCTGTTCGTGATTGATAACATTCTGGATTTCGGCCTGTTCATCCAATGCCCTGGCTCGCGCAGCGGGAACAATCGCCCGCATGAAATTCAGTGCCGCCTCCGGTGTTTTTGCCATCTGATCGGCAATTTTCCATGCAGCGTAATTGGCAAAACCGAGTAGTTTCGCCTGCTGCATCCGGATCTCGACCAGTCGCTGAATAATCGCCCGAGTATCGTTAGCGTCATTGTTTTCTGCTCTCGTCCATGCGCGGTTGAACAGATTCTCACGGGTCTGGCGATCGCGTAACGCCGCAAGCGCCGGTTGCTGAGTCGTATTCAATAGCGGGATAACCCAACGCGCTTCAAGCCCTTTCTCCTTTGCAGCTTCGGCGGCAACAGCAATTTCCTCTGCGCTAAGTCCGTCCAGGTAACGTGCATCATCCACCACCAGAGCACCGGACTTGTTCGCCGCCAGCAGCCGTTGATTAAACTGGCTGGTCAACGTGGCGGACTCTGTATTGAGCGCTTTAAGGTTTGCTTTATCGACCTCATTCAGACGCGCGCCGGCTAATACAAAACGCTGGTGGATGACCTCCAGCAAGCGTGATGATTCGCTATCCAGCCCCAGTGAACCTCGCTGTTGCCAGACCGCTTCAACGCGCGAAAAAAGCGCGCCATTGAGATAAATATCATTGGCAAGGCTCGCCAGTTCCGCGGAAAATTCTTCGTCAAGGCGCTGTAGTTCATCGTTGGTGTGTGCCGCCGTCATCGCGAAGAAAATGCTGGTTACACGTGTGAGCAGCGTGCCGCTTTGTTCAAGCGCCAGCAACGTATTGGCAAAATCAGGGGCCTGCGGGTTTTGCACAATCGCCTCGATCTCTGCACGTTTTTGCCGCACGCCTTCATCGAACGCTGGGCGATAGTGCTGCACCTCTATCTGATCAAACTGCGGGGCCTGATACGGCAATGTGCTGTGGTGTAAAAAGGGATTCGTTAACGACATCTTCCACTCCTGAAAACGATTTGTTTACCAGAGTAGACTTCCCGGGAATCAACCGCAATCGCGTTACGCAGGAATAGCTCTGAACGGAAATGACGTGCTATGGTAGTACGACATAAAAAGCGTTGAGGAACAGTGAGATGATCGTTTTAGTAACCGGAGCAACCGCAGGTTTTGGTGAGTGCATTACGCGTCGTTTTATTGAGAATGGGCATAAAGTTATTGCCACCGGACGCCGCCAGGAGCGCCTGCAGGAACTGAAAGAGGAATTGGGTGACCGCCTCTATACCGCGCAACTGGACGTACGTAATCGTGCATCGATTGAAGAGATGATGGACGCCTTACCCGCAGAATGGCGCAATATTGATGTTCTGGTCAACAACGCAGGTCTGGCGCTGGGCCTTGAGCCTGCTCACAAGGCCAGCATTGAAGACTGGGAGAATATGATCGACACCAACAACAAGGGGCTGGTTTATATGACCCGTGCCGTTCTGCCTGGTATGGTTGAACGCAACCGCGGTCATATTATCAATATCGGTTCTACCGCGGGCAGTTGGCCATACGCTGGCGGTAACGTCTACGGTGCGACTAAAGCGTTTGTTCGCCAGTTTAGCCTGAATTTACGTACTGATTTACACGGCACTGCAATTCGCGTTACCGACATCGAGCCGGGTCTGGTTGGCGGTACGGAATTCTCTAATGTCCGTTTCAAAGGTGATGACGCCAAAGCTGAAAAAGCCTACGAAAATACCACGGCGCTGACTCCGCAAGATGTTACAGAAGCGGTATGGTGGGTGGCTTCTTTACCGGCTCATGTCAATATCAACACCCTTGAAATGATGCCTGTCACACAGTCTTTTGCCGGGCTGAGTATTCATCGGGGCTAATTTCTCTACCCGGCCTTGCGCCGGGTATAGATAGCCAGAAAGAAGTGATAAAATATCCGGGTTAACTCTCTAAAAAGTAAGAATGAATGACCGTAGAAACGCAGCTCAACCCTACACAGCCAGTAAATCAACAGATTTACCGTATTCTTCGCCGTGATATCGTGCATTGTCTGATTGCACCCGGTACACCGCTGTCGGAGAAAGAGGTTTCCGTACGCTTTAATGTGTCACGCCAACCGGTACGAGAAGCATTCATCAAACTGGCAGAAAACGGCCTGATTCAGATCCGCCCGCAGCGTGGCAGCTACGTGAACAAGATTTCGCTGTCGCAGGTGCAAAATGGTTGTTTTGTCCGCCAGGCGATTGAATGTGCCGTGGTACGCCGCGCCGCATCGCTGATCAACGATCAGCAGTGCTATCAGCTTGAACAGAATTTGCATCAGCAGCGCATCGCAATTGACCGAAAACAAATCAATGATTTCTTCCAGCTTGATGATGAGTTTCATCAGAAACTGGCTTTAATCGCCGAGTGCCAACTCGCCTGGGATACCGTCGAGAATATTAAGGCAACAATTGACCGCGTTCGTTATATGAGCCTGGATCATATTTCCCCGCCTGAAATGCTGCTACGCCAGCATCACGATATTTTTGCCGCCCTTGAGAAGCATGATGGCGATGCGGTCGAGCGCGCAATGATGCTCCATCTCCAGGAAATCGGTGAGTCCGTTCAGCTTATTCGTCAGGAAAATAGCGACTGGTTCAGCGAAGATTAATACTACGCTCACCTCACTCCGGGGTGAGTTTCTCCTGCGCTTTCCCCTCTCCCGCATAACTGCATAAAAAAAGCTGTGATTTTGATCGAAAACAAAAAAAATCATTAACGAGAAGCGTATTTATATTGCGCCCGTTACGTGGGACTAAAAGCCCACGGGCTTTGACGGTAAGTTGGAGAGGAGAAAACACCATGAAAACATACGATCGTAACCGTAACGCAATCACCACTGGCAGCCGCGTCATGATCAGCGACACCGGACTCACAGGCCGCATTACAGCGATAGATACCGATGGCCTGACCGCTGAGCAGATTCGCCGCGGGAAAACAGTGGAAATCGAAGGATGTGAAGGCAAATACGCCCCCCTCGAGCTGATTCGTTTAGGCATGAACTAATTGGTGTGAATGCCAGAAAACACAGCGCCATCTGGCCGTTGCAAGCCAGATGGCGACATAAAACATATTCTTCGTTACTTCAGTTTTGCTGCATACTTCGCAACCGTCGCCTTCGCCCCTTCAGCCAGTAAAGCAAGATACGCTTGTGTGACCTGACGGTTGAACAGTTCAACCTGCGGCAGTTCGCGACCGAAAATAGCATCGATTGCCAGCAGCGCCTGAACGCGCTCTTCGCCCTCGTGACTGCTACGCACCGCATTCTGGATCACCGGCAACAGTGGATCGCTAATTTCAATCGCCTGGTCCTGTTCATCCACACCACCGACGTAGCGCATCCATCCAGCCACACCGAGCGCCAGCAGCGCAAAGTCACTACCGTGCACAATGTGCCAACGAATGGAATCAAGCATACGCTGCGGTAGTTTTTGGCTGCCGTCCATGGCGATCTGCCAGGTACGATGGCGCAGCGCCGGATTGCTGTAGCGCTCAATTAACAGATCGGCATAGCGCTGTAGGTCGACACCTTTTACTTTCAACGTGGGTGCTTGTTCCTGCAACATCAGCGCACGGGCAGCAAGACGATAGTTTTCATCGCCCATGCAATCGTTAATATGTTGATACCCCGCAAGATACCCAAGATACGCAAGGAAAGAGTGACTGCCGTTGAGCATACGCAGTTTCATCTCTTCAAACGGAATGACATCAGCCACCAGTTCCGCCCCGGCCTTTTCCCATTCAGGACGGCCGGCGACAAAGTTATCTTCAATAACCCACTGACGGAACGGTTCGCATGCCACGCCTGCCGGGTCGCGTACACCGGTTATATGCTCAATTTTGTCCAGCGTCTCCTGCGTAACCGCCGGGACAATGCGGTCAACCATTGTTGATGGGAATGTCACATGTTGTTCGATCCACGCGGCCAGTTCCATATCCACCGCTCGGGCATATGCAGTGACAACATTGCGCATCACATGACCGTTTTCTGGCATGTTATCGCAGGACATCACGGTAAAGGCGGCTAAACCCGCAGCTTTGCGACGCGCCAGAGCTTCAACCACCACGCCCGGCGCAGTTTTAGGCTGTTTGGGGTTTTGCAGATCGGCTGCAATCATTGGATTGTCTAACATCAGTTGGCCGGTCGCCGGAGAATGGCAGTATCCTTTCTCGGTGATGGTCAGGGAAACGATCGCGACCTGCGGTTCACACATCGCTGCCAGTACGCTTTCCAGACCATCAACCTGCGCATGCAATGCATTTTTCACCACGCCCACGACTCTCGCAGTCCAGGCATCAGCAGACATCTCTGCAACGGTATACAGATTATCTTGCTGTTTCAGATCGAAAATCTGCTGCTCGCCGCCAATCAGGTTCACTTCGCAGTAGCCCCAGTCACTGCCGTGATCGGCGGCCAGAATGTCAGCGTAAACCCCCTGATGTGCGCGGTGAAACGCGCCAAACCCCAGATGAACAATACGCGGAACCAGTTTTGAACGATCGTAGTCAGGAAGTGCAGCCTTTGCCGCTAAGAGCTTATTTTGCATGGTATGGCCTACTTATAAATGAAATCAGGACTGTTCCAGAGTAACGCCTGTATGGTTGTATGTTTTGATTTGCATTAAGCTTTTTATGATTGGTATGACATCATTTATTGAGTTATGAACCAAAATCGGTGAGTTTGGCGGCATACTGCCGCCAATCGATATTAGTGTTTCTGCCACTGCTGATATTCACGTTTAAGTCTTTGCGGTGCAGTTTCCGGCATCATCAACAAACCAATAATTGAAATAACTCCAAGCACAATCACATAGGTTGCAAGTCCATAGTAATGTCCACCTGTTACTTGCAGAATTTTTACTGCTACTAAGCCAAGAATCCCGCTGCCTATTAGCGACCCCAGTTGCCAAATTAATGCTATTCCGCTACAGCGAATATGAGTTGGGAAAAGCTCTGGAAAATAAGAGGCCTGAGGTGCGTAGCACATACTATGCCCAATACTCAGAACCAGGATCATTACTATTTGTGTAAGCCAAAAACTATCCTGATTAATCGCAAGAAAGAAAGGAATAATCATAACGACCTGCAGCAACGCGCCGATAATATAAACTGGTTTACGTCCAATTTTATCGCATAGCGACCCCATCAACGGTATTGCAATGATTTCTATTATGACCGCAACGATCATTGTCTCCATCAAAATATTAGCATCAAGATTGTTTGCCTTACCGTAAGCCAAAACAATCACTGTGAACATTGCAAATGTGCAAGCTTCAATTAGTTTCGCACAGACCCCCTTGACAACAATGCCAGGAAAATCGCGGATAACTTCAACTAATGGACGTGATTCTTCTGCTTTTGTCTCCCTAATCTGAGCAAAGACCGGTGACTCATCAATTTTTAAGCGGATAAACAGCCCTACAATAACCAGTAACAGACTCAAAAGGAACGGTATACGCCACCCGTAATCCATCATTGCCTCTGGAGAAAGTGTGGCATTTAACAGCGCAAAGAGTGCTAACGGCAGAAGAAAACCAACCGGGGCACCAATTTGAACCCAACTGGAAAAAAATCCACGATTTTTGGGTTCAGAATATTCAGCAGTCATCAGTACTGCACCGGCTTGCTCTCCTCCAACACCAAATCCCTGTAATACACGAATAAAAATAAGTAAAGCTGGAGCCCAGACACCAATTTTCTCATATGTAGGTAATAACCCGATACAAAACGTCCCCAAACCTACAATTAATATGGTAATAACCAGTGCTTTTTTACGCCCAACCTTATCGCCAATATGACCAAAGACAATTCCTCCTAATGGTCTTGCGAGGAAACCAACAGCATAGGTTGCAAAAGCAGCGAGAGTACTTATTAACGGATCATCACTTGGGAAAAATAAATGACCAAAAAAGAGTACAGCAGCTGTCCCGTATGCAAAAAAATCATAATACTCAGCTGCTGTACCAATTGCGGATGCTGAAGCCACTCGGCGAATAATGGGCTTATTATCTACGTTATCTTTAATATCGACTGAACTAACCATAAGTTTAACCTTCTGTAGGGTATTGGGTTAATCAACATCTTTCGTACGTAAAATTTATATTTACCAGTTCCACAGCGTGCCATCTTCCAGGCGAGCAACGGGCAGATATGCAGGGTCATACGGATATTTCGCCGCCAGTTTTTCGTCAAACTCGATCCCAAGACCAGGTTTGTCTCCTGGGTGCATATAGCCGTTATCAAAGGTCCAGTTATGTGGGAACACTTCCAGCATTTGCTCGGAATAGCCCATATATTCCTGTACGCCGAAGTTCGGCACCCACAGATCAAAATGCAGCGCGGCGGCCATGCACACAGGCGACAGATCGGAAGGTCCATGTGAACCGGTACGAACCTGATACAGCGACGCGAAATCGGCAATCCGGCGCATACCGGTGATACCACCCGCATGGGTGATGGTGGTGCGGATATAGTCGATCAGTTGTTCTTCAATAAGCTGTTTACAGTCCCAGATACTGTTGAACACTTCCCCTACCGCAATCGGCGTGACCGTATGCTGGCGGATCAGGCGGAAGCACTCCTGGTTTTCAGCTGGCGTTGGGTCTTCCATCCAGAACAAACGGTACTGTTCAATGCTTTTGCCAAAACGGGCCGCTTCAATTGGCGTCAGGCGGTGGTGCATATCGTGCAGGAGATGTTCGTTGAAACCAAACTTGTCACGCACGGCAGCAAACAATTTTGGTGTGAAATCCAGGTATTTCTCCGTTGACCACAACTGCTCTTCCGGCCATTGCCCTTTGGTGGCGGGTTCATAGGCCAGTCCTTTGCCCTTAGACATACCGTAAGTGGTTTTCATGCCCGGCACGCCGCACTGCACGCGAATCGCTTTAAAGCCCATCTCTTTATGACGCGCATAATCTTCGAGTACATCATCAACGGTATGGCCTGTGGTGTGGCAGTAGACCATAACCCCTTCGCGAGAAGCGCCACCGAGCAACTGGTACAATGGCATATTCGCCGCTTTCGCTTTGATGTCCCAGAGAGCCATATCCACGGCGGAAATCGCCGACATAGTGACCGGACCACGACGCCAGTACGCGCCTTTGTAAAAAAACTGCCAGATGTCCTCAATACGATGCGCATCGCGACCAATAAGCTGCGGACACACGTGATCTTTCAGATAGGACGCCACGGAAAGCTCGCGCCCATTTAACGTGGCATCTCCCAGCCCGGTGATGCCATCTTCTGTCGTGATTTTCAACGTCACAAAATTACGCCCCGGACAGGTGACAAACACCTCAGCCCCAACAATCTTCATTTTTTATTCCTTACATCTGTTCTTGTGATGCAGGAAATTTACTCAACTGAGCTACTACCATACAAGTATAAAGATCAAAAAAACGCTGTTTGATCACAAAAAAGGCGCTATGCGCGCCCCCACCCAGCCACAATGATCAACATGCCGCACAACGCCACCAGCGCGCCAGACCAGTCATACAAACTGAGTTTTACACCATCGACAATACGTAGCCATAGCAGCGCGGTCACCACGTAAACCCCGCCATAGGCTGCGTATACACGCCCGCTTGCTGCCGGATGCAATGTCAGCAACCAGACGAATAAAGCCAGTGACACCCCGGCGGGTATCAGCAACCAGGCTGTAGCCCCTCGCTTAAGCCAAAGCCAGGGTAAAAAGCAGCCAATGATTTCGCATAACGCAGTGACGAAAAAAAGAAATGTGGTCTTAAGCATTGATGTTATTCAGTTACCTTCGGTTTAACCATGATACGACAGAATCTCGTTAGCGTATCCATATCTACCGGGTGGGTATGCCCGCAAACTGGAATAGTGTAGAATTTAACCCTGTTTTATCGTTTTTACCCTTTCCCATAAAAGGAATTCACCATGAAAATTACACTGACCAAACGCCTGTGCCTGACGGCTATGCTGACGCTGGCTGCGGCTGTGTACACCTCTTCCGCATTTGCTGAAACCAGTAAACTGGTCATTGAATCCGGAGACAGTGCGCAAAGTCGTCAACAAGCCGCAATGGAAAAGGAACAATGGAACGATACGCGTCAGCTTCGCCAGAAAGTCAATAAACGTGCAGAGAAAGAATGGGACAAAGCCGATACGGCCTTTGATAGCCGTGATAAGTGCGAACAGAGCGCTAATATTAATGCGTACTGGGAACCTAACACCCTGCGCTGCCTCGACCGCCGTACTGGCCGCACCGTTGCCCCATAATCATTGCACTTTGAAGGATATTGAAAGGATACGATATGACTAGCGCCCTCAGTGTTAAGTTGCGCCCGCTGGAGCGTGAAGATTTACGATTCGTCCATCAGCTTGATAATAACGCCAGCGTAATGCGTTACTGGTTTGAAGAACCTTACGAAGCGTTTGTTGAGCTGTCAGATCTGTATGACAAGCATATCCACGACCAAAGCGAACGTCGCTTCGTGGTGGAATGCGACGGTGAAAAAGCCGGTCTGGTGGAGCTGGTTGAAATTAACCATGTGCACCGCCGGGCCGAATTTCAGATCATTATTTCGCCGGAGTATCAGGGGAAGGGTCTTGCCTCAAGGGCGGCAAAGCTTGCGATGGATTACGGCTTTACTGTACTCAACCTCTATAAGCTGTATTTAATCGTTGATAAAGAGAACGAAAAAGCTATCCACATTTACCGCAAACTCGGTTTTATGGTGGAAGGTGAGCTGATTCATGAATTCTTTATCAACGGCCAATACCGCAACACTATCCGCATGTGCATCTTCCAGCAGCAGTATCTGGCAGAACACAAAACGGCAGGCCCTAACCTGTTGCAACCTACCGCTCAGTAAAGGCGATTAGTAGTAATCGATAGTGTTTTCAATCGAGTAATGATGTTCAACTGCCGGCTTCACGCTCTCGTCAACGATAACGAGCTGGCAGTTGACCGGATTTGCGTATTCATCGTATTTACACGTTTGTTTGACATTGCCTAACGGATGATTGTTGAGCAGACTCACCGCGGTGTAATCCAGCTTCTTCAACGGGTCGACCGACGGCTTGGCATCAACCTGTAAGGTATTGTCCTTATTGACGGTTGTTTTACCCAGCGGGTAGCCTTCCGCATCATATCGATACTGCACCTTCATCTCTTTCCCCGTGGCAGAAACGACAAAACCGTTATCGTCGGTATCCCACACCACTCCTGCCGCTGGCAGTTCCGCCAGTTGGCATTTGCCCTGTAAACGGATCCGTTTTTCCAGCGTTTCGGCATCCCGGTAGTAGTTTGCATCCAGGACCAGCGCCATACCGGTATTGTTTTCAATATCGTGCAGTTCAAGCGTATCGAAACACCCTTCCTGTGACAGCGTACCAACAACGCGCTTAGTGACCTCACCTTTATCATTAAGCAGCGTCTGGCTGAAATCTTTCACCGGCCCACGCAGCGGATCGAAATCAAATTCATTGGAAAAACTGGCCATTTCCGGCGTAAAGGAAACCAGTCCTTTGGCGTTATCACACCCGACCAGCACGACACACAGGAAACCTAACAGGGTCTGTTTCTTCACATTTTTCACCGGAATAAGAAGATAATTCTCAATCATATTAGCAAATACAGTTATTTACACCAGAAATGCTAATCTTAGTCTATGTCGATCATAAAGGAGCTGATGATGAAATACATAACAGGAATTGCCGCGATCTTACTGGTAACAGCGTCTCCACAGGTTCTGGCGGCACCCGCGTCATGTGAACGCGTGAAGAGCGATATCGAACAGCGCATCATTAATAATGGCGTTGCAGAGTCCAGCTTTACGCTGAACATTGTCCCCAACGATCAGGCCGATCAACCTGATTCACTGGTGGTAGGACATTGTGCAAACGATACGCACAAAATTCTCTACACCCGAACTAACAGTGGCAACGCCCCTGCCAACAGCTCGCCTGCACAGGACGGGCACGTCGCCGAACCGCAATAAATCATACCCTCCGTACGCGGAGGGTTACTCCAGTTTGATATGCATTAAGATGCCATACTCATAAATGGGTAAACTCACTCTATTATTAGCATGCTATTAATTTCGTTGTAGAAATTAATATATAGCGATAACTAGAATGGAGTGAGTTATGTCTGATACTGAGCAATATGGAGGCATTAGCCGCAGGATGTTAGTGAAATCCTCGGCTATAGGTTCGTTGGCACTTGCCGCTGGTGGGTTATCGTTACCTTTTGGAATGCGCACCGCAGCGGCTGCGGTACAACAGGCGATACAACCGGCTGAAGAGAAAGTGGTTTGGGGCGCTTGTTCCGTAAACTGCGGCAGCCGTTGTGCCCTGCAACTGCACGTCAAAGATGACGAGGTCGTATGGGTGGAGTCCGATACGACCGGAGACGATATTTATGGTCAGCACCAGGTGCGTGCCTGTTTGCGTGGACGCTCAATCCGTCGACGGATCAATCATCCGGATCGCCTCAATTATCCTATGAAGCGTGTGGGCAAACGCGGTGAGGGTAAATTCGAACGTATAACCTGGCAGGAAGCGCTGGATACCATCAGCACCAGTTTAAAAAATACCGTACAGAAATACGGTAATGAGGCCGTGTATATCAACTACACCTCTGGCATTGTCGGCGGCAATATTACTCGCTCCTCCCCTTATGCCTCGCTGGTTGCTCGCCTGATGAACTGCTATGGCGGATTCCTGAGCCATTACGGCACCTACAGTACCGCACAAATCGCGGCGGCAATGCCTTACACCTACGGCTCAAATGACGGCAACAGTACCTCCGACATTGAAAACACGAAGCTGGTGGTGATGTTCGGCAATAACCCTGCCGAAACGCGCATGAGCGGCGGCGGAATAACTTACTTCCTTGAACAGGCCCGGGAGCGTTCTAACGCTCGCATGATCGTCATCGACCCACGTTATACCGATACCGCTGCGGGTCGTGAAGATGAGTGGATCCCTATTCGTCCGGGAACCGATGCCGCACTCGTGGCGGGAATCGCATGGGTCCTGATTAACGAAGATCTTGTCGACCAGGCGTTCCTCGACACATATTGCATCGGTTATGACGAGAAAACCCTACCCGCCGACGCCCCGGCTAACGGACACTACAAGGCCTATATACTAGGCAACGGCGATGACGGTATCGCTAAAACGCCCCAATGGGCCTCGCATGTCACCGGGATCCCGGCCGAGCGCATCATTAAACTGGCAAGAGAAATCGGTAGTACAAAACCGGCGTATATTTGTCAGGGTAGGGGTCCACAACGTCAGGCTAACGGCGAACTGACTTCGCGCGCGATCGCGATGCTGCCAATCCTGACCGGCAACGTTGGCATCAACGGTGGCAATAGCGGTGCACGAGAATCAACCTACACCATCACGATTGAACGCATGCCGCTGCCGGATAATCCCATCAAGACACAGATATCCTGCTTTAGCTGGACCGACGCCATCGCCCGTGGCCCGGAAATGACTGCAACCCGCGATGGCGTGCGCGGGAAAGATAAGCTCGATGTACCGATTAAATTTATCTGGAACTACGCGGGCAACACCATTACTAATCAGCATTCAGATATCAATAAAACGCATGAGATCCTTCAGGATGATACGAAATGCGAAATGATAGTGGTCATCGAAAACTTCATGACTTCCTCGGCGAAATATGCCGATATTCTGCTGCCGGACCTAATGACCGTCGAACAGGAAGACATTATTCCTAACGACTATGCGGGCAACATGGGGTACCTCATTTTTATTCAACCCGCGACGTCACCGAAATTCGAGCGCAAACCGATCTACTGGATAATGAGTGAAGTCGCAAAACGTCTTGGCGATGACATTTATCAACGGTTTACGGAGGGTCGTACCCAGGAACAGTGGCTCCAGTATCTGTATGCAAAAATGCTGGCCAAGGACCCCGCGCTCCCTTCTTATGACGAGCTGAAAAAAATGGGGATCTATAAACGCAAAGATCCTAATGGACACTTTGTCGCTTATAAAAAATTCCGCGACGATCCGCAGGCAAATCCGCTCAAAACTCCGTCAGGAAAGATTGAAATTTACTCCAGCCGACTGGCAAAAATTGCCAGCACCTGGGAATTGCAGAAGGACGAAGTAATTAGCCCGCTTCCCGTCTACGCCTCCACGTTTGAAGGGTGGGACGATCCTAAACGTAGCGCATTTCCGCTGCAGTTGTTTGGCTTCCATTACAAATCCCGTACGCACTCCAGCTACGGCAATATCGATGTTCTGCAAGCGTCCTGTCGTCAGGATGTGTGGATCAACCCCGTCGATGCCCAAAAGCGTGGTATTGCAAATGGCGATATGGTGCGGGTCTTTAACGACCGCGGTGAAGTACGTATTCCGGCCAAAGTAACGCCACGGATCCTGCCTGGCGTCAGCGCAATGGGCCAGGGTGCATGGCACGATGCCGATATGGCCGGCGACAAAATTGACCATGGCGCCTGCGTCAATACGCTGACAACACAGCGCCCTTCACCGCTGGCAAAAGGCAACCCACAGCACACTAATCTGGTCGAGATCGAGAAGGTTTAAGGACTAACCCATGACAACTCAGTATGGATTTTTTATTGATTCCAGTCGTTGCACCGGGTGCAAAACCTGCGAGCTGGCCTGCAAAGACTACAAAGACCTCACTCCCGACGTCAGTTTCCGACGGATTTACGAATACGCAGGTGGTGACTGGCAGGAAGACAACGGCGTCTGGCACCAGAACGTTTTTGCCTACTATCTCTCTATCTCCTGTAACCACTGCGAGGATCCGGCCTGCACCAAGGTTTGTCCTAGTGGGGCTATGCATAAGCGTGAGGATGGTTTTGTGGTGGTCGATGAAGACGTGTGCATTGGCTGTCGCTACTGTCATATGGCCTGCCCATACGGTGCGCCACAGTACAATGCTGCGAAAGGACATATGACCAAGTGCGATGGCTGTCATGACCGCGTGGCAGACGGCAAAAAGCCCATCTGCGTCGAGTCCTGTCCGCTGCGTGCGCTGGATTTTGGCCCCATCGACGAACTGCGCAAAAAACATGGTGAGCTGGCAGCCGTTGCCCCGCTGCCGGGTGCGCACTTCACCAAACCGAGTATTGTGATCAAACCAAACGCCAATTGCCGCCCGACCGGGGATACCACGGGTTTTCTGGCTAATCCAAAGGAGGTGTAAAATGGGAAATGGATGGCATGAATGGCCGCTGGTACTGTTCACGGTGCTGGGCCAGTGCGTAGCAGGGGCGCTGATCGTAAGTGGTTACGGCTGGCTGACCGCTAAAGACAAGCTGGTAAAACGACGTATCGTTCGCAGTATGTTTTTTCTCTGGCTGGTGATGGGCATCGCCTTTCTCGCCTCGGTCATGCATTTAGGTTCGCCGCTGCGCGCGTTTAACTCACTGAACAGAATTGGCGCATCGGCGCTGAGTAACGAAATCGCCAGTGGTTCACTGTTTTTCGCCGTCGGGGGCTTGTGGTGGCTGGTGGCGTTTCTCGGTAAAATGCCCGCAGCGTTAGGTAAAATCTGGCTGCTGTTGAGCATGCTGCTGGGCCTGGTATTTGTCTTTGCGATGACCAACGTCTACCAGATAGACACCGTCCCAACCTGGTATAACGGCTATACTACACTGGCATTTTTCATGACGATGCTGCTCAGTGGACCGCTTTTTGCCGCTCTGCTGCTGCGTGCTGCAGGTGTTTCTTTTAACGCCGCCAGATTCGCCGGTATCAGCGTGCTGGCCCTGCTGGTGACCGTGGCGGTTATTGTGCTGCAGGGACTGTCACTCGGCGAGATCCACAGTTCGGTACAATCCGCCAGCGCGCTGGTTCCCGACTACGGCAGTTTACAGGTCTGGCGAGTCCTGCTGCTGGCTGCGGGTCTGGGTTGCTGGATATGTCCGTTGATCCGTTGCAAAGGACCGTCCGTTGGCGGGTTGGCACTCGGATTAATTCTGGTGCTTGTCGGTGAAATCATTGGCCGCGGATTATTTTACGGTTTACATATGACAGTCGGAATGGCTGTCGCAGGTTAACTTTCGGGTGCGGGGCAACCCGCACTGTTCAGGATTGTTTGCATGACCCATTTTTCACAACGAGACAACTTTTCTACTGCAGTGCGTGTGCTCGGCGCGCTGTTTTACTATGCCCCAGACAGTGCCGAAGCTTCGGCACTGGTCAGTGCGTTAAGAACCGATGGCTGGCAGGCGCAGTGGCCGCTTGAAAAGACAACGCTTTCGCCGTTAGCCGCTCAGTTTCAGGCTGAGGCCGATGAGTCTCTCCCGCAGGCCTGGCAACGTCTGTTTGTTGGTCCTTATGCGCTCCCTTCTCCGCCATGGGGATCCGTCTGGCTGGATCGTGAAAACGTGTTGTTTGGCGACTCCACGCTGGCATTACGTCAGTGGATGCGGGACAACGGCATCCAGTTTGCGATGCAGCAAAATGAGCCAGAAGATCACTTTGGTTCGCTGCTGTTGCTGACGGCCTGGCTTGCCGAGAACGAACGCCACACCGAGTGCGAGCAACTGCTGGCCTGGCATCTCTTCCCATGGTCATCACGCTTTCTTAATGTGTTTATCGAAAAAGCCGACCACCCGTTCTACCAGGCGCTGGGTGAGCTGGCGCGTCTGACGCTGGCACAGTGGCAATCACAGTTACTGCTCCCGGTAGCCGATAAGCCTTTGTTCCGTTAATTTCGTCACAGGCAGGAATTGTCCTGCCTGTGGTGCATCATCCTGTTGCGCACGCTGAGCTTTTGCTTCTGTTGCCTAATAGCCGCAAAATAGAGCGTCTGAATTTTCCAGTCTGGCCACTCATGCATCATTTACATGCTTACCCTGACCTGCGTGCCATGTTCCGCCGTCTGCTGATCGCCGCGTTGATTGGCATCCTTGCTGCGCTGGCCGTCGCAGGATTTCGTCATGCCATGCTGCTTCTCGAATGGTTGTTTCTGAGCAACAACACGGGGAGTCTGGTCAACGCAGCGACAAACCTTTCGCCTTTAAGGCGTATGCTGACACCTGCGCTCGGCGGTCTGGCAGCGGGATTACTACTGTGGGGCTGGCAAAAATTTAACCGTTTACGTCCACAGGCTCCCACTGATTATATGGAAGCCCTGCAAACCGACGGGCAATTTGACGTCAGTGCAAGCCTAGTGAAATCACTTGCCTCGTTACTGGTCGTCGCCAGCGGGAGCGCCATCGGGCGCGAAGGTGCCATGATTTTACTGGCGGCCCTGGCGGCCTCCTGCTTTGCTCAACGCTTTACTCCGCGTACAGAATGGAAGTTATGGATTGCCTGCGGCGCCGCAGCGGGTATGGCCGGAGCCTATCATGCCCCGCTGGCGGGCAGTTTATTTATTGCCGAAGTGTTGTTTGGCACGCTGATCCTTGCCTCACTGGGGCCGGTAGTGGTGTCCGCCGTAGTCGCATTACTCACCACCAATCTGCTTAGCGACAGCAATGCGCTGCTATATACCGTGCACCTGTCGCGGGAATTGCATGCCCTGGAATACGTTATGATTGTCAGCACCGGCCTGGCTGCTGGCATCTGCGGACCGCTCTTCATGTGGTTGATGACCGCCAGCCATAATGTATTTTTGCGCTTAAAACTCTCGCCACCGTGGCAACTGGCGCTTGGCGGGTTGATCGTTGGCCTGCTTTCATTGCTCACGCCTGCGGTCTGGGGTAATGGCTACAGCGTGGTGCAGTCATATTTACTTTCACCACCGCTGCTGGCCGTGGTTAGCGGGATTTTTATCTGCAAATTACTGGCGGTGCTTGCCAGCAGTGGATCCGGTGCACCAGGTGGCGTGTTTACGCCAACGCTGTTTGTCGGCTTGTCGGTGGGCATGTTGCTGGGTCAGGTATGGGGATTATGGCTTCCAGGCTCGGATGAAATTGCCATTTTGCTGGGATTAACGGGGATGGCCACGCTGCTGGCGGCTACCACGCATGCACCAATAATGTCGACGTTGATGGTTTGTGAAATGACCGGGGAGTATCGCCTGCTCCCCGGATTACTGATTGCCTGTGTCCTGGCGTCGGTGCTGTCGCGTACGTTACGCCACGACTCTATCTACCGACAGCACGCTGCCGAGCATTGACAGGCGGATGTACTGCGACAGTTCACGCTGCTCTGCACGAGGCAGATAAGGCAGTTCACCGATCAGCGGTGCAGGTAATTTTTTACCCAGCACATCAATGATTTCCGCATAATGCGCCAGCCCAGGATTAATGCGATTCGCAACCCAGCCAATCAACGGCAGTCCGTCGCTGGCTATCGCCTGCGCGGTGAGGATCGCATGATTAATACAGCCTTCCTGGATACCCACTACCATCAGCACCGGCAGTTGTTCCTGCACCACCCACTCCGATAACGGACGCAGATCGTTCATCAAGCTCCGCCAGCCTCCGGTGCCTTCCACGACAACGTGATCGACTTTTTCGCTGAGGCTTGCGAGACCGTTGGATAACAGGGTGTAATTGACCGGACCACTATGCGCCACGCTACTTTCATCTTCGCTCAACGCAATTGGGTTAATCGCCTCATAGGGCAGCTCGATAGATGACACACTTTGCAGTACCAGTGCATCTTTGTTGCGCAGACCTTCGGGCGTCTCTTTGCTGCCTTTGGCCACAGGTTTGTAACCTGCAACGCTTTTACCCCCTGACGCTAACGCTTGTAGTAATGCGCGGGAAACCACGGTCTTCCCAACAGAAGTGTCTGTACCTGTAATAAAGAAACGCTTCAGCATCACTAACTCCACCGTTATGCTTTGAAAATATAAGTCAGGAAAATAAAACAGTGGAGAAAGTCTAAGGTATGACGACCAGGATCAGCTTGAGATAGCGCAATTTTTCGTACAACAGTTAAAAAATGTTAACCCTGTAATAGACGAATCAACAAAGAACCGTTATACATCGCGTCCTTCACGAGTGCCGCCCCTGCCATCGTCCCCTGATTGGTAAACTGGGTACTTTCAACGACTATATGCTGACTGTAAGCCGGAAGCGCCTGCTGACGAATGCTGTCAGCGATGGTTGGGAACAAGATATCTGCCGCTTTACTGAGCGGAGAGCCAATCAATATCTTTTGCGGGTTGAACAAATTCACCATGATGGCAAGAATTCGACCGACGTGGGTCCCGACGCCGCTAATGATATCTTTCGCCAATAAATCACCCTGCATGGCCGCCAGACACAGCGCGTCTACCGTTAACGGTTGTCCGTGTAGAGAAGAACTCATTGACTGCTTCAGGCGCACCTGCGCCAGTTCGAGCACGCTGTCGACGCTGGCGATCGTTTCCAGACAACCATGGTTGCCGCAGTAGCAGCGTTTACCGTAGGGATCGACCTGCGTATGGCCAATCTCCACCAGGCTACTGCTGCCTGCATGCAGTAAATGCCCGTCAGTGATCACCCCGGCACCCACGTTATGATCGATCACCACCTGAATGACGTCGCGCGCTCCGCGCGATGCGCCAAAAAGCGCCTCGGCCATCGTCCAGGCGCTGATATCGTGCTGAATATACACTGGCACGCCGGTATGGTTCTCAAGCGCTTCGCCCAACGGCATCTCTTTGACATCTTCGTAAAATGGCATGCGATGAACGATACCGTTTTCAGTATCAATAATACCGGGTAAGGTGATGGCGATGGAGGTTAAGCGCTCCAGCTTTTGCTGGTGGCGGATGAAAAACTGATCGACCTGGGTTATCACGCGATCCAGCAACGGTATTTCACTGACCAGCGCCATTTCAAGACAATCTTCAACCACCAGTTTGCTGCTCAGATCGCGTAGCGCCAGAAAAATCTCGCCGCGACTGATACGAATGGATAAGTAGTGCCAGGCTTCCGTTTCGACAACCAGCCCAACGGCCGGACGACCACGGCTACCCGCTTCCTTGATTTCCAGCTCTTGCACCAGATGCGCTTCGAGCATTTCGCGGACAATTTTGGTAATGCTGGCAGGCGCCAATTGTGCCAGGCGAGAGAGATCAATACGCGATACCGGACCTAGCTGATCAATCAGGCGATAAACCGCGCCCGCATTGGTCTGCTTAATTTGATCGATATGCCCAGGCTGACTATCAGCAACCACCACTTACTCCCTTTATTTTCGCGCTCCGAAATAATCTGCGGGCTATGGTGAAGCACTTCAATGGCTTCCGTCAACTTTTTACTTAGCCTTGTGATTTACTGCACATTTTCACCCATTTTTAAACTAAATTAATCGCCTTAACGGCCGCCAGCAGCTGCTCACGAAAGCGTTGCGCGGCGTGACTTTGCTCATGATGCTTTGGCCACACTAACCACATTTCCGAGACAGCATCTTCTTCCGCTATCGGGATCCAACACATTTCATACAGCTGCACCCTTTTAAAAGAAGCAGGAAGTATAGAAACCCCTAATCCTGCGGCCACCAGCCCGATGATAGTCATTGCCTCGCCAACCTCCTGCGCAATCGTCGGTTTCAGTCCATAGCGACGCATCAGGCCAAGAATATCGTCATACAACCCTGTCCCCACATGGGGGTCAAAAAAGACAAATGGCTCATTCGCCAGCTCAGCCAAAGTTACCACGGGTTTTTGCGCCAACGGATGCGCGCGTGGGATCATCGCCATCAGTGGTTCATGCAGAATGATTTCACGCTCCAGCGTTTCCGGAAGCTGCGTATTGCGCAGAAGTCCCAAATCCAGCGTTCCTTCATTAAGCGGGGCAATTTGCTCACGTGTGTTCATTTCGCGGGTTTGCATATGCACTGCCGGGTAGCTTTGGCGAAACAGAGATAGCGTATCTGAAACCGCTTTGATAAACGGCGCGGACGACGTAAAGCCGATACGCAATTCCCCTGCTTCTCCCAGATGCAAACGCTCAGCCCTGGCGGCGGCTTCATTAACCAGCCCGAGGATCTGCCGACTGTCTGCCAGAAACTGCTTTCCGGCAGAGGTCAGCGCCACGCTACGGTTAGTACGGGCAAGTAACCGGGCGCCAACCTGCTGTTCAAGGATCTGGATCTGCTGGCTTAGCGGCGGTTGCGAAATGTTTAACCGCGCCGCCGCCCGACCAAAATGCAGCTCTTCGGCAACGGCCACAAAGTAACGTAAATGACGCAGTTCGATATTCATATTTTTAAAATATTATTTGAGATTATTAATATATTAGACAGAATATTGTGATTTTCATACTCTTATGGCTGGTCCTGTAGACGTAATTGAATGAGCAAGGATTTCAAGTGAGCCGTACAACAACTGTCGATACCGCGCCAACAAGCGATGTTGATGAACAGATAGTTACCCCGCCGGATGGTTTTATCAAACGCGGAACATCCCCATTTATGCGCGTCACGCTGGCGCTGTTTTCCGCCGGGCTGGCGACTTTTGCCCTCCTCTATTGCGTACAACCCATACTGCCAGTGCTTTCGCACGAGTTTGGGGTATCTCCCGCCAGCAGCAGTATTTCGCTTTCCATCTCAACGGCGATGCTGGCGATAGGGTTGCTGTTTACCGGCCCACTTTCAGATGCTATTGGCCGCAAGCCGGTGATGGTTACCGCGCTGCTGCTCGCCTCTTGTTGTACGCTGCTTTCAACGATGATGACCAGCTGGCACGGTATTTTAATCATGCGTGCTCTGATAGGACTTTCACTGAGCGGCGTCGCGGCGGTAGGGATGACCTATCTGAGTGAAGAAATTCATCCCAGTTTCGTCGCCTTCTCAATGGGCCTGTATATCAGCGGTAACTCGATTGGCGGTATGAGTGGTCGCTTGATCAGCGGCGTGTTTACCGACTTTTTTAACTGGCGTATCGCGCTGGCGGCGATCGGCTGTTTTGCCCTTGCCTCTGCACTGATGTTCTGGAAAATCTTACCGGAATCCCGTCATTTCAGACCTACGTCGCTGCGCCCGAAAACGTTGTTTATCAACTTCCGCTTGCACTGGCGCGACAAAGGTTTGCCGCTGCTGTTTGCGGAAGGTTTTTTGTTGATGGGGTCGTTTGTCACGCTGTTTAATTACATCGGCTACCGCCTGATGCTCTCCCCGTGGGAGCTCAGCCAGGCGGTTGTAGGTTTGTTATCTGTGGCGTATCTGACCGGGACCTGGAGTTCGCCAAAGGCGGGTTCTATGACCACTCGTTATGGTCGTGGCCCGGTAATGCTCTTTTCAACAGGCGTGATGCTGGTTGGACTTTTGATGACCCTGTTCACATCGCTATGGCTGATCTTCGCCGGGATGCTGCTCTTTTCAGCCGGGTTCTTTGCCGCGCACTCCGTAGCAAGCAGTTGGATTGGACCACGAGCAAAACGCGCTAAAGGCCAGGCTTCTTCCCTGTATCTGTTCAGCTATTATCTCGGATCCAGTATTGCCGGTACGCTGGGCGGTGTGTTCTGGCACAGCTATGGCTGGAACGGTGTGGGCGGATTTATCGCCCTGATGCTGGTGTTGGCGTTGCTGGTCGGTGCGCGTTTGCACCATCGTCTGCACGTATAATCCACGATGCCCGGGTTCCGGGCATCACCTTCATCACCCTGGCTGTAACGTCTGAGCCGCCATCTGCAGAGCAATAACCGTCCCGTTCATCACTATATGCAGCAAAATTGGCATCAACAGACCGTTGCTTTTCAGTCTGGCCAGGATCAACACCTGCGACACAAGAAACAACATCAGCAACGTGCGTAGATCCACATACTGCGTATGCATGATGGCAAAAATGACCGATACCACCACTGACGACAGCCAGGTTTTATTATTGAACCAGTACTGGAACGCGTTGAATAAACAGCCTCTGAAAACAATTTCTTCATAAACTGGCGCGATAAATATCAGGGTCAACGTAGATAACCACAACGCATAACTACTTAAGGATATTTGGCTGGTCACCCACGCTTCAGTTTGTCTGAGACCCAAAATCAATGGCAGGATAAGCTGAATAAACAGCAGCGCCGCGAACAAAATGGCAAACCACCTGGCGTTGAAAATGCCTTTGCCCAGTCCCTCTCTTTTTCTAAAGAAGAAATAATACAGCGGAACCAGCACAACAAATTCCAGCGCAAACAGCAGCGGAAAAAGTAACCCTTTGGCAAGCAGGTCCTGACTCGCGGGGAAAAACAACGGGGTAAACGTGAGGCCAAACATCAGTAAAAACATTGAAAAGCAGCCAGCAACTGCTTTGGTCCTGGCGATATACAGGTTGTCGGCATCCTGTGACATACGATCTCCTTGCGCTCATCGAAGATAAGTTGATGAATTACCTATGTATGATAAAAATTCTCATTATCACTGACAACCTACCAACTTTTACGCAATGCCCATGGGTACAATGCCAAAACCCTCTTTACTCCGGAATTTCACCGTCAGCTACTCAGAGGAGAATCCGCCAGCGGCAACGAGAAACGGAAGCAAGCCCCTGCCGTTGAGCTAACCAGATGGATATCCCCTCCATGCAGCTCGAGCATTCTACGCACGATCAGTAAGCCCAGACCGCCGCGCTCAGCCCGCTGCTCACGGGGAATTAACGCGGTCGGGCGCTGAAACAATACTTCTCGCACAGCTTCTTCTACCCCTGGCCCACTGTCCTGCACTTCGGCTAATAAACGGTCTTCATCACGCCAGACTTTTAGCCGTACTTCGCCTCCGTCAGGCGTATGACGGATAGCATTATCCAGCAAATTCGTCACGACTCTTTCTATCATCGATAAATCGGCATTCACCAGCGGTAACGGCCCCGTTACGTCAAGGTGCAACTGCAAATGACGCGTGGCAACAGGGAGATCAAATTTCTGTGCCACGTCCTGGATCAATTCACCAATAGCAAAACGTTCACGCTGCGGTTTTATACCGCCATGCTCCAGCCTCGCCAGCTCAAACAGCTGTTGTGACAGATGGCGAACTTTATGCCCCTGGCGCAGCGCGATGCTAAGATAATGCCGATTTTCCTCCGGCGTCATCGTATCGGCTTTCAGCGACAGCATTTCCAGATACCCCAACAGTGAAGTCAACGGCGTGCGTAAATCGTGCGAAATATTGGCAATAAACTCTCTGCGCTGACGATCGCTGTCTGCTAATAAATCCCACTGCTGGGCAATTTTCTGCGCTAACTCGATAAACGCATTGTTCAGCAGCGCTATTTCATTCTCCGGTACCGGTTCGGGATTTTTTTGCGCCAGCTGTTTGATGACGCTAATGCTGTCCTGTTCCAGTTTGACCACCTGCCCAGTCAGCCTTTTCACTGGATTCGTCACCCATCGCCACACCAGGAATCCAGCGATTGCACCAGCTAATAAAACCAGTATTAACGTCCAGGCCACGGTATTCCAGAGCGTTTTTTGCCAGGCGGTATTCGCCAGCATATTCAGGTCTTCACCCTGCAGAATAATGTACAAATAGCCATGTAGCTCACCGTTATATAAAACCGGCGCTGCGCTGAATACTTTTTGCTGGCTGCTACGCGGATCGTTGCCATAGACGGGCAACGCATCTGAATTAAGGAAATCCTGGATCGGCTGCACGCTAATTTTCTGCCGCTGGATATGCCCGGGCGGTGCGGCATCGGCGAGTATTTCACCTGACGGTGAAACCAGATACAGCTCCACGCTGGGGTTGAGCGTCATCAGGTGATTAAACAATCCTTTTAAGGTCTGGCGATTAACCTGCCCGCTGGCATCAATAAGCGACTCACTTTTGACAATCTTGCTCGCCAGCTCCAGCGAGAGCCTTTGCACCATGGCGTCACCATACTGTTTACTGCTGCGGATCTGGACAACACTGACGGTAACCGCACAAATCAGCATAATGGAGGTAAAGACGAGGGTCAGACGCTGGCTCAGCGACAGGCGATAAATCATGGCTGATGCTCCGCGTTAACCGCAGCAAGCTTATAGCCTCGTCCCCAAACCGTGAGAATAATTTCCGGCTCCGCAGCATCCTTTTCAATTTTGGTCCGCAGGCGATTAATATGACTGTTCACCGTATGCTCATACCCTTCATGCTGATAGCCCCACACCTGATCTAACAGCGCCTGACGCGAAAAGACCTCGCCTGGATGACGGGCGAAGAAATAGAGCAGATCGAATTCGCGCGGTGTCAAATCGACGGATTTACCATGCTGGCGGACTTCCCTGGCTAATGGGTCAATCTCTACGCCATGAACGGTGATAATCCCCGCCTCCATACGCAGGTTCTGACTCATTGCTTCCTGACGGCGAAACAACGCCTTCACCCGGGCCATCAACTCCAGCACCGAGAAAGGTTTGGCCAGATAATCATCGGCGCCCATTTCCAGCCCCAAAACACGGTGTGTTTCGCTGGTGCGGGCGCTGATGATAATGACGGGCAAATAAAAACTCATTTGGCGAATGCGACGACAAATCTCCAGCCCGTCGACACCCGGCAGCATCAGATCGAGGATAACGGCATCCCAGACGTGTTTCTCCAGTTGTTCAAGCGCACGAGCTCCGTCTGCCTCATGAACAATTTCGTAACCCTCATCCTTCAGGCTAAGCTGCAAAAGTGAGGCAATATCGCTGTCATCTTCCACCAAAAATATCTTTTTCGCGCCTGCCATCAGTGTCATCCCCCTCTCGTCGTGCTGAAAGCTTACCTCAGGCAAGGGGCGGAAGTTATCACAAAATTTTTAACTTTTCGTGAGGATCCAGGGATACGCATGCGAGCAGTATGTCGTTACAGACACGTCAGACATCAACAGGGAAACGTCGCTTTGTTTTCCTTAACATGAAAATAAGAAGGAAAAGTCATGCTAAAAAAACGTCCACTTCGGGAAGCAGATGTTACAGCCGAGTCAGTATTTTTTATGCAACGACGACAGATCCTCAAAGCACTTGGGATAGGTGCTGCTGCGGCCACGCTGTCCTCCCCTACACAGGCTAATTTGCTGGATTGGTTTAAAGGCAACGATCGTCCACCCGCACCCGCAGGCAAAGCGCTTGAGTTCACAAAGCCCGAACGCTGGCAAAACAGCCTGTCACTGACACCAGAAGGCAAGGTGACGGGCTACAACAATTTCTACGAATTTGGTCTGGATAAAGCCGATCCTGCCGCCAATGCCGGTAGCCTGAAAACCGATCCCTGGACGTTAACCATCAGCGGTGAGGTCAACAAACCTTTAACCTTGGATCATGATGCGCTGACCACACGCTTTCCATTAGAAGAGCGTATTTATCGGATGCGTTGCGTTGAGGCCTGGTCGATGGTTGTGCCGTGGGTGGGTTTTCCGTTGCATAAATTACTGGCGCTGGTTGAGCCAACCAGTCACGCCAAATACATCGCTTTTGAAACACGCTACGCCCCTGATGAAATGCCGGGTCAGAAAGACCGCTTTATTGGCGGTGGGTTGAAATATCCCTATGTCGAAGGTCTGCGGTTGGATGAGGCTATGCACCCACTCACACTTCTCACCGTAGGCGTATATGGCAAAGCATTGCCACCGCAAAACGGGGCGCCGATACGCCTGACCGTACCCTGGAAATACGGCTTCAAGGGCATTAAATCGATAGTCAGTATTAAGCTGACGCGTGAGCAGCCGCCGACGACCTGGAATATGTCAGCACCAAATGAATACGGATTTTACGCCAACGTAAATCCGCAGGTTGATCACCCTCGCTGGTCTCAGGCTACTGAGCGTTTTATCGGTTCCGGTGGCATTCTTGATGTACAGAGACAGCCCACGTTACCTTTTAATGGTTATGCCGATGAGGTGGCATCGTTATATCAGGGCATGGATCTTCGGGAGTATTTTTAAGTGAGGTTGACTGCAAAACAGATAACCGGCCTGAAAGTGCTGCTGCATCTCGCCGGTTTTTTACCCCTGCTATGGCTCTTCTGGGCCGCGCAGCATGGCTGGTTGGGTGCCGACCCGGGAAAAGATATCCAGCACTTTACGGGAATTACCGCGCTGAAGTTTTTGCTTGCTACCCTGCTGGTATCGCCGCTCGCACGCTATGCAAAGCAGCCTTTGTTATTTCGTACCCGGCGGTTGTTAGGTTTATGGTGCTTTGCATGGGCCACACTGCATATTACCAGCTATGCTCTGCTGGAACTGGGTATACAAAACCTGGGATTGTTGGGTCGTGAACTGGTTTCACGCCCATGGCTAATGCTGGGTATGTCCGGTTGGATTATCTTATTCCTGTTGACGTTGACCTCGACACAAGCCGCTCAGCGTAAAATGGGCAAACGCTGGCAAACATTGCACAACTACGTCTACCTGGCCGCCATTTTGCTACCGCTGCATTATCTGTGGTCGGTAAAAGTGTTATCACCGCTCCCTATTATCTACGCCATCTGTTTTGTGGTTCTGCTGGCTTTTCGCTATAAAAAGCTGTTACGGAAAACCGGGTACAAAGGTGTGTTTATGAAAAGTGAGTGAATCACGGTAAACTTCTTAACCACACCTAAACAGAACGAGAACAAAAAATGAGTAACAATGATAATTACCATCAGCTCACCCGCACGTTCCAGCGGCTCTCTCGCTTCTCCCACCTCTCGGCAATCGCCAGTTGGGACATGTTTACCATGATGCCGCCAGGAGGCAGTAAAGCCCGAGGCGAAGCGCTGGCCGAGCTGAGCGTGCTTGAGCACCAACTGTTAACCGATCCGAAAGTGGCAATGTGGATTGCCGCAGCGCAACAGGAAGATCTTAACGATGTAGAACAGGCGAACCTGCGCGAAATGTCGCGATTGCATCACCAGGCATCCTTGTTGCCCGAATCGTTGGTAGAAGCAAAATCACTTGCGGGAAGCCGCTGTGAGCATGCCTGGCGTAGCCAGCGACCAGCTAATGACTGGGAAGGATTTTCCGAAAACCTGAAAGAGGTTGTGAAGTATAGCCGCGAAGAAGCCCGACTGCACGCAGAAGCAAAAGGTTGTTCGCCGTATGACGCGCTACTGGACATCTTTGAACCAGGAATGACCAGCGCTCAGTTGGATGTCCTTTTCGCGGACGTTAAAAGCTGGCTGCCCGATCTGCTGAACAAGGTGGTGGCAAAGCAGTCTCAGCAGTCGCTCATCGCCCCGGTAGGTCCCTTCCCAACAGCTGTACAGCGAGAGCTGGGTCTTGAAACAATGGCACAGCTAGGTTTCGACTTTACCGCTGGTCGGCTGGATATCAGTGCACATCCTTTCTGTGGCGGCGTACCAGAAGATGTTCGCATTACCACCCGCTATGATGAAAACGAATTACTCAGCGCACTGTTTGGCGTGATCCATGAAACCGGTCATGCGCGCTATGAGCAAAACCTGCCACGCAGTTGGTCTGGGCAACCTATTGCTCTGGCACGCTCAACCGCCATTCATGAGTCCCAGAGTCTGTTCTTTGAGATGCAGCTGGGACGCAGTAAAGCCTTTCTGATGCGGTTAATTCCGGCTGTAACGCGCCACTTTGGCAATCAGGCAGCGTTTGAAGAAAGCAATTTCATCGCCTGGAACCAGCAGGTTAAACCCGGGTTTATCCGTGTTGATGCTGACGAGGTAAGCTATCCCGCTCACGTGATCCTGCGTTATGAAATCGAACGTGCGCTTATTAATGGCGATATTGAAGTGGATGATATCCCGGCATTGTGGAACGAAAAAATGCAGTCCTGGTTGGGGCTGTCAACGATCGGAAACTATCGTAACGGCTGTATGCAGGATATTCACTGGACCGATGGCGGCTTTGGCTACTTCCCTTCCTATACCCTGGGCGCCATGTATGCGGCGCAGTTGTTCAGTGCCGCTAACCGCGCATTGCCTGATTTGAATCAGTCTATTGCACAAGGTGAGTTTGGTCCCCTGTTTGACTGGCTACGTCAGAACATCTGGCAGCATGGCAGCCGTTTTACCACTGAACAGCTTATTACCCAGGCCACCGGCGAACCGCTCAGCAGCCGTTATTTCCGCGCTCATCTGGAAACCCGCTATTTGTAATCTCATACCGTGAGTCATTGTACATATCGTTACACGCCGAAACCAATGACTCACGGAAGCCCTCTGATTACAGCGATATAGTTATTTCAACGGCCCCGCAGTGGGGTTGAATGAAAAACCAAATCGAGGGTATGAGAATGAAAAAAGTATTAGCTCTGGTTGTTGCCGCTGCTATGGGTCTGTCTTCTGCCGCGTTTGCTGCTGAGACAACTGCTACTACCGCTCCGACTGCTGCTGCAACCACCAAAGCAGCGCCGGCAAAAACCACGCATCATAAAAAACAGCACAAAGCAGCGCCGCAGAAAGCGCAGGCTGCCAAGAAACACGCTAAAAAATCCACCACTAAACCGGCTGTAGAACAAAAAGCGTCAGAGCAGAAAGCTCAGGCTGCTAAAAAACACACCAAAAAAGCGGCAACCAAGCCAGCAGCAGAACAAAAAGCACCAGAGCAGAAAGCTCAGGCCGCTAAAAAACACACCAAAAAAGCCGTAAAACACGACACCGCTAAACCAGCAGCTCAACCTGCAGCATAACGCATTTGTAGTCACTATGGCGTCCCCCACGCCATAGCATACGGCGCTAGATCGACCTGATGTAGCGCCGCCTTTCGGAGGGTAAAATGGTGTCACATTACCGCTTTGAGTTCATTCTTATTACTCTGATAATTTGCGCCCTCATCGCCATGCATTTTTATCTTTCCTGAGTGTAGTTATCTGATTTTACTCCCACTTTCTCGCCGTCCCGTCTATAGTATTAACTGAGGGTTTGCTGTTTATAATCATAATTCCCCACCAGAGTGTGCTATGCATAAAACCATTGCTGTATTACTGGGCTCAATTTGTTTTTTTCCCGTTGTTGCGCATGCGGATCAGCCAGCAACGACTACCGCTGAAGCAGAAAACATAAAAACGCTGTTTTTTGGTCATGACGATCGCACAAAAGTGACTGATCCAACGCAATCACCATGGGACGCTATCGGACAACTGGAAACAGCCAGTGGTAATCTGTGTACCGCCACGCTCATTTCACCGCATCTGGCCCTGACTGCAGGACACTGCTTGCTCGCTCCACCGAAAGGCAAACCGGATAAAGCCGTCGCGTTACGCTTTGTGTCGAAAAAGGGTGTCTGGCGCTATGAAATCCATGGAATCGAAGGACGGGTTGATCCCTCACTCGGTAAGCGTTTAAAAGCCGATGGCGAAGGCTGGATTGTGCCGCCATCAGCAGCCCCGTGGGATTTTGGTCTGGTGGTGCTGCGTTACCCGCCTTCCGGAATCACGCCCCTACCATTATTTGAAGGTGATAAAGCGGCGTTAACCGCGGCGTTGAAAACCGCCGATCGCAAAGTCACACAGTCGGGCTATCCGGAAGATCATCTGGACGATTTGTACACCCATCAGGATTGTGTAGTGACCGGCTGGGCGCAGAATACCGTCTTGTCACACCAGTGCGACACGCTCCCGGGCGACAGCGGTTCACCGTTGATGCTGAAGACAGATTCAGGCTGGCAGTTGATTGGCGTACAAAGCTCCGCTCCAGCGGCGAAAGATCGCTGGCGAGCCGATAATCGCGCCATATCCGTGACCGGTTTTCGCGATAAGCTGGAAGCGTTGGCGAAGGAGTAACACATGCTGCCCGCATTAACGGGCAGCACGGATATCAGGCAAGTTTAATCATCACCATTCCGGCCAGCAGCAGCGCCACGCCAATCCAGCCTTTGTTATTCAGGCGCTGACCAAACAACACCCAACCAGCCGCTAACGTCGCGGCAATCCCAAACCCGCCCCACAAGGCGTAGGCAACAGAAAGGTCAATACCTTTTACCGCCTGCGACAGCGCGCTAAAGGCCGCTAACACGGCAGCCAGCGACAGCACGCCATAAATCTTGCGGCGAAATCCATCTGAAAACTTCAAAAAGACGTTAGCGACTATTTCCAGCACGATGGCCATGCCAAGCCAGGCACCATGAACCCACTCAAACTGCTGCATGGGTCACCTCTTTGCTCGTTTTGGCAGGTTTTCGAGTACCAGACTTGATCAGCACAATGCCTAATACCAGCGAGACCAGTCCAGCCACTTTCATCGTGGACAAGGTTTCGTCAAATAACAACACACTAAACAGCGTAATAAATAAAATACCGATACCTTCCCACAAGGCATAGGCCACACCAAGGGCAATTTTTTTAACGGCGAAACTGAGAAAAATATACGATAAGGCGATCATTACCAGCATTAAAATAAAGCCCGAATTACCATGACCGACGCTTGCCCATTTCATTGACAGCGTGCCAGTAATTTCAGCCGCGATGGCCAGACCTAATAATATCCAGTAAAACATGATGCTTCTCCTGCTTGAGAATATAGTCCTTTAGGCCTACTGCATGCAGTAAACCAAAAAATAAAATTAGTTAGCTAAGCGCACAGCGCCAGCTCAGGCAGAAGAAGGGACTAAAGCGCGTTGCGCCAGTGTTGCTCACCCGCAAGCAAGAAAGTGGAGGAGGTACGAAGAAGTGTAGGTAAACGCAAAAACATCCTGAACATATTGTCCATAATATTACAATTATCCGCAGTGTTGCTTCTCATCATCGCGGATGATAATTGTCCTCGGTAGTTAAACACAGATGATTTGTATCATAGCTTCAAGACGAACTCAAAGTCTTTTCACTTCTTTACCTGCCCCGTTTGATTTTTGTTATAACGGCTCGACGCAAATCACATTATTATGCAGATTCAAAAATGAAAAATGCGGGAATACACATGGCGAAACCGATCATCACGCTTAACGGTCTAAAAATAGTCATTATGCTGGGCATGCTGGTTATCATCCTGAGCGGTATTCGCTTTGCCGCAGATATCATCGTCCCCTTTATTCTGGCGTTATTTATAGCCGTTGTGCTCAATCCCGTTGTGCAGCGGATGGTCAAGCTTCGCATACCGCGCGTAATTGCGGTGTCATTGCTTATCGTTATTATTGTAATGTTAATGGTGCTGCTGTTGGCGTATTTAGGTACATCCTTAAATGAACTTGCGCGAACGCTACCGCAATATCGCTCTTCACTGGTTATCCCACTGAAAAATCTTGAACCATGGTTACAACGCGCAGGGATCGGCGTTTCCGTGGACGAACTCGTCAAATATATCGATCCGAACGCGGCAATGACGCTGGTGACCAATTTACTGGCGCAGCTTTCAAATGCTATGTCATCGATATTTTTACTGCTACTGACGGTAGTTTTTATGCTGCTGGAAGTACCACAACTGCCCAACAAACTCAAACAAATGATGAGTCGCCCCATTGAAGGTATGGCGGCGATTCAACGCGCCATCGACAGCGTCTCCCACTATCTGGTGCTTAAAACGGCAATCAGCATTGTGACCGGGTTGGTCGCCTGGGGCATGCTTGCTGCATTGGATGTGCGCTTTGCCTTTGTCTGGGGATTACTGGCCTTCGCCCTGAACTACATCCCTAATATCGGTTCTGTATTGGCGGCCATTCCCCCTATTGCTCAGGTGCTGGCATTCAGCGGTCTTTACGATGCGCTGGTGGTTCTGGCAGGCTATCTTGTCATCAACCTGGTATTCGGGAATATCCTCGAGCCGCGGATCATGGGCCGCGGGCTGGGGCTGTCCACGCTGGTAGTATTTCTGTCGTTAATCTTCTGGGGCTGGTTGCTCGGTCCCGTGGGGATGCTGCTTTCTGTGCCGCTAACCATCATCGTGAAAATCGCGCTTGAGCAAACCAACGGCGGTCAAAGCATTGCCGTGCTGCTTAGCGATCTGAACAAAGAATGAGTTTTCGCCCCGCCATCGCGGGGCATTTCCTTTATCGTTTCGCGCGAAAAGCCAAAACGGCGCTTAACAGCGTAAATAACGCTATTATCCACGCCATGGTCCAGGGCGTGCCATCACTGAAAGCGGCCAGCAGCAACGATGAGATAATACCGCTGCCATATTGCAACGCGCCAATCAGCGCCGAAGCTGAACCCGCAATGTTCGGTACCGCATCCAACGCCGCAGCAGTCGACGTTGCAGCAATAATGCCATTCATCGAGAAAAACAGAAAAACAGTGATGATAATGGCAACGACGCCACCTGATTCCAGCTTAACCAGCAGCGCAAGCACAACCGCAGCCAGCGCCGCCAGCAGCGTCGCATATTTCAGCAGCTGTTCCAGAGCGTGCCGTTGCACCAGACGGCGGTTAACCACGCTCATCGCCATAACACCGATAATGTTTAGCGCAAACAACCAGCCGTAATGCTGTGGATCAACATGGTAATAGCTAATATAAACAAACGGTGACCCGGTAATAAACGCGTACGCACCGACGTAATAAAACGTCAGGCTCAGGGTATAGCGCATAAAACGCCCATTCGTTAACAACGAACGGTAATTACGAAATGCGCCAGCCAAAGAGGCTTTCACCCGTTTATCTTCCGGCAATGTTTCGGGCAGCCAGTTTAGGGAGATAAACATCAGCGCACCAATCACCACCAGCAGCCAAAAAATAGAGTGCCAGGTGCTCAGGCGAATAATTTGCCCGCCAATCAACGGTCCGGCGATTGGCGCAATCGCCATAACCAACACCAGGGTTGAGAGCATTTGCGCCGCACGAGTACGTGCAAAGAGATCGCGGATCATCGCTCGCGCCAGCATAGGCCCGGTACAGGCTCCAAGCGCCTGAAATACCCGCCAGAAAACAATTTGCGTGATGCTTGTAGACAGCGCACACCCTGCGGAACCAATGATAAATAGCACCATGCCGATAAACAGCGGCTTACGCCGCCCCATATGATCGCTAATCGGCCCCCAAATCAACTGTGCGATAGTAAAACCAATTAAGAAACCAGTAATCGTCAGCTCAACATTGCCATGTAAATCCTCGGCCATCGTCGGCATTGCTGGAAGATAAATATCGGTAGAAAGCGATGTAAAGGCCATCAGGCCACTGAGGATCAGAATAAAAGTAAGACCGGTCTGGCTTGCGGTAGTTACCGGTGAGGCATGTTCACGTGTACGCATAGTGCCCTGTCATGTTCTAAAAAGTCAGGTCGCAGTATATAGACAACGTATTGCCGTGATTAGACGGTTAAAACCGCATGAGTTTATGAACTGAAATCATGAATGGTGAAATCATAGGCGTCATATTTTGTGACTGACTTCCAACAATTACCTTTCAGAAATGAATTCTACTCATAGGTCCATGCGAATTTCACAGACTAATCGTATCAACACAGATTTGCTAATCTGCAGCCAATGCAACGATGATGCTCAGGAGAACCCAATGAATACAACAGTTCTGAATAACGGTGTTGAGATGCCCCTGCTCGGATTTGGCGTTTATCAAATGACCGATGCCAGCGAATGTGAGCAAGCCGTACGGGATGCCATTGATACAGGATATCGCCTGATTGATACCGCTGCCTCCTACCAGAATGAAACTCAGGTCGGCAACGCACTTAAGCAAAGCGGAGTCCCCCGCGAGGCGCTTTTTGTGACTACCAAACTGTGGTTACAGGATACCAACTATGCAGGCGCAAAGGCGCAATTCGCACGTTCTCTGCAACGGCTTCAACTGGATTATATTGACCTTTATTTGATTCATCAGCCCTATGGCGATGTGCACGGTGCCTGGCGTGCGATGGAAGAATTATATGAAGAAGGGAAAATCCGCGCGATTGGCGTGAGTAACTTTCATCCGGATCGTCTGGCAGATTTAATCGCTTTCAATCGCATTATCCCAGCCGTTAACCAAATTGAGGTGAATCCTTTTCATCAGCAGCCGCATGCAGTAGCCTGGATGCAGAGCCGGAATATTCAACCGCAAGCCTGGGCACCGTTCGCTGAAGGACGCAATGACCTGTTTCAGAACCCAGTCTTATCGGCTATTGGTGAAAAATATGGCAAAAGCGTTGGTCAAGTCGTGCTGCGCTGGATTTATCAACGTGGGATTATTTCGCTGGCGAAAACCGTGCGTAAAGCGCGGATGGCCGAGAATATTCAGGTGCTGGACTTTGCCCTAACGGCGGAAGAGATGACGCAAATTGCCGCGATGGACAGCGGAACCAGCGCGTTCTTCTCGCATCGCGATCCGGCTCGTGTGGAATGGATCACCCAGCGTAAACTGGATGTTTAAAAAAACGGCCTCCGCAGAGGCCGTCTTACTTTTACTGGCAATTACAGCGCTTTCAGGATCGCATCCACGCTAGCTTTGGCATCACCAAACAGCATATGGGTGTTATCTTTAAAGAACAGCGGGTTCTGCACACCTGCATAGCCGGTGTTCATCGAACGTTTGAACACGATGACGTTCTGCGCTTTCCACACTTCCAGTACCGGCATGCCGGCGATTGGGCTGCGCGGGTCATCCTGCGCCGCCGGGTTAACCGTGTCGTTGGCACCAATAACCAGTACGGTATCGGTATCGGCGAAATCATCGTTGATCTCATCCATTTCCAGCACGATGTCATAAGGTACTTTGGCTTCCGCCAGCAGCACGTTCATATGACCTGGCAAGCGCCCTGCTACCGGGTGAATACCAAAACGCACTTTGATGCCGCGCGCGCGCAGTTTCTCAGTGATTTCCGCGACCGGATACTGTGCCTGAGCCACTGCCATGCCGTAGCCCGGGGTGATGATCACGGAGTGCGAGTTCTTCAGCATTTCTGCTGTGTCTTCCGCAGTAATCTCACGATGTTCACCCACTTCTTCATCAGACCCGGTAGAAGAACCGTCAGAACCAAAGCCACCCGCAATAACGCTGAAGAATGAACGGTTCATCGCCTTACACATAATGTAAGACAGGATCGCACCAGAAGAACCGACCAGCGCACCGGTAACGATCAGCAGATCGTTGCTCAGCATGAAGCCCGCTGCCGCCGCCGCCCATCCTGAATAGGAGTTAAGCATTGACACGACAACCGGCATATCCGCACCGCCGATGGAGGCCACCAGATGCCAGCCAAAGGCCAGTGCAATAATGGTCATCACCAACAGTGCCAGAACCTGCAGGCCCACGCTTTCGGTACGAACAAACACCACCAGCAGCAGGAAAGAAACAACCAGCGCCGCCAGGTTCATTTTGTGACGATTCGGCAGCATCAGCGGTTTAGAGGAGATCTTGCCGCGCAGTTTGCCAAAGGCCACCACAGAACCGGTAAAGGTTACCGCACCGATGAAGATACCCAGGAACACTTCCGTCAGGTGAATGTTCACCAGAATCGGCTCCAGGCCAGTATCGTGATACAGGTAGCTGTTGAAACCAACCAGTACCGCAGCCAGACCGACGAAGCTGTGCAGAATTGCCACCAGCTCCGGCATCTCGGTCATTTCGACTTTCTTCGCCAGACGAATACCAATCGCGCCGCCGATGATCATCGCTACCAGGATCCACGCAACGTTGCCGGTATCCGGACCAAAAATCGTAGCAATCAGCGCAATCGCCATCCCGGCGATGCCGTAGTTGTTACCCTGCTGAGAGGTTTCGTGTTTCGAAAGCCCCGCCAGACTAAAAATAAACAGGATCGCGGCAACAATGTATGCAGCTGTAACTAATCCTCCAGACATATGTTACCCCTTAGTTTTTCCGGAACATTTTCAGCATGCGCTGAGTCACGGTGAAGCCACCGAAAATATTAATGCTGGCAATAAGCACCGCGATAAAGCTCAGGAAACTCACCCAGCCACCCTGGCCAATTTGCAATAACGCCCCAACCACGATAATCCCCGAGATGGCGTTAGTCACAGACATCAGCGGAGTATGCAACGCATGTGACACATTCCAGACCACGTAGTAACCCACCACGCAGGAAAGCGCGAACACCGTAAAGTGACCAAGGAACTCTTTCGGCGCGACGTCGGCGAGCCAGCCAAACAAAATCACTACCAGCGCCATCAGCGCATATTTGCGCCACGGAGAGACAGGTTTTTTCTCTTCTTTCGGCGCAGGTGCGGCTTTTGGCGCTGCCTGCGGCTGAGCAGAAACCTGGATCGGCGGCGCAGGCCAGGTGATTTCACCCTCGCGAACCACCGTGACACCACGCACAACCACGTCGTCAAAATCGACAGTGATATTGCCGTCTTTCTCTTTGCACAACAGTTTGAGCAGGTTGACGAGGTTCGTACCGTACAGCTGGGAAGATTGCGTTGGCAAACGGCCAGGCAGATCGGTATAGCCGATAACCTTCACCCCGTTCTCGGTGGTGGTCACCTGGTTAGGCACGGTATATTCGCAGTTACCGCCGTTTTGCGCGGCAAGATCGACAATTACGCTGCCCGCTTTCATCGAATCGACCATTTCACGGGTGATCAGTTTCGGAGCCGGTTTGCCCGGAATCAGCGCAGTGGTAACGATAATGTCGACGTCTTTCGCTTGCGCAGCGAAGAGTTCCATTTCGGCTTTGATGAACGCTTCGGACATCACTTTGGCATAGCCATCGCCGCTGCCCGCTTCTTCTTTAAAGTCCAGTTCAAGGAACTCTGCGCCCATACTCTGCACCTGTTCCTTCACTTCCGGACGGGTATCAAAAGCGCGCACGATAGCGCCCAGGCTGTTTGCCGCACCGATCGCCGCAAGACCAGCCACCCCCGCACCAATCACCATGACCTTGGCAGGTGGAACCTTGCCTGCGGCGGTGATCTGGCCGGTGAAGAAGCGACCGAATTCATGTGCAGCTTCAACAATAGCGCGATACCCGGCGATGTTCGCCATCGAGCTTAAGGCATCCAGCGACTGTGCGCGCGAAATACGCGGCACGGAGTCCATCGCCATAACGGTCACGTTGCGCTCTGCAAGTTTTTGCAGCAGCTCAGGGTTTTGCGCGGGCCAAAGAAAACTCACCAGCGTCGTGCCCGGATTGAGTAACGGAATTTCCGCCTCCTCCGGCGCATTGACCTTCAGGATAATCTCTGACTGCCAGACTGCATTTCCATCAACAATCTCTGCGCCTGCTTGTACAAACGCTTTATCGTCAAAACTAGCCAGTTGACCTGCACCGCTTTCAACCGCGACGCTGAAACCCAGTTTAAGCAGTTGCTCAACCGTCTTCGGCGTGGCTGCAACGCGGGTTTCATTGGTTAACCGTTCTCTTGGTATGCCAATTCGCATAATGTTCCCTTCCATCTGTAATTATGATGATGGTTTATCAATGTTCGCACGAGGCATGCGCGCACTCTCGAGAGAGGTCAGTGTTACCTCAATAAAATAAAACAGTAACAAACTCTGTATAACCTACTGAAAATGACGCCTGTGATCTAGCGCCAAAAAACAGTATTTATTATGAAATTCGCGAAATAGAGATGAATCGAACCTCAGACAGATAAAATGCCCTAAAAATAGCCCACAAAGGCTGATAATTCGCTCAAGCGAAGCGGCAAAACATGATTACCTACCTGTCAAAAACAATTGATTAACATTAAATTAACTTATGAAATTCAACTGCTTTATCAGTTTTGGTCACCAAACGCCGAAATTTTCGGCATATCACAAAATGTTATCGCTGTTGTTACCTAACGTGACACGATGAGTGAAAAATGACGCAGACACTGACACAATTTAAATGCAATAATCAGCGACGTTTCTAGTCAATAACAATACCAGTACCTGGTTTGCGCAAGGCGAAGGATTATTTTTATGAAGCTTAAGAACACTCTCCTGGCGTCCGCACTTATTTCTGCGACTGCTTTTTCTGTAAATGCAGCGACAGAATTGACGCCGGAGCAAGCGGCTGCCCTGAAACCCTATGACCGCATTGTGGTCACCGGTCGTTTTAATGCTATCGGTGATGCGGTTGCTGCCGTTTCGCGCCGTGCAGATAAAGACGGTGCAGCCTCCTTTTATGTTGTTGATACCTCAGATTTTGGCAGCGGCGGTAACTGGCGCGTTGTTGCCGACGTCTATAAAGCCGACGCTGAAAAAGCGGAAGCGTCAAAAAACCGTGTCATTAACGGCGTTATGGAATTGCCAAAAGATCAGGCCGTTCTGATAGAACCTTACGACACCGTTACAGTGCAAGGTTTCTACCGTAGCCAGCCTGAAGTAAACGATGCCATCACCAAAGCAGCGAAAGAGAAAGGTGCTTACTCCTTCTATATCGTGCGTCAGGTCGATGCCAACCAGGGCGGCAACCAGCGTATTACTGCATTCATCTATAAAGCTGATGCGAAAAAACGCATTGTACAAAGCCCTGATGCGATCCCAGCAGATTCAGATGCTGGTCGTGCCGCATTAGCAGCAGGTGGCGAAGCCGCGAAGAAAGTTGAGATCCCGGGCGTAGCAACTACCGCTTCTCCGAGTGCTGAAGTTGGCCGCTTCTTCGAAACGCAATCCACCAAAGGCGGACGTTACACTGTCACGCTACCGGATGGAACCAAAGTTGAAGAGCTGAACAAAGCGACCGCCGCCATGATGGTACCGTTCGACAGCATCAAGTTCACCGGTAACTACGGCAACATGACGGAAGTCTCTTATCAGGTAGCAAAACGCGCAGCGAAGAAAGGCGCGAAGTACTATCACATTACCCGCCAGTGGTCAGAACGTGGTAACAACGTGACGATCAGCGCCGATCTGTATAAGTAATACCCAATGCCTTATCAGGTCTACAGTCCTTGTAGACCTGATAATTTCGCGCAGTTCTGTTTCCAGACAAAACAAAAACAGCAGTATTAAGACAACTTTTCACACTATTAGTCACAAATCTCTCTATCCCCATTGCATGCGTTCTCTTCTCTCCGTAAAATCCCGCGCCTTAGTGGCTTTCACCATTTTTATGCGGTTTGCCAAAATAATTATTCTCTCACTCTCGTTTTTGTAACTGGATACAAATGGAAAAGAAATTGGGTCTGAGCGCACTGACCGCGCTGGTTTTAAGCTCAATGCTCGGCGCTGGCGTTTTCAGCCTGCCACAAAATATGGCGGCAGTAGCCAGCCCGGCTGCGTTACTGATTGGTTGGGCGATTACCGGTGCGGGTATTCTTTTGCTCGCCTTTGCTATGCTGATCCTGACGCGTATCCGTCCTGAACTGGACGGCGGCATCTTCACCTATGCACGTGAAGGTTTCGGCGAGTTGATTGGCTTCTGCTCTGCGTGGGGATACTGGCTGTGCGCTGTTATCGCTAACGTTTCGTATCTGGTCATCGTCTTCTCTGCGCTCAGTTTCTTTACCGACACACCGGAATTACGTCTGTTCGGCGACGGTAATACCTGGCAGTCGATTGTCGGCGCATCGGTACTGTTATGGATAGTCCATTTTCTGGTGTTGCGGGGAGTACAAACCGCGGCCAGCATTAACCTGGTTGCTACTCTGGCAAAACTACTGCCGCTAGGCCTGTTTATCGTGCTGGCGTTCATGCTGTTCAAGCTCGACACCTTTACTCTCGATTTTACCGGCGTCGCGTTGGGCGTGCCTGTCTGGGAGCAGGTCAAAAATACCATGCTCATCACCCTGTGGGTTTTCATCGGTGTGGAAGGCGCGGTGGTGGTATCTGCCCGCGCCAGAAATAAACGCGATGTAGGTCGCGCCACGCTGTTGGCTGTACTCGCCGCACTGGGCGTTTACCTGTTAGTCACCCTGCTATCTCTCGGGGTTGTCGCACGGCCAGAACTGGCGGAGATCCGCAATCCATCAATGGCCGGTCTGATGGTTAAAATGATGGGGCCATGGGGCGAAATTATTATTGCTGCGGGTCTGATTGTTTCCGTGTGCGGGGCCTATTTAAGCTGGACGATTATGGCGGCGGAAGTGCCGTTCCTCGCCTCCACGCACAAAGCGTTTCCGCGTATTTTTGCGCGACAGAATGCACAGGGTGCGCCATCGGCATCGCTGTGGCTAACCAACATCTGTGTACAAATCTGCCTTGTGCTAATCTGGCTCACAGGCTCCGACTACAATACGTTACTGACTATCGCCTCAGAGATGATTCTGGTGCCCTATTTGCTGGTCGGCGCATTTCTGTTAAAAATTGCCACCCGTCCAATTCATAAGGCTGTCGGTATCGGCGCGAGTATTTATGGCATATGGTTATTGTATGCGTCAGGTCCGATGCATCTGTTGCTGTCTGTGGTGTTGTATGCGCCAGGGCTGTTGGTTTTCCTTTATGCCCGTAAAACGCACACGCATGAAAACGTATTAAAACGCCAGGAGATGGCGCTGATCGGCCTGCTGCTTGTTGCTGCTGTGCCGGCTACCTGGATGCTGATGGGGTAACGTTATACCCATCGTTCGCGACATATGGAGATTACGATGGGTAAAAAAAACCCTTTGCCAATTCTTATCACCGGAGGTGGTCGTCGTATCGGCCTCGCCGTCGCATGGCACTTTCTGAATCAAAAACAGCCAGTTATTGTCAGCTACCGTACTCACTATCCTGCCATTGACGGCCTGCGAGAAGCAGGGGCGATTTGTATCCCGGCTGACTTTTCCACGGATGAAGGTGTGCTGGCCTTTGCTGATGAGGTCAAAGCACAGACGGATGGCTTGCGCGCCATTGTGCATAATGCCAGCGCCTGGGTAGCCGAAAAACCCGGCACACCGCTTAGCGAAGTACTGTCACGCATGATGCAGATACATGTCAATACGCCCTACCTGCTCAACCACGCGCTGGAAGGATTGCTACGCGGTCATGGGCACGCTGCCAGCGACATCATCCATTTCACGGATTATGTTGTGGAGCGCGGCAGCGACAAGCACATTGCTTATGCTGCCAGCAAAGCGGCACTGGACAATATGACCCGCTCGTTCTCGCGCAAACTGGCACCGGAAGTGAAAGTGAACGCGATTGCCCCCTCACTTATCCTGTTTAACGAGGGTGACGATGCAGAGTATCGCCAGCAGGCACTGAACAAATCACTGATGAAAACTGCGCCTGGTGAAAAAGAGGTCATAGATTTAATTGACTACCTACTAACCAGTTGTTTTGTCACCGGACGTAGTTTTGCCCTTGATGGCGGGCGTCATCTGCGTTAGTGCAGTTTGATCCAACAAAAGATCAGCAACCACGCGCTCAGGCTCCAGCACACTACTGCACCGCCGAGCGCGACGGGTAAGCGCATAAACCCGGTGAAATACCACAGTGAAACAAGGTAGACAAAATAGGGAATAATCGACCACATACTGAATACAATGGTTGTACGTAACGCCTCGATCCCACGCTCACTGGCCACGATGTAGTGGGCAATCAACGCAAACGTCGGGAACAGTGGAATTAATCCAGCAATATAGTAATTCTTTGTTTTCGCCAGCAAGCCAATCAACACCACCACCAGCGCACCAAGCGCCGCTTTTATAACGAGTCCCATCACTCTGCCTTAACACATCAATAACATCAGCCTCTAGCATAACGGAAGCGTTCTTGTTTAGAAAAGATTAATGGAAGGAAAAACCGGGGCGGTGTATGTTGGCGTTTTATATTCAAAATGAATGATATGAACACCATCGTATTTGTTGAAGATGATCCCGAAGTTGGCTCACTGATTGCAGCCTATCTGGCCCGGCATGATATTGAGGTTATCCTTGAACCTCGTGGTGATTTGGCCGAGGAGAAAATCCTGCACGTTCAACCCGATCTGGTGTTATTAGATATCATGCTGCCGGGCAAAGACGGGATGACTATCTGCCGCGATTTACGCGGGCGCTGGCAAGGCCCGATTGTCCTGCTCACCTCGCTGGACAGCGACATGAACCATATCCTTGCGCTGGAAATGGGCGCCTGTGACTACATCCTGAAGACAACGCCGCCAGCTGTGCTGCTGGCTCGCCTGCGCCTGCACCTGCGCCAGAATGAACACTCAGCACAGTCTAAAGGCATTCAGGCGGCAACCATCACACCGCACACAACGCTGCGCTTTGGCACACTCGCAATCGATCCCACCAACCGCTCCGTGCTGCTCGGCGGCGAGCAAATCTCTCTTTCCACCGCTGATTTTGAATTACTGTGGGAGTTGGCAACCCATGCCGGGCAGATTATGGACCGTGATGCGTTGCTAAAGAACCTGCGTGGCGTAAGTTATGACGGTATGGATCGCAGCGTCGATGTCGCGATTTCCCGCTTACGCAAAAAACTTCTCGATAACGCGACTGAACCCTATCGAATCAAAACGGTACGCAACAAAGGTTATCTGTTCGCACCGCACGCCTGGGACGACTAGCCGCAGAAGTAATGCCACCGGGCCGATCTCATTGGTCGGCTGGATTATTCGCAATACGTTACACTGTCACGTGTAATCGTCTACAGAACAGGCATATAAACGCCATCCGAAGCCGTTCCACACTTTTTGTGTGGCTGTAGCCCTCCCCCCTCCCTATAATCCGTCGCGGTCCTGAACCCTTATGGTTCATAGGTTTTTTTCGCACTAACAAAACTCTTTCCGGCATTTCAGGTGCTGAATGAGGCAAGAGGCTACAATATGTTCGTAACGCTTGCGTATATCGCGTTCTTTTTGGTTTGTTCATGGGCAATTTTTAGAATCAACCAAAAAAGTCACTCTCTTTCAAAAAGCGTCTTCATCGCTATTTTTATGGGTGCCGTTATCGGCTTATCCCTGCATCTCATTGCTGCTGACGAAAGTAAAACAGTTATCGACTGGTATAATGTTATCGGCAACGGTTATGTTAATTTACTGAAGCTGGTTGCGGTTCCGCTGATTTTCATCTCTATTCTCTCAGCCATTAATAAGCTCGAAAACAGCGCTGGCATTGGGAAAATGTCGTTAACCATTGTCGGATGCATGCTCTGTCTGGTAATGATTGCCGGTTTTATTGGGCTGTTGACTGCGCATGTATTAGGTCTGGACGCCAGTGCGTTTGTTCATATGCAGTCCACACTGACTGCAGACGATGTGAGTAAAACTGCCGCCATTTCACTACCTAAACTGGTTACATCTCTGATCCCCACGAATATCTTCCTCGACCTAACAGGAGCCAGAAGCGTTTCCGTCATTGGCATTGTTATCTTCACCCTGCTTGCCGGCGTGGCATTATTAAAGGTCAAACAAGACGCCCCGCAAGAAGGTGAAAAATTAAGTGCTGGTATTAACGCTATCCAGATTTGGGTGATGAAAATGGTGCGCATCGTTATTGCCCTCACCCCTTATGGTGTGATGGCATTAATGGCAGGCGTATTTTCCGCATATCGATTTGAACAATTTGCCAGTTTGTTAGGCTTTATTGCTGCCTGTTACCTTGCGATTCTGATGATGTTTATCGTCCACGCACTGATACTGGTTCTGAGCGGAAATAATCCCGTTCACTATTTTAAAACTGTCTGGCCAGTATTAACTTTTGCATTTGTTTCACGCAGCAGTGCAGCATCTATTCCACTGGCTATTTCCGCACAGGAAAAATTTGGCGTGCAAAACACCATTGCTAATATTGCGGCTTCATTCGGCTCCAGCATGGGGCAAAACGGCTGCGCCGGGATCTACCCGGCTATTATGGTGGCGATGATTGCTCCAACAATTGGGATTGATCCGCTATCAGTACATTTTTTGCTCGCCATGCTACCTGCGATTGCGCTGGGTTCTATTGGGGTGGCGGGTGTAGGCGGTGGCGGAACATTTGCTGCACTGATCGTCCTTTCAACGCTGAACTTCCCGGTCGCGCTGGTGGGGATTTTCATTGCTATCGAGCCTGTCGTCGATATGGCCAGAACGGCATTAAACGTGAACGGTTCGATGATGTCTGGCGTGCTGGCTAACCGGATCCTGAAAAAGAGTACTGAAAAACCACAACCCGTGAACGCGAATTAGTCAGTCTTAAAAAGATCAAAGCCTTCCTGTTCCTGGAAGGCTTTCTTTTGTGTCAACTAAACGTCAGTCCGTCGTATTTTTTCCAACGGTAGTTTACGGCGGAGATAATCCAGCAGCCGATAAAGACGCCAATAATCGCAAATCCGACATTTCCCATATGGTCACTCAAATTGCTGACGGTATCCCACAAACCACCCTGGAGCGAAAACGCGTCAGAGAGAAGTCCCAGCGCCTCCAGCCCGCCAATAAATAGAGCAACAATCACGGAAGTCCCGGTAATGGTCATATTGTAATAGAGCTTGCGTTGCGGCTTATTGAACGCCCAGCCGTAGGCCTCAACCATCAGAATACTGTCGAGACAATCAATTAACGCCATACCGCAGGTAAACAGCGCCGGGAACACGAGAATTGACCAAACCGACATGCCACTGGACGCGCTTGAAGCAGAAATTCCCAGCAAAGAAATTTCAGTGGCGGTATCAAAACCCAGACCAAACAGAAAACCGACAAAATACATATGCCAGTCTTTACCTACCAGCCGAAACGCTGAGCGGAAAAGCCAGTTTAGAGGGCCTGAAACAGTAATATCTTCCGTGGCGCCATCGTAAGCACCGGTGCGTTTAAGATGGCGGAATGCCTTCCAGACCTGGCAGAAAATAATGAGATTAATGGTAGCCAGAATCAGCAAAAATACGGCAGAGACCGTAGTTCCTATCAGACCGCCGACATTCTGAAACCATGCCATATGTTGCTTAAACACGCTGGTGGTCAGTGCAATGCCAATGCTTGCCAGTACCACAATGGTGGAGTGCCCCAAAGAAAACCAGGCTCCCGTCGTCAGGGCGCGTTTTTTCTGCTGCATAAGTTTACGCGTAGCGCTGTCTATCGCGGCGATATGATCGGCATCAACGGCATGGCGCAAACCATAGCACCACGCAATCAGACTCAGTGCCAGTAATGACGTGTTGTTGCCAAACGCGGTGAAAGCCCATAGCCACGCCACAATGTTTGCCCCGATGAGTAAGACCATCAACAAAACAATATTCGGGCGTTTTTTAAATAATGAAAACAATGCGTTCATTGTTTCCCGCCGATTACATTTGAGCTAAACAACACACCACACCACCGTTCACTGATTAATTAATATAACGTTTATCAGGCTAATGATAACTCTTAAGAATTACTAACCCAGTGTCGTAGATCAAAGTTGATTACCACCTGAAGCAAGTTCCGCCATCGCTAGCTCCGCAATACGCAGAGGTACCGTTGCGCTGTCGCCCTCTTGCAGAAACCAGACGGACGACAACCCGCACCAGGCAACAATCCACATCAGTAAACGCTGCCGTTCAATTCTGGCGATTTCAGACACAATGTTGACTCGTTGCGTGAATCTTTCCGGCTCAATGGCGACAGGTCTGGTGGGCTCGGCAAGATCGGGGTTAGTAAAAATATTGGCGTAATCAAAGCCACGCTCGCCCAGCAGTCCTTTGGGATCGATAGCCAGCCATCCTCTCGTTCCAAAATCAAGAATATTGCCGTGGTGTAGATCGCCATGTAATACGACTTCATCATGGGGTGAAGATAGCAGTACGTTTGCCACCGCAGCACAACGCGTCAGGATACCGCCATGCTTTTTCGCGGCAGGAGCCAGATCGCGAAACCAATGGTGCAGAGGTGTTAACGCAGGCGTAGACGCATTTCGGGAGAGATGGAGTCTACTGGCAGCATGGCAAATAATGCGACAGGCCTGCGCATCGTTGCCAGTCCAGGACATGTCCGCTAAAGACTCTGTCCCTGTCGCACGTTCCAGCAGAATCGCCCCTGCTGCATGAGCAAGTACTTTCGCTGCGCCATTTCCGTTCCACCAGACCATGAGTTCACAGCCGATCCGTTCACTGTCATCGTCGGTGATCTTTAGTATGGCTTTCTGCCCGTCCTTGACCACCACCACAGGCAAAAGCTGCGATGTGTGCGTTTCAAACGGTTCACCATCTGGAGTGAGCCCCCAACGGTTGAGCCAGGTGTTGAACAGACGATTTTCCAAACAATATCCTCATTTTTCTCTGGAAGATGGTAATCAACAAGATCCGTGTCGGCATTATTCCTGTTTTCTTTTGGTTGAGCCACAACCCCCACTTCCATCATCACTGACTTATCGGGTAGAGCACTAACAGGCACATCCTTGTGTATCTGTGTGCCATGCTGACTGTGTTCGGTATATGAGGAGGACACGATGATCACGTTATGCAAAACCTGTGGAACATCCTATGAGGTAGCTGGCGCCCATCCGGAACATTGCGATATCTGCCTGGATGAACGTCAATATGTCCCCACAAGCGGGCAGAAATGGATCGATTTTGGCACCCTGTGTGCATCACATACAAATAAGTGGAAGCAACACGACAGTACTCTCCTAAGCATCCGCACCGTTCCTGATTTTGCAATTGATCAGCGCGCGTTTCTTGTGCGCACCCCAGAAGGAAATATTCTGTGGGACTGCATTGCCACGCTCGACGATGCCACAAAAACGCTAATAACGTCCCTTGGCGGCCTTAAGGCTATCGCGATTTCGCATCCTCATTACTACACCACCATGCAGGACTGGGCTGCGGAATTTAACGCGCCGATTTACCTTCATGCCAGCGACAGAAGGTGGGTAATGCGCGACAGCCCGTGGATTAGATTCTGGGATGGCGACACCATTGAGTTAACCCGTGACGTCAAGGTGATACGTCTCGGCGGGCACTTTGCTGGCGGCTGCGTCCTGCACTGGGCGCGTGACGAAGGCGTCGTGCTTTCTGGCGACATCGTTCAAGTTACACCAGGTGCCCATGCAGTCTCATTTATGTGGAGCTACCCCAATATGCTACCGTTGCCAGCCGCCACCGTCAGCGACATCATCCAACGCCTGAGAACAGTGAAATTTAAGCAACTTTACGGCGCATTTGAAGGAAAAAATATTACGCAAAATGCCGATGAAATTGTGCGCCGTTCAGGTGAAAAATATATTTCCTGCCTCAAATAAACCGGCAGTTTATTCACCAACCATGCTCAGGAAGGTAAAAATGGATAGAACTTATAAATCACGCCCATCACAGAAATACTCACTATCACACTGATAATGAAGTAGGTTTTGAAAGGCTCCTTTTGTGTTTTATGGCGAAAGATTTGTTGACCCGCAATCGCGCCGCCCCACCCGCCCACAACGCCAAACACCAGCAATGTGGATTCCGGCACTCTGCGCCAGTCCTTACGTGCCGCCATTTTGTCCACGCCGTATAACAGCAGCGTCAAAACGTTGGCGAGTAGAAACCATATAACAAGAGGATAAGCGGTGAAAATGCAGCCGACCGCTGCGAAAATGAGTAGCGAATAACAACAGCGATTGAGATTCATATTTTCAGTCACAGCACTTTTCAGGAAGTATCGACACGCATTATACGCAAGGTCAGTCATCCCTGCCACGGGTGAGAATATCCCTTTTATTATTATGCCTATATCCCCAAAGATAGCGCAAATTCTCTGGTCTGCGGCGTACCTAACAATTCAAACAAGAGAGCCGTTTTCATTATTCAAAACAAATGGTAATTTATTAAACCCAAATGGAGAAATTGTTCTGGAGTCACAAGGATGAGAAAATACTCATATCCATATTTGTTTTTTGTTACCGTCTCATCTCTCGGCGCAATTTTTCTCTTTTATTGGTGGAGGGTAACGATATACAGAGCGACATTTCTCTACCCGCTCACATCCAAATACCTCATGCTTATTTCTCTGGCAGTGTCATTGTTAATTACCTTATTTCTGGTAGGTAATGGGATAATGAAAAAAAGTCCCTTCCAAACTTATCTAAAATTATTTGGTGGTATCAGCATTGCCATGGTGCTGTTTTCAGTGATCATGGTTATGGCGATAACCTGGTTCATTCCGGGTGTCCCCTCGTCCTATACCACCACATACGTCTATGCTACAGGAAGTTCGAAAAGCTGTTCGGGGGCTGATGTTGACGATCCAGACCTTGGGACTAATATCAGAATTTGCTATCCCGAAGGTAACTACGAATATAACAACACCATCTACGTTGAGAAACGAAGTAACCTTTTAGGTGCGGTCGTGACGTACGCCAGAACAACCCCATCCCGATTTTGATTAACTTACAGCATAGAAAGCAATGCGTGATCCAGCGAAAGGTCATTCTGCGCCCGTAGGGGCCATAAGAATGCAGAAAAGAGATATACAGTGTACTCTGCGTGGACAAGCACGCCGGATGGTGATCGGAGAACCTTTCTGAACCCACGCATCGGCGGATACTGCTGTGCCCACTTTTCCCCTGAGGGACACGTGCACTCGCTAACTTATTGAGCGTTCGGTGATTTTTTATGAAGAAACTGTTTGTGCAGTTTTACCTCCTGCTGTTTGTCTGCTTTTTGGTGATGACCCTGTTGGTCGGTCTGGTATACAAATTCACCGCAGAACGCGCAGGCAGACAGTCGCTCGACGATTTGATGAAAAGCTCGTTGTACCTGATGCGCAGTGAACTACGCGAAATCCCGCCACGCGACTGGGGTAAGACGCTGAAGGAGATGGATTTAAACCTCTCATTTGACCTTCGCGTTGAACCGCTAAATAAGTACACACTGGATGCCCCAACCATGCAGCGTTTGCGCGAAGGCGATATTGTGGCACTTGACGATCAATACACCTTTATTCAACGCATTCCTCGCAGCCATTACGTGCTAGCCGTCGGCCCGGTTCCTTATCTCTATTTTCTTCATCAAATGCGCTTGCTGGACATCGCGCTGATGGCGTTTATTGCTATCTCACTGGCCTTCCCGGTACTGATCTGGATGCGCCCGCACTGGCAGGAAATGCTCAGACTCGAATCCGCCGCACAACGTTTTGGTGAAGGACATCTGAGTGAACGCCTTCATTTTGACAGTGGTTCCAGCTTTGAGCGCCTGGGCGTAGCGTTTAATCAAATGGCCGACAATATCAATGCGCTGATCGCCAGTAAAAAACAGCTCATCGATGGTATTGCCCATGAGCTTCGTACCCCGCTGGTACGTTTACGTTACCGGCTGGAAATGAGTGATAACCTCACCGAGCAGGAATCTCAGGCTCTGAATCGTGATATCGGCCAACTGGAAGCGTTGATCGAAGAGTTACTGACCTACGCCCGCTTGGATCGCCCGCAAAATGAACTGAAACTCAGCGTACCAGACCTACCTGCTTGGTTAACCACCCATCTGGAGGATGTGCAAAGCGTGAATCCTGACCGTGTGGTGCAATTACGTCATCTCGAAACTGGCGACTACGGCGCGTTGGATATGCGCCTGATGGAGCGGGTCCTGGATAATTTGCTGAACAATGCCCTACGCTATTGCCAGTCTACAGTGCAAGCCAGTCTGCTGCTGAGCGGCAATCAAGCCACGCTGGTAGTGGAAGACGACGGTCCCGGTATTGCACCAGACGCACGTGAACAGGTTTTTGAACCGTTTGTACGCCTTGATCCCAGCCGCGATCGGGCGACCGGGGGTTGTGGGCTTGGGTTAGCCATCGTCCACTCAATAGCGTTGGCTATGGGAGGGACGGTCGTCTGTGGTGAAAGTGAACTTGGCGGTGCCCGTTTTACTTTCCGTTGGCCCGTCTGGCATAACATTCCTGAAATTTCAGCTGCCTGACCTATTCTGCTCGGTGGTCAGGCGATGGATGTTGTGTTATAAAAAAGTATGTTGTAACTAAAATGGTAAACCTATGGCCCGTTACGATCTCGTTGACCGCCTGAACGGCACCTTTCGCCAGATGGAACAAGAACTGGCGCTTCTGAACGAAAACCTGTTGCAGCAGACGCTGCTTATTGCCCGCGTATTCTCGTTACCGGAAGTGGTCAAAGAGGCAGAGCATGCCCCTCTGCAAAACATTGATGTTAAGCAGCACTTAGGCAAAGAGGCTGAAGCGCTGGCATTGCGTCATTACCGTCACCTGTTTATTCAGCAGCAGTCCGAAAACCGCAGCAGCAAAGCGGCCGTCCGCCTGCCGGGTGTATTGTGCTACCAGGTTGATAATGCGGCGCAATGTGCTCTGGAAGAACAAATCCAGCGTATAAACCAGTTGAAAACCACCTTCGAGCGCATTGTTACAGTAGAATCAGGGCTGGCGCCGGCAGCACGTTTCGAATGGGTGCATCGCCACCTGCCGGGGCTGATTACACTGAATGCCTATCGCACGCTCACCGTTGTCAGAGATCCTGCCACCCTGCGATTCGGCTGGGCTAATAAGCACATCATAAAAAACCTGAAACGCGATGAAGTGCTGCAGCAACTGGAAAAAAGCCTGACCTCACCCCGCAGCGTTCATCCCTGGACTCGTGAAGAATGGCAGCAGAAGCTTGAACGCGAATATCAGGATATCGCCGCCTTACCGCAGCAGGCCCGCCTGAAGATCAAAAGGCCGGTAAAAGTGCAGCCTATTGCCCGCGTCTGGTACAAAGGAGAGCAAAAACAGGTGCAATATGCCTGCCCGACACCACTGATTGCTTTGCTTAATAACGACAACGGTATGACCGTACCGGATATCGGCGAGTTACTGAATTACGATGCCGAAAACGTTCAGCATCGCTTTAAACCTCAGGCGCAGCCGTTGAGATTGGTTATTCCCCGGCTGCACCTGTACGTTGCGGATTAACTGCCTGGCCGCATGCTGCCAACCATCAGCTCCGGACGTACCCAGCTGTCGAACTCCGCTTCGGTTAGATATCCCAGCGCCAGAGCGGAGGCTTTTAGCGTCAGCCCTTCTTTATGCGCTTTTTTGGCAATTTCAGCCGCTTTATCGTAACCGATATGGGTGTTGAGCGCGGTCACCAGCATCAGCGACTCATTGAGCAGTTGATCTATTCGTTCACGGTTGGGCTCGATTCCCGTCGCACAATGTTCATTGAAGCTTTCCATACCGTCCGCCAGCAGGCGTACCGACTGCAGGAAGTTGTGGATGACCATCGGTCGATAGACGTTGAGCTCAAAGTTACCTGACGCCCCGCCCATATTGATGGCGACATCGTTGCCCATCACCTGGCAGCAAAGCATAGTCAGCGCTTCACACTGGGTAGGATTGACTTTACCCGGCATGATCGAGCTGCCCGGTTCATTTTCCGGAATTGAAATTTCGCCAATACCACAGCGCGGGCCAGATGCCAGCCAGCGTACATCGTTGGCGATTTTCATCAGCGATGCTGCCAGCCCTTTTAGCGCTCCGTGGGCATGAACCAGCGCATCGCAGGTGGCCAGCGCTTCAAATTTATTCGGAGCGGTAACGAACGGCGCGCAGGTAATGACCCGCAGTTCATCCGCGACCCGGCGGGCGTATTCGGGATGAGTGTTCAGTCCTGTACCTACCGCGGTTCCCCCCAACGCCAGTTCTGCCACATGCGGTAAACTGTTTTCAATGTGTCTGAGGTTATGTTCAAGCATTGCTACCCAGCCGGAAATCTCCTGGCCAAGCGTAAGTGGAGTTGCATCTTGCAGATGTGTACGACCAATTTTAACGATATCGGCGAAAGCGTGGGACTTATCACTGAGCGTTTTGGTCAACACATTTAATTGTGGGATCAAAGATTTACGCAGCGCCAGCAGTGCGGCAACGTGCATTGCCGTCGGGAAGACATCGTTCGAGCTTTGGCTTTTATTGACATCATCGTTGGGGTGTACTTTCCGCTCCATTCCCCGCTCACCGCCCAGCAACTCGCTGGCCCGGTTGGCCAGCACCTCGTTCATGTTCATATTGCTTTGCGTGCCGGACCCGGTTTGCCAGATGGCCAGCGGAAACTCATCGCGGTGTTTATCTGCCAACACTTCATCTGCAGCCTGCATAATAGCCCTGGCTTTATCCTCCGCCAGCAGCCCCAGATCCTGGTTAACCTTTGCCGCAGCGCGTTTCGTCAGCGCCAGCGCATGGATCAACGAGACCGGCATTTTCTCCGTTGAGATACGAAAATGCTCCAGTGAACGTTGGGTTTGCGCGCCCCAAAGCTTATCGGCAGGAACATCAATCGCCCCCATTGAATCATTCTCGCGGCGTACCGTTACCATTACCTGCTCCTTACATTAACAGTTGATTAGGTTATGTTTCGACATTGCCCATTTGCATTGGTCTTATGAGTATTAACGAGGATAAAGCTGTCGTTTGGTGGTTCGTGCGGTAAAAAAAACCGCCCCGAAGGGCGGCTGACGTTACTTAACGCAGCGTGCGCACTGCGACGTCTGAATTTGCTTGAAGAAATCATTGCCTTTGTCATCTACCAGGATAAACGCCGGGAAATCTTCCACTTCAATTTTCCAGATGGCTTCCATCCCGAGTTCCGGGTATTCCACGCACTCCAGACTCTTGATACTGCCCTGGGCCAGCACCGCGGCGGGGCCGCCAATACTGCCTAAATAGAAGCCGCCATGCTTATGGCAGGCATCGGTCACCTGCTGGCTGCGGTTGCCTTTCGCCAGCATGATCATGCTTCCACCAGCAGCCTGAAGCTGGTCAACATACGAGTCCATACGCCCGGCCGTGGTTGGCCCCAGCGAACCCGAAGCATAGCCTTCCGGCGTTTTTGCCGGACCTGCGTAATAGATCGGGTGATCTTTAACATACTGCGGCAAACTTTCGCCGTTATCCAGACGTTCTTTCAGTTTCGCATGCGCAATATCACGGCCAACGATAATTGTACCGTTGAGCGACAGTCGCGTGGAAACCGGATACTGGGAAAGCTGAGCCAGGATCTCTTTCATCGGACGATTGAGGTCAACGCGTACCGCTTCGCCCTCTCCCGCCTGGCGCAGCTCTTCCGGTATAAATTTGCCAGGATTATGTTCCAGTTTTTCGATCCAGATACCTTCACGGTTGATCTTGGCTTTGATATTTCGATCGGCTGAGCAAGAAACACCCATACCAACCGGACATGACGCGCCGTGACGCGGCAGGCGGATCACGCGGATATCATGCGCGAAATACTTCCCGCCAAACTGCGCGCCCAGTCCCAAATTCTGCGCCTCAATCAGCAGCTCTTTTTCCAGCTCTACATCGCGGAATGCCTGGCCGTGTTCGTTACCTTCTGTCGGCAGTTCGTCGTAGTATTTTGCAGAAGCCAGTTTGACCGTTTTCAGCGTGGCTTCTGCCGATGTTCCACCGATTACGAACGCGATGTGATACGGCGGACAAGCCGCAGTGCCCAACGTACGCATTTTCTCAACCAGGTAATTTTTTAATTTGCCCGGCGTTAGCAGCGCTTTGGTTTCCTGGTACAGATAGGTTTTGTTCGCCGAACCACCACCTTTGGCAATACACAGGAATTTGTATTCATCGCCGTCGACGGTATACAAATCGATTTGTGCTGGCAGGTTGGTACCGGTGTTCACCTCTTTATACATATCCAGCGCTGCGTTTTGTGAATAGCGCAGGTTGTCTTCGATGTAGGTGTTATAGACGCCTCGTGCCAGCGCCTCCTCATCGCCCCCACCGGTCCAGACGCGCTGACCTTTTTTACCCACGATAATCGCAGTTCCGGTGTCCTGACAGGTCGGCAAAATGCCTTTTGCCGCGATGTCAGAGTTACGCAGGAATTGCAGGGCCACATACTTGTCGTTTTCACTGGCCTCCGGGTCGCGAAGAATATCGGCTACCTGCTGTTGATGTGCGGGACGCAGCATAAACGACGCATCATGAAAGGCCTGACGAGCCAACAGGGTTAAGGCTTGCGGTGCAACTTTAACAATCTCCTGCCCTTCAAATTCGGCAACAGAGACATAGTCGCTGGTCAGCAGATAGTATTCGGTATCATCCTTTTTGAGGGGGAAAGGATGCTGATAATGAAAGGGTTTGTTTGACATTGTGCTCTCACTTACTGCTCGGTCTGGTTATTCTCTGGGCAGATGTTCCATTGCCCTGCTTCCCTGCCGCAGATCCGGTTGTAGAAGGAAGAGCTTTCTGCAACCGGAATTACTCAGGGTATTAAAAGCGAGTCACCATATCCTACACATTTTTTTAACAAAAACTGAGACAAGTACGACTTTTTACATGTGCAGGTTACTTCGCTCAGGGTTTCTTGGTTTAATAGCCGTAGAAAATTCAACATTGAAACAGGGCTTGATAATGCAAAAACTCATCAACTCAGTGCAGAACTACGCCTGGGGAAGTAAAACGGCGTTAACGGAACTCTATGGCATTGCCAACCCCACTCAGCAACCGATGGCTGAGCTGTGGATGGGGGCGCATCCGAAAAGCAGTTCGCAGGTTCTCGGCGCTGACGGTCAGACGGTTGCTCTGCGCGACGTTATCGAGCACGATAAATCCGCACTGCTGGGCGATGCCGTTGCCCAACGTTTTGGTGAACTGCCCTTCCTGTTTAAAGTGCTCTGCGCTGCTCAACCGCTTTCGATTCAGGTTCATCCTAACAAGCACAACTCTGAAATCGGATTTGCCAAAGAAAACGCCGCGGGGATCCCGATGGATGCGGCCGAGCGCAACTACAAGGATCCTAATCACAAACCAGAACTGGTATTTGCTTTGACGCCTTTTCTGGCGATGAACGCATTCCGCGAGTTCTCTGAAATTGTTGCATTGTTACAACCCGTTTCCGCCGCACATCCGGCTATTGCGCATTTCCTGGAAGAGCCGAGTGCGGAACGTCTGAGCTATCTTTTCGCCAGCTTGCTGAATATGCAGGATGAGGAGAAATCCCATGCGTTGGCGATCCTGAAATCGGCGCTGAACAGCCAGCAGGGAGAACCCTGGCAAACCATCCGTCTGATCGCCGACGTCTACCCGAACGACAGTGGGCTCTTCTCCCCGCTGCTGCTCAATGTGGTGAAACTCAATCCAGGCGAGGCTATGTTCTTATTTGCCGAAACCCCGCACGCTTACCTGCAAGGTGTGGCGCTTGAGGTGATGGCTAACTCGGACAACGTGCTGCGTGCCGGACTGACGCCAAAATATATTGATATCCCGGAACTGGTCGCCAACGTGAAGTTTGTCGCCAAGCCAGCAAACCAGTTACTGACCACGCCGGTTGAATCTGATGGTGAACTGGGCTTCCCAATCCCGGTTGACGATTTTGCGTTCTCCCTGCATGACCTTACTACCAATGGCGCAGATATCAGCCAGCAAAGTGCAGCCATTTTGTTCTGCATAGAGGGTGAAGCTGTATTGAGCAAAGGTGAGCAACGCCTGGTGCTGCTACCGGGTGAATCGGCCTTTATTGGCGCGAATGAATCGCCGGTTTACATCAGTGGCGCAGGTCGTTTAGCACGGGTTTATAACAAGCTATAGCAAGATACTGATATTTTTAACAACTCTTGCTAAGCTGTAGTGAGTTAAAGACATGTCACTCCTCCAGGCGTCTTCAAACGCCTGGTTTTATTTTATGGATATCGAAATGAAAAAATCGCTGGTAGCTGCGGGTGTGGTGGTTGCGCTGGGTATCGTCTGGACGGGCGGTGCCTGGTACACAGGTAAGAAACTTGAAACGCATCTCGCCGAGATGGTGACGCAGGCAAACGATCAGTTAAAACGTTTCTCCCCTGAGGCGGGTATTGAACTGAGTTATCAAAACTACCAGCGCGGGGTGTTCAATAGCCAACTGCAAATGGTGGTGAAACCCATCGCCGGGCAGGCAGATTCCTGGCTAAAACCGGGGCAAAGTATCGTCCTGAATGAAACCGTCGATCACGGTCCATTCCCGCTGGCTCAACTGAAATCACTGAATCTGATCCCGGCTATGGCCTCCGTGAAAACAACGCTGGTCAATAACGACGTTACCAAACCGCTGTTTGATATTGCCAAAGGTGAGTCGCCATTTGTCATTAACTCCCGTATCGGCTACAGCGGCGATACCCGTTCCGATCTCTCCCTCAAACCACTGAACTATGAGAAAGGCGACGAAAAAGTAGCCTTCAGCGGCGGGGAATTCCAGTTTACAGCAGACAAAGAAGGTAACGCTGTCTCGCTGACAGGCAATGCGCAAAGCGGCGTGGTCAATGCGGTCAACGAGTATGACCAGAAAGTACAGATGACTTTCAATAACCTGAAAACTGAGGGTTCCAGCAGTATTGCCAGCTTTGGTGAGCGCATCGGCGACCAGAAATTGTCACTCGATAAACTGTCGATTTCCGTCGAAGGTAAAGAGTTAGCGGTTCTGGAAGGCATGGGTATTGATGGTAAATCCGATCTGATCAACGACGGTAAAACTGTCAACAGCCAGCTGGATTACACGCTGAACAGCCTGAAATTACAGGGGCAGGATATCGGTAGCGGTAAACTGACGCTGAAAGTTGGCCAGATTGACGGTGAAGCACTACACCAGTTCAGTCAGCAATATAGTGCCCAAACCAAGGCACTGATGGCGCAGATTGATGTGGTACAAAATCCTGAGCTTTATCAGCAAAAAGTCACTGAAGCCTTCTTCAATGCGCTGCCGATTCTGATGAAAGGCGAGCCGGCTATCACCATTGCCCCACTGAGCTGGAAAAATGCAAAAGGTGAAACCGCATTTAATCTGTCACTGCTGCTAAAAGATCCGACAGCGAATACTGAGGAACCACAAACGCTGGCTCAGGAAGTGGATCGTTCGGTCAAATCGCTGGATGCTAAACTGACGATTCCGGTCGATATGGCGACTGAGTTCATGACGCAGGTTGCCAAGATTGAAGGTTATCAGCAGGAACAAGCGGCCGATCTGGCGAAGCAACAGGTGAATGGCCTGGCGGCAATGGGTCAGATGTTCCGTATTACAACGATGCAGGACAACGTCATCGGTTCCAGCCTGCAATACGCAAACGGCCAGGTAACGTTAAACGGACAAAAAATGTCGCTGGATGAGTTTGTTGGCATGTTCGGTATGCCTTCTCTCGGCGAACCGGATGCCCCGGCTATCCCGCAACAGTAAATACGCGTGACAACAGGCCCGATAACCGTGTGCTTATCGGGCCTGTTTTATTTTGCCACCACCAGCCGGGCGGAAAGCGTCAGGTTACGCGAATGACCATCATCGTGCCCAATGCGCTGTAGCATGCGCTCAGCAAGGGTATATCCCATTTCACGCGCGGGCGTGCAGGCCCAAATAATGGGGATATCGTCCAGTGCATTTTCCGCTACATCGGCAAATCCGGCTAACGAGATCTGCTGTTCGAAGTAGCGATCTACGCCAATTTCACCACTCTGACGCCCTGCTCTCATCAGGCCAAACCAGGCACCAGCGGCTATGGTTTCGTTGTAGCATACCACTGCGCTGATCGTTGGGTTACGACGTAACAGCGCAGTCACCTCTTCTGCGGCCTGCTTTTGGCTGGATGAACACTCCAGCACCCAGTCGCTATGAAACGGTAAACCATACTTTAGCAACGTCGTACAATAGCCGCCGACACGCTCCGCGCGGGTCAATGAAGAACTCTGCCCCCCCAACCACGCGATGCGCTGATGCCCATGGCGTATCAGATGTTCAACCAGCAATTGCGCTGCCTGCATGTTGTCAGGCCTAACGGTGTCAACGTCATCCAGGTAGCTGGCCCGAGACGCAAACACTACCGGAATCCCCTTATCGGCGGCCAGTTGTTGTAGGTCGTCGCTACTGCCGGCAGCCCCGGCGATCACCACACCATCAACCCCTTGATTAAGCAGCATAGCGAAACGCTGCGCCAGCTGTTCGCCATCTCTGCCACCATGTAATAAAAAAACCATGCGCCCCTGCGCTTCTAATGCTTCCGTCAGACCCGCCGTCAATTCGGCGTAAAACGAGGTGGAGAGGTCGCGCACGATCAAACCAATTACCCCGCTCTGCCCGCCACGCAGCGCTGATGCCTGGCGATTACGCACAAACCCCAGTTGCTCAATAGCGGCATTCACCCGTTCGCCGGTCGCTGATGAAATACGGCCTTTTCCACTAAGCACCAATGAGACGGTACTAACCGAAACGCCCGCGGCCAGCGCAACATCATGGATAGTTATTTTTTTGGCTATAGCCATAAAAACGGAAAACTCCCTGATAACGTGACGGATAAAACGTTTTATCAATCACTTATATTTATACGCTCTATTATCGTTCGATAATGTGATTTGTACCGCACTAAAATTAGGTAAAACGTTTTATCTTCTCGCCATCATTAGTCAGCTAGCTTTTACGAGGAGTCGTTTGATGACGACGAGAACCACACCAAAAATTACGTTATGGGAATTTTTCCAGCAGTTGGGCAAAACCTTTATGCTGCCCGTGGCTCTGCTCTCATTCTGCGGGATCATGTTAGGGATCGGCAGCTCGTTAAGTAGTCATGATGTCTTAACGCTGATCCCGGCATTGGGTAATCCGGTACTGCAGGCTATTTTTACCTGGATGAGCAAAGTAGGCTCATTTGCGTTTAGCTTCTTACCTGTGATGTTCTGTATTGCCATACCTCTCGGCCTGGCTCGCGAGAACAAAGGCGTAGCGGCATTTGCCGGTTTTGTTGGTTATGCGGTGATGAACCTTGCCGTCAACTTCTGGTTAACTGCGAAAGGTATCTTACCTACCACAGATGCCGCGATCCTGAAGGCCAACAACGTGCAGAATATCCTGGGGATCCAGTCGATCGACACCGGGATCCTCGGCGCTGTAATTGCCGGGATCATCGTCTGGATGCTGCATGAACGTTTCCACAACATCCGCCTGCCGGATGCACTGGCCTTCTTCGGCGGTACCCGCTTTGTGCCAATTATCTCTTCGGTGGTGATGGGACTGGTCGGCCTGGTTATTCCCCTGGTTTGGCCGGTTTTCGCCATGGGCATTAACGGGCTCGGCCACATCATCAACAGCGCGGGCGAATTTGGTCCAATGCTGTTTGGTACCGGTGAACGTCTGCTGCTGCCCTTTGGTCTGCATCATATTCTGGTGGCGCTCATTCGCTTCACCGAGGCTGGCGGCACGCAGGAAGTCTGCGGTCACAGCGTGAGCGGCGCACTGACTATTTTCCAGGCTCAGTTGAGCTGTCCGACAACTCAAGGCTTCTCTGAAAGCGCAACCCGCTTCCTGTCGCAGGGTAAAATGCCAGCGTTCCTCGGTGGTTTGCCGGGGGCAGCGCTCGCGATGTACCACTGTGCTCGCCCTGAAAATCGTCATAAAATTAAAGGGTTATTAATTTCTGGCCTCATTGCCTGCGTGATCGGCGGTACAACAGAACCCCTTGAGTTCTTATTCCTGTTCGTTGCCCCAGTTCTGTATGTGATCCACGCCCTGCTGACCGGTCTTGGTTTCACCGTGATGGCGGTGCTTGGCGTCACCATCGGTAACACGGACGGTAACCTGATTGACTTTGTGGTGTTCGGCATCCTGCACGGGCTCTCAACCAAGTGGTATCTGGTCCCTGTTGTGGCGGCGATCTGGTTCGCGGTGTACTACGTGATCTTCCGTTTCGCCATCACACGTTTCAATCTGAAGACCCCGGGTCGTGACGTCGAAATTGCCAGCAATATCGAAAAAGTCATGGCGGGTGCACCGGGTAAATCCGGTTACAACGTCCCTGCCATTCTGGCGGCGCTGGGCGGTGCGGAAAACATTGTCAGCCTGGATAACTGCATTACCCGTCTGCGCTTGTCAGTGAAAGATATGTCGCTTGTTAACGTACAAGCGCTGAAGGACAATCGCGCCATTGGCGTAGTACAACTCAATCAGCATAACCTTCAGGTCGTTATTGGTCCGCAGGTCCAGTCAGTGAAAGACGAGATCGCCGTTCTGATGAACACCGTACAGGCATAAGGACAACAGTATGTTTGATTTTTCAAAGGTGGTGGACAGGCACGGTACCTGGTGTACCCAGTGGGATTACGTTGCCGACCGTTTTGGTTCAGCCGACCTGCTGCCGTTCACCATCTCCGATATGGATTTTGCCACCGCACCTTGCATTCTGGAGGCGCTGACTCAGCGCCTGTCACATGGCGTGCTGGGTTACAGCCGCTGGAAAAATGATGAATTTCTGGCGGCAATTAGTCATTGGTTTCTTACGCGTCATAATACCCAAATCGACCCTCAGTCGCTGGTTTATGGCCCCTCGGTCATCTATATGGTGTCGGAGCTGATCCGCCAGTGGTCTTCTGCGGGTGATGCGGTGGTAATTCATACACCGGCGTACGACGCGTTTTACAAAGCGATTGAAGGTAATCAGCGCCAGGTATGCGCTGTCGGACTTGAAAAGCGCGCTGACGGCTGGGTTTGCGACATGGTTGCGCTGGAAAAAGCGCTCTCCCGGCCTGAAAGTAAAATTCTTCTGCTTTGCAGTCCGCACAACCCAACCGGTAAGGTGTGGACGCGCGATGAACTGGAAACCATGGCGGAACTGTGTCAGCGCCACGGTGTAAAAGTCATCTCTGATGAGATCCATATGGATATGGTATGGGCAGACCAGCCGCACATCCCGTGGAGTAACGTCGCGCGCGACAGTTGGGCGCTGTTCACCTCCGGTTCAAAGAGCTTCAATATTCCGGCGTTAACCGGGGCTTACGGGATTATTGAGGATGAGCAGAGTCGCAACGATTACCTCAGTGCGTTAAAGGGTCGGGATGGTCTTTCCTCACCTGCAGTGCTCGCGCTTAGCGCACATATCGCAGCCTACCAACAGGGCGCTAGCTGGCTTGATGCGCTGCGGGATTACCTTGTCAGTAACCTGCATTACATCGCGCATGAGCTGAATAACGCATTCCCCGAACTGAACTGGCAGGTTCCGCAATCCACCTATCTGGCATGGATTGACTTGCGTCCACTCAACCTTGATGACCATGCACTGCAGGAAGCACTCATCTATCAGCAGAAAGTCGCCATCATGCCCGGATACACATACGGAGAAGAAGGACGAGGTTTTGTGCGCCTCAATGCCGGATGTCCACGTTCCAAACTTGAAAAAGGCGTTCAGGGGTTGATTAACGCCATCCGCACAATACGTTAAATAGTCTTGCGCAATGAAGAACTCATTGCGCAACTCCTTATATAAAAAAACAAATCTGTTTTCTATCGTTTTTTTAATACCAATTCCTCCCTGACTTTTCCTGCCAGTAAAAATCAACAGCAATAAAAATCAAAAAGACAAAATACAAAGCTGAGAAGATAGCCGAAATATAGCGCTGTTTTATATACATAAAAATCATGAATACAACACAAATAAACATTCACAAAAAGAATTTAACTTTTTTTTTACTCCTGTCCCTAACGACATCCATTTTTCTTTGGTATATCCCTTTTAGTAATCAGCGTTATAGCCTCTCTTTTTATCCGGTTATTGCAACCTTTGCTGGTGTATTGCACATTCAGACGGGGTGCTTTATGACGATGAATTACATGAGTTATCGGCGCAAAAAATATCTTTTACCCCTGGCCTGCGCGTTTTATTTCTCGGGGGTTTTCTTATTTCTTGCGCTCTATATTTATTTTTATAAAAACGGCCTTCCTGGTGTCATCTACAATGACATTGCTGTTTTATACTTTATGAGGAACATGTTAATTACGGGGCTGTTTTTTGCAACATACTATTTATATACGTTTAAGAATAAAAAAGAAAAGCATGGTAAAACAGTTATTTACGCCACTTATTTATGGTGCATGTTGCATCTGGTAATGGCTATCCTCTACTCCATCCGTATTACGCCAATATCGTTTCAGTTGGTTGATACAGAAACGTTTGAATGGCTTAGACCCTGGCGTGGTAGCTTTATTTATGTCCTCATTATCTTGTGGACCTGTATCGTTTTATTAGGGGCAAAATTAACCCAGCTAAAAACACAGTTTTGGGTAAGTATGTCACTGGTTGCCCTGAGCAATCTGTTAAGTGTCATCATTATGCTGAAGTACACGCATATAGACTCCGCTGGATGGTATCTCGCCAGAGGCCTGGAGTGCCTTAGCGCAATGGCCGTGATGATCGTGCTCATGTCTGATATTTTCAAGCGCTACAAAGCCTCACGTCAGGCCTATGAATTATCCTATGAAAATTCAGTCCGCGACCCGATGACCCGACTTTTCAACCGTGGCTATTTTCATAACGCACTCAGCAATGAGATTAAAATGACAGCAACCCATAAACCCCTGAGCATTGTCTTTTGCGACATTGATTTCTTTAAGTCGGTCAATGACACCTGGGGACATTTGCAGGGTGACAGAGTGATAATTAAACTGTCAGAAATTATGCAGCGACTGAGTCGGCGTAACGACATCGTGGCGCGTATTGGCGGAGAAGAGTTTGCTATTTTGCTACCTGAAACTAACGCTGATGCAGCATTTAACATCGCAGAGCGAATCAGAAAACACGTAGAACAACAAACTCAGACCACGACTAAAGGTGATTTTCCACGCATCATCACCATCAGCCTGGGTATCGTAACCTCAGTTGATAACCGTTCAGCCCCTGAACAACTTGCTGATTGCGCAGACCGCGCCCTGTATATGGCAAAAAACCGAGGCCGTAATTGCGTTGTGGCCTATTCTGGTGAAGAAGTTTAATAGCAAAGGAAAAGATCACCACCAGGGCGATCTTTTCCTCATGATCAGTTGGTAATTTTCATGTGCAGCTGGAATGCGTTGGTTTTTCCCTCATCCTTCGCCGCGCCTTTTTGATATATTCTGATGGTATACTTACCGCTGGCAGGCAGTGTATTTTTATAAGTGTCACCACTCATCATGCCATCAAAAATGAATTGTTCGCCCGGCGCAATAATACTCATGAAAGGATGAGGCCAGGCGCTTTTCAAAACTGCCTGCATGGTCTGCCCTTTTTTGGCGACAAACGTATAATCTTTTGTTTTATCGCCCGTAATTGTCCCCTTGATATCTGCGCCACTGGTACCTTTCTTAAACTGGATTACATGCGTTTCATCCGCTTTATACGCCGCATGCGTAGGCACAGTTGCCAGCAGCAAACTTCCACAGAACATTGTACTGACAATTAGCTTTACACTTTTCACTTTATTAATACCCTCAGTCGTTATTGTATTTTTATAACATACTTCGCTGCACATTCATAAACTGGAAAGTGTCCATTTTTCGCTATTAGCAATGTTACTCAATAAATATCTGAATAAAATAACACTGACAGGCAGTAATTATATAAAAACGAGGTAAATAATCTTAAAATAAAATCCCTTCATTACACACATGCTGCAGGAAATGCGTTATTGCTTACTTTACGCCCATCTTGCCACCGCAAGGCAAAAGCAGCGTGATACGGTCTCAAGGATCAGGCCGTCGGAACACCACTCTGTTGGAGCGCTAACAGCATGGTCAGCAATTTGGCGATACTTGCTTCCCCATAACCCCGAACTCTGCACTGCTTTTTTTAAAGTTTTTAGAGGAACATTTTTCTGTTGTATAATGGCCTGCACTTTACCTAAATACACGAGTGCGACCATGATTGATACTTCCCTCCCCCTGACCGACGTCCATCGCCACCTTGATGGTAACATCCGTGCACAAACGATCCTGGATCTGGGTCGTCAGTTCAACTTAACGCTTCCGGCACAAACGTTGGAAACGCTGATCCCTCATGTGCAAGTCACATCAACTGAGCCAGATTTAGTAAGCTTTTTATCCAAGCTCGACTGGGGCGTGAAGGTACTGGCCTCGCTGGATGCCTGTCGTCGCGTGGCATTTGAGAATATTGAAGATGCAGCACGTAACGGTCTGCACTATGTAGAATTACGTTTTTCTCCAGGCTATATGGCGATGGCGCATCAGCTCCCGGTTGCAGGTGTGGTTGAAGCCGTCATCGCCGGCGTACGCGAGGGCTGCAAGACCTTTGGCGTCGAAGCACGCTTAATTGGCATTATGAGCCGTACTTTTGGCGAAGCCGCCTGCTTGCAGGAACTGGATGCACTGTTAGCCCACCGTGACCATATTACGGCACTGGACCTGGCCGGTGACGAACTGGGGTTCCCGGGCAGTCTGTTCCTGTCCCATTTCAACCAGGCACGCGACGCCGGCTGGCGTATTACCGTACATGCGGGCGAAGCCGCGGGACCAGAAAGCATCTGGCAGGCCATTAAAGAGCTGGGCGCTGAGCGTATTGGTCACGGCGTTAAAGCCGTTGAAGATCGTGCGTTGATGGATTACCTCGCCGAGCACCGTATCGGCATCGAATCCTGCCTGACATCAAATATTCAGACCAGCACCGTTGCCTCACTAGCGAACCATCCGCTGAAAACGTTCCTTGAGCATGGCGTTATCGCCAGTTTGAACACGGACGACCCGGCTGTTCAGGGCGTGGATATCATTCACGAGTACACCATTGCCGCACCAGCGGCGGGCCTAACGCGCGAACAAATCCGCCAGGCGCAAATCAACGGTCTGGAAATGGCATTCCTGAGTAACGAAGAGAAACGTACACTGCGCGAAAAAGTCGCCGCAGCGTAACAGGTAAAGTGCCGGATGGCGCTAACGCTTATCCGGCCTGCGTTGGTTTTCATTGTAGGCCGGATAAAATGCCTGAGCATCTCCATCCGGCATTAGCCCAATCAAGCAAGGCACAGCGTCGAACGATGTTTCGCGGATTCGATACCCAGCTCAATCAGCTCCATAATTTGGATAGCCTGTCTCGCTGGTACTGGGTTTTCACCGTTACCGTTTAGCGCATCACGAATACCAGCATAGTACGCCGGATAGTTGCCCGGTACGGTAAGCCAGGTTTCTTCAACCTGCTCTTCGCCTTCTACTCGCGTCAATACGCCATCACGCATATCATAACCCCAGTCTTCCTGTGGCAGTCGCTCGCCATTTTTCAGACGCTCTTCCTGCGGGTCAAGACCATACTTCACATAGCTGCCACGCGATCCGTGCACAATATAACGGGCCGATTCTGCGGCAGCGAGCATGGTGCCATGCAGGATCACACGACGTTGCGGATACGTCAGGATGGCATGGAAGTAATCCGTCGCCTGCGCGCCCGGGCGCAGCTGGGCAAGGTCTACCGTCAGGCTGACGGGCAAACCAAACAGGTTAATCGCCTGATCCAAAAGATGCGGTGCTAAATCGTACCAGATGCCGCTTCCCGGACCGCCCTGTTCACGCCAACGATCACGAACCTGCGGGCGGAAACGATCGAAATGGGATTCGAAATACGCCACCTCTCCCAAAACACCATCCGCCAGCAGAGCTTTCAGCGTCAGAAAATCACTGTCCCAGCGACGGTTATGGAACACAGACAGCACGCGCCCGAGGCTGCGCGCCAGCGCATCCAGCTCACGAGCTTGTGACAGTGTCACGGTAAAAGGTTTATCAACAACCACGTGTTTGCCCGCTTCCAGCGCAGCTTTCGCTAACGGAAAGTGCGTGTCGTTAGGCGTGGGGATCACAATCAGGTCGATATTTGGATCGTTAAAAAGATGCTTAGGCTCAGCAACAACCGCCACCGTAGGCCAGTCTGCCTTCACTTTTGCTTCATCACTACTGGAAACCGCAGCCAGTTCCAGGCCCGGCGTGCCCACAATCAGGGGGGCATGGAAGGTTTTGCTGGCATAACCATAGCCAATTAACCCAACGCGGATGTTGTCACTCATATTATTGCCTCTCAATTCAGGACTGACCTATTTCACACCATACCTTGCAACGTCTCAATAGTTTAATAACCTTTGCGCTACAAAGGTTGTTTTTTAACTTAAGTCAAACATATGCCACTTATGCTTAACTTGCAGCGAAAAAGAGGTAGAAATCGTTCCCAATCATCTTGCTGTATTAATGAGAGATTAGTAACATTTGCAGCCTGTGTTTATGGATAAATCAAAGCAAATGTCATCAGTAATGAATCGTCTTATTGAATTAACAGGTTGGATTGTTCTCGCCGTCTCCGTGATCCTGCTGGGTGTTGCCAATCATATTGACAATTACCAGCCGCCAGAGCCCGTTGCCGCAGTGCAGAAAAAATAAGCATCCGCAGCCTTTTATTGCCCGGCAATTAACATTGGTAGTTGCAGGGCTTGCCGGGAAAAGATCGCTTTCTGTCAAAAAAAGGGAATTATGCCGCATCCCGCTCCGCTGCATATTGCCAGCGATCGCTAAGCGCGTTACCCTTGCCAAAGACGCGCATAGCGCCTGCTTTTCACAGGTATGAACACTCTTCTTAAATTTGCACGTAAATCCGCTTTTACCTGTGCACGTTGTTTATTTTTATATTTTCTACTCCGTTGGTATTATTTTATTAATATGGATCTGCATTTATGACTGTTCAGGATTACTTATTAAAATTCCGCAAAATCAGTTCACTCGAAAGTCTGGAAAAGCTGTTCGACCATCTAAACTACACGCTCACCGACGATAGCGACATCATCAATATGTACCGTGCCGCAGACCATCGCCGTGCGGAGCTTATATCCGGAGGCCGTCTGTTTGATGTTGGTCAGGTACCTAAATCAGTCTGGCATTACGTGCAATAAAGAAGAAAGTAGCGCTCAACGTTAAAAGCTTTATAATAATTGCCCCAAAATGAATGGCATGATTGATTGCGCGCGTAAACCTGGAGAAGAGATGACTACCACACCGGCACAACGTATCGGAGGCTGGCTACTTGGGCCACTGGCCTGGCTGTTAGTCGCGTTGTTGAGCGCTTCGCTGGCGTTATTACTTTATGTCACTGCGCTGGCTACACCGCAAACCTTCAAAACGCTGGGTGAGCAAAGTACGGCAAACTTGCTGTTATGGGGCGTCTCTTTTGTTACCGCGATCGCCATGTGGTATTACACACTGTGGCTGACGATTGCGTTTTTCAAACGCCGAGCCTGTGTGCCTAAGCATTACATTCTGTGGCTGCTGATCTCCGTGTTGCTGGCGATTAAAGCGTTTGCGTTTTCACCCGTTCCAGACGCTTTTGCCGTGCGCCAACTGCTGTTCCCATTACTGGCCGCAGCACTGTTGGTGCCCTACTTCAAACGATCGCAGCGCGTTAAATCGACGTTTGTGAACCCGTAATAACCCTACAGTTAACCTGTTGTCGCCTGTTGTAGATTGTCAGATAATAGGCGGCTTTTTTATTTCAGGCCGAAAAATGACTGATTACCTGCTGCTGTTTGTCGGAACTGTACTGGTCAATAACTTTGTACTGGTCAAGTTTCTGGGCCTCTGCCCGTTTATGGGTGTTTCCAAAAAACTGGAAACCGCAATGGGTATGGGCCTTGCCACGACGTTTGTCATGACGCTGGCCTCCATTTGCGCATGGCTGATTGATACCTGGATCCTAATCCCTCTCAATCTCATCTATCTGCGCACGCTGGCTTTTATTCTGGTTATCGCCGTCGTCGTGCAGTTTACCGAAATGGTTGTGCGTAAAACCAGCCCTGCGCTGTACCGCCTGCTGGGGATCTTCCTACCGCTGATCACCACTAACTGCGCAGTGTTAGGTGTGGCGCTACTGAACATCAACCTCGGCCATAACTTTTTACAGTCGGCACTATACGGTTTTTCCGCCGCCGTCGGCTTCTCGCTGGTGATGGTACTGTTCGCTGCGATCCGCGAACGCCTCGCCGTAGCGGACGTCCCAGCGCCGTTTCGCGGCAATGCGATTGCGCTGATTACTGCTGGTTTAATGTCATTGGCCTTTATGGGCTTTAGTGGTTTGGTGAAGTTGTAATGAATGCTATCTGGATTGCCGTTGCCGCAGTGAGTCTACTGGGTCTGGCGTTCGGCGCTATTTTGGGGTACGCCTCGCGACGTTTTGCCGTTGAAGATGATCCGGTCGTGGAGAAAATTGATGAAATTCTCCCGCAAAGCCAGTGTGGACAGTGCGGCTATCCGGGCTGTCATCCTTACGCTGAAGCGATAGGCTCTCAGGGTGAAAAAATTAACCGTTGCGCCCCCGGTGGCGAAGCGGTGATGTTAAAAATTGCCGCTCTGCTGAACGTCGACCCGCAACCTATTGATGGCGATGAACAAGACGTTACGCCGGTGCGAATGCTGGCGGTCATTGATGAAAATAACTGTATTGGGTGCACTAAGTGTATTCAGGCCTGCCCGGTCGATGCGATCGTGGGCGCGACCCGCTCCATGCACACGGTAATGAGCGATCTCTGCACCGGGTGCAACCTGTGCGTTGACCCGTGCCCGACGCAATGTATTGAATTACGCCCGGTAGCCGAGACACCCGATAGTTGGAAATGGGATTTAAACACCATCCCTGTGCGCATCATTCCCGTGGAACAACATGTTTAAGTTATTCTCTGCATTCAGAAAAAATAAAATCTGGGACTTTGATGGCGGCATTCATCCACCAGAAATGAAAACCCAGTCAAACGGAACGCCGTTGCGACAGGTTCCGCTGGCGCCGCGTTTCGTTATTCCGCTGAAACAACATATTGGTGCGGAGGGTGAACTGTGCGTAAACGTGGGTGACACCGTGCTGCGTGGTCAGGCCTTAACCCGCGGGCGTGGCAAAATGCTTCCAGTCCATGCGCCAACATCAGGCACCGTGGTTGCTATTGCGCCGCATTCCACCGCACATCCTTCGGCACTCGCTGAGCTGAGCGTCATCATAGACGCCGATGGCGAAGACCGCTGGATTGAGCGAGACGGCTGGACCGACTACCGCTCCCACAGCCGGGAAGAGCTGATTGCGCGTATTCATCAGTACGGCGTCGCCGGACTGGGTGGCGCGGGTTTTCCCACCGGCGTTAAACTGCAGGGCGGTGGAGATAAAATTGAAACCCTGATCATTAACGCCGCCGAATGCGAGCCGTACATTACGGCAGATGACCGCCTGATGCAGGACTGTGCCGCTCAGGTCGTCGAAGGTATCCGCATCCTGGCGCACATTCTTCAGCCACGCGAGATCCTCCTTGGTATCGAAGATAACAAACCGCAGGCAATATCTATGCTGCGCGCGGTGCTGGCTGATTCACACGACATTAGCCTACGCGTGATCCCCACCAAGTACCCGTCCGGCGGGGCCAAGCAGTTAACACAAATCCTGACCGGCAAGCAGGTTCCCCACGGCGGACGCTCCTCTGATATCGGCGTATTGATGCAAAACGTCGGAACCGCCTATGCAATTAAACGGGCAGTAATTGACGGAGAGCCGATCACCGAACGTGTCGTGACGCTTACCGGTGAAGCCGTCAGCCGTCCGGGCAACGTCTGGGCGCGTTTAGGCACGCCGGTTCGTCATCTGCTCAACGATGCGGGCTTCTGCCCTTCCGCCGACCAGATGGTGATTATGGGCGGGCCGCTGATGGGTTTTACGCTGCCGTGGCTGGATGTCCCGGTGGTGAAGATAACCAACTGTCTTCTGGCACCCTCTGCCAGTGAAATGGGTGAAACACCGGAAGAGAAAGGCTGCATTCGCTGTAGCGCATGCGCCGATGCCTGTCCGGCGGATCTCCTGCCGCAACAACTTTATTGGTTCAGTAAAGGGCAGCAGCACGACAAGGCAACGGCCCATAATATCGCCGACTGCATTGAGTGCGGTGCCTGCGCCTGGGTATGCCCAAGCAATATTCCGCTGGTGCAATATTTCCGTCAGGAAAAAGCCGAGATTTACGCCATTAGCCAGGAAGAAAAACGCGCCGCTGAAGCGAAAGCTCGGTTTGAAGCCCGCCAGGCGCGCCTTGAACGTGAAAAAGCAGCGCGTCTTGAACGCCATAAGAGCGCTGCTGCTCAGCCGGCGGCCAAAGATCATGATGCCATTGCTGCCGCGCTGGCTCGTGTAAAAGAAAAGCAGGCTCAGGCGCTACAGCCAGTGGTCATTCAGGCAGGCGTAAAACCTGACAATAGTGCCGTGATTGCCGCACGCGAGGCGCGTAAGGCGCAAGCTCGTGCCTCCCGTAAGGAAAATCCGCCGCAAAGTGATGGCAGCAGCACGGGTACAGACCCGCGTAAAGCCGCCGTGGAAGCGGCAATTGCCCGTGCCAAAGCCCGCAAACTTGAACAAGAACAGGTAACGGAAACGGCCGAACCGGCTGATCCGCGTAAAGCCGCCGTGGAAGCGGCAATTGCCCGCGCCAAAGCCCGCAAACTTGAACAAGAACAGGTAACGGAAACGGCCGAACCGGCTGATCCGCGTAAAGCCGCCGTCGAAGCGGCAATCGCCCGCGCCAAAGCCCGCAAACTTGAGCAAGAAGCGGTAACGGAAACGGCCGAACCGGTTGATCCGCGTAAAGCCGCCGTGGAAGCAGCAATCGCCCGCGCCAAGGCCCGCAAGCTCGAGCAGCAGGCGGTAGCTGAAACAGCCGAGCCGGTTGATCCACGTAAAGCCGCCGTCGCGGCCGCTATCGCACGCGCTCAGGCTAAGAAAGCCGCACAGCAGCAGGTTGTAAACGAGGAATAAATGGTATTCAGAATAGCAAGCTCCCCTTATACCCATAACCAGCGCCAGACATCGCGTATCATGATGCTGGTATTACTTGCTGCATTGCCGGGGATCGCCGCTCAGCTGTGGTTCTTTGGCTGGGGCACGTTGTTTCAGATAGTTCTCGCATCCATCAGCGCTATTGCTGCCGAAGCGGGTGTGCTTAAACTGCGTAAACAACCCATTGTGCCGATTTTAAAAGACAACTCTGCGTTACTCACCGGGTTGCTTTTGGCCGTCAGTATTCCGCCCCTCGCGCCATGGTGGATGGTGGTATTAGGCACGGTATTTGCGGTTATCATTGCGAAACAGCTGTATGGCGGGCTCGGGCAGAACCCGTTTAACCCTGCCATGATTGGTTATGTCGTGCTGCTCATCTCATTTCCGGTACAGATGACCAGTTGGCTGCCGCCGCATGAAATTGCGGCCACGGTGCCTGGTTTTTTTGACGCACTGAACGTTATCTTTAACGGACATACCGCCAGCGGTGGGGATATGAATTCGCTGCGTATGGGCATCGATGGTATCAGTCAGGCAACGCCTCTTGATACCTTTAAGACATCCCTGCATGCAGGACGTACCGTTGAGCAGGTGATGCAATACCCGATCTACAGCGGCATGCTGGCAGGCGCTGGCTGGCAGTGGGTGAACCTTGCCTGGCTGGTGGGCGGTATCGTGCTGTTATGGCAAAAAGCGATTCGCTGGCATATCCCGGTTAGCTTCCTGCTGTCACTCGCCGTTTGTGCCACTTTGGGCTGGATATTTTCGCCAGAATCGCTGGCCTCGCCTCAGTTGCACCTCCTTTCCGGCGCGACAATGTTAGGTGCGTTCTTTATTCTTACCGATCCCGTTACGGCATCAACAACCAACCGCGGTCGCCTGATTTTTGGCGCACTTGCTGGCCTGTTAGTATGGTTGATTCGCAGTTTTGGCGGTTATCCTGATGGCGTGGCTTTTGCCGTATTGCTGGCGAATATCACGGTTCCCCTGATTGATTATTACACTCGCCCTCGCGTGTACGGACATCGCTAAGGAGTCCCTATGCTGAAAACGATTCGTAAACACGGTATTACGCTGGCGCTGTTTGCCGCAGGCTCGACGGGGTTAACTGCAGCAATCAATCAATTAACCAAGTCAACCATTGATGAACAGGCCGCGATACAGCAAAAAACGCTGTTCGATCAGGTTCTGCCTGGGGATCGCTACAATAATAACTTGTCTGAAAGTTGCTATCTGGTCGATGCACCGGCGTTGGGCAAAGGTACGCATCGCGTATATATTGCCCGCCAGGACGATCGCCCCGTTGCAGCAATTCTTGAAGCTACGGCGCCAGATGGTTATTCCGGAGCGATTCAACTACTGGTGGGTGTCGATTTCACGGGTACCGTGTTGGGTACGCGGGTTACCGAACACCATGAAACGCCGGGGCTGGGCGACAAAATCGAACTGCGACTGTCCGACTGGATCACCCATTTTAGCGGTAAAACAATCGCGGCGGGTAATGACTCTCACTGGGCAGTGAAAAAAGATGGCGGCGACTTTGACCAGTTTACTGGCGCAACCATTACACCCCGTGCGGTAGTTAACGCGGTTAAACGTGCCGGCCTGTATGCGCAGACACTGCCTGCGCAACTCCCTCAACTTAGCGCCTGTGGAGAATAACCATGAGCGAAATTAAAGACGTTATTGTCCAGGGGTTATGGAAAAATAACTCCGCGCTTGTGCAGCTACTCGGGATGTGTCCGCTGTTGGCCGTCACTTCTACCGCCACTAACGCGCTGGGTCTGGGACTCGCGACTACGCTCGTCCTGACGCTGACCAACCTGACGATTTCAGCCCTTCGTCGCTGGACACCGCCTGAAATCCGTATCCCGATTTATGTCATGATTATCGCCTCCGTGGTGAGTGCGGTACAGATGTTGATCAATGCCTACGCCTTCGGCCTGTATCAGTCTCTGGGCATCTTCATCCCGCTGATTGTAACCAACTGCATTGTTGTTGGCCGTGCTGAAGCCTTCGCCGCCAAAAAGGGCCCTGCGTTATCCGCACTCGATGGTTTCTCCATCGGCATGGGCGCAACCGGTGCCATGTTTGTTCTGGGTTCGCTGCGTGAAATAATTGGTAACGGTACACTGTTTGATGGCGCAGACGGTTTGTTGGGTAGCTGGGCCAAAGTCTTGCGCGTTGAGATCTTCCATACTGATACGCCGTTTCTGCTGGCCATGCTGCCACCGGGCGCGTTTATTGGCCTGGGTCTGATGCTGGCGGTGAAGTATCTGATTGATGAGAAAATGAAGAAACGTCGTGCCGAGGCAGCTGTCGTGGACAGTCCCGCGGGTGAAACAGGGAATGCGTAATGAACAAAGCAAAACGTCTGGAAATACTGACGCGCCTGCGGGATAACAACCCGCATCCGACAACCGAGCTTAATTTTACATCGCCGTTTGAACTGTTGATTTCGGTCTTACTCTCCGCACAAGCGACCGATGTCAGCGTCAATAAAGCGACGGCTAAGCTATACCCCGTCGCCAATACGCCTGCTGCGATGCTGGGGCTCGGCGTTGAAGGTGTTAAGTCCTACATCAAGACAATCGGTTTGTTTAACAGCAAAGCGGAAAACGTAATTAAAACCTGCCGCATTCTGCTGGAACAACATAATGGTGAAGTGCCTGAAGACCGTGCGGCGTTAGAAGCTCTCCCCGGAGTTGGGCGAAAGACAGCTAATGTGGTGTTAAATACCGCCTTTGGCTGGCCCACTATCGCTGTAGATACCCACATTTTTCGCGTCTGTAATCGCACGCAATTCGCCCCGGGTAAAAACGTCGAGCAGGTTGAAGAGAAGCTGCTGAAAGTCGTACCCAGTGAATTTAAAGTCGATTGCCATCACTGGTTAATTCTTCACGGCCGCTACACCTGCATCGCCAGAAAGCCGCGCTGTGGTTCCTGTATTATTGAAGATCTCTGCGAATTCAAAGAGAAAGTCGATATCTAATGCTGCCGGGGCATCCTCCTAGCCCCTTACATACATAACGATTAGTTATGCACTCCCTAGCGTTTATTTTCCCGACAATGATGCCATTCAATTGCTCATATCTAATGCAATATTCTTGTTAATTAACACCTGAGCAGGTTAATCGTTTTTTTAGCAAAAGAAATTTCTATCTATACGTGATCCAGATCATCCAGCTAACACAATGTTAATAAATTTTTATTTTTTAGTTAAGGTGACAATTAGATGACCTAACTGCACAGTTTCTAAACAAAACATTACACTGCCTATTTTTCAGATAATGGCCTATATCACTGGATTCAACCTTAAATAGCAGAACATATCGCCACATTGCGGTTCTGGCGGTGATTAAACAGTGTAAAAATCTGCCATTTTAGAAATGAAGAAATTTAACGCTAGATAACATTTCACGGTCCCGACGATTTCACCAGTCATGATATATGTAACAGATTATTACAAACCACTTGTCTGAATGGTCAAGATAGTGAACATTACTTGCCGTTTCCCCTCCCACTATAACAATCGGACGGATGAACTTGACTCATCACGTACCTGAACACCCCCGTTGATATGGGATGTAAAAAAAGAGGTAAAAGTGTCTACTGCAAACAATAAACCAACAGAAAGCGTAAGTTTAAACGCCTTCAAACAACCAAAAGCGTTCTATCTCATTTTCTCTATTGAGCTGTGGGAACGTTTTGGTTATTACGGCCTGCAAGGGATTATGGCCGTCTACCTGGTTAAACAGCTGGGTATGTCAGAAGCGGATTCCATCACCCTTTTCTCGTCCTTTAGCGCCCTGGTGTACGGTCTGGTTGCCATTGGCGGCTGGTTAGGTGATAAAGTTCTGGGAACAAAACGTGTCATTATGCTGGGCGCCGTTGTGCTGGCCATCGGTTATGCGTTGGTAGCATGGTCCGGTCACGATGCGGGTATCGTTTATATGGGCATGGCGGCCATCGCGGTCGGTAACGGCCTGTTTAAAGCAAACCCATCCTCCCTGCTCTCTACCTGCTATGCCAAAGATGACCCGCGTCTTGATGGTGCATTTACCATGTACTACATGTCCGTCAACATCGGTTCATTCTTCTCTATGCTGGCAACGCCATGGTTGGCTGCGCGTTACGGCTGGAGCACCGCGTTCGCTCTGAGCGTCGTGGGTATGCTGATTACCGTTGTTAACTTCGCATTCTGTCAGCGCTGGGTTAAACAGTACGGTTCTAAACCTGACTTTGAACCGATCAACTTCCGTAACCTGCTGCTGACCATTGCTGGCGTTGTGGTACTGATCGCGATTGCAACCTGGTTGCTGCACAACCAGCAGATCGCACGTATGGTTCTGGGCGTCATTGCGCTGGGTATCGTGTTCATCTTCGGTAAAGAAGCCTTCACCATGCACGGTGCTGCGCGTCGTAAAATGATCGTCGCCTTCATCCTGATGCTGGAAGCGATTATCTTCTTCGTGCTGTACAGCCAGATGCCGACCTCACTGAACTTCTTTGCGATTCGTAACGTTGAGCACTCTATTCTTGGCATTGCTTTCGAACCTGAACAGTACCAGGCACTGAACCCGTTCTGGATCATCATTGGTAGCCCAATCCTCGCTGCTATCTATAACAAGATGGGCGATACCCTGCCGATGCCGACCAAGTTTGCGATTGGTATGGTGCTGTGTTCCGGTGCATTCCTGATCCTGCCGCTGGGCGCGAAATTCGCTACCGATGCAGGCATCGTTTCCGTTAACTGGCTGATTATCTGCTACGGTCTGCAAAGTATCGGTGAGCTGATGATCTCCGGTCTGGGTCTGGCAATGGTGGCACAGTTGGTTCCGCAACGCCTGATGGGCTTCATCATGGGTAGCTGGTTCCTGACCACTGCCGGTGCAAACATCATCGGTGGCTACGTCGCTAACATGATGGCTGTACCAGAGAACGTGACTGACCCGCTGATGTCCCTTGAAGTCTACGGTCGTGTGTTCCTGCAGATTGGTGTCGCAACGGCTGTTATCGCTGTTCTGATGCTGCTGACGGCTCCGAAACTGAACCGTATGACTCAGGACGATGACGTCAATGAGAAAGCCTCTAAGGCCGCGACAGCGTAATTCTCAGGGAAACTCATTTTCGGCCGCTAACTGTTGTTAGCGGCTTTTTTTTTGCCTGAGGTAGCACTACCATACGATATACCTCAGCCAAAAGGAGTTACCGATGAAACTGTTCTACAAACCGGGCGCATGTTCTCTCGCTTCCCACATCACACTTCGTGAGAGCGGTAAAGATTTCACGCTGGATGGTGTTGATCTGATGAAGAAACGTCTGGAAAATGGCGATGATTTTTTCGCGGTAAACCCAAAAGGGCAAGTTCCCGCACTGTTGCTGGATGACGGTACGCTACTTACCGAAGGTGTCGCCATCATGCAATACCTGGCGGACAGCGTGCCAGACCGCCAGCTCCTTGCCCCTACCAGCAGCCTCTCCCGTTACAAAACTATCGAATGGCTTAACTACATTGCGACAGAACTGCATAAAGGCTTTACGCCACTGTTCCGTCCCGATACGCCGGAAGACTTCAAGCCAACCGTTCGCGCGCTACTGGAGAAAAAAATGCAGTATGTGAACGACTCGCTGAAAGATAACCAATGGATCTGCGGCCCGCGCTTCAGCATCGCCGATGCATATCTGTTTACCGTACTGCGTTGGGCCTATGCGGTTAAGCTGAATATGGCAGGATTAAGTAATATTGACGCCTATATGGCGCGAATGGCTGAACGCCCGGCGGTTGCTGCTGCGCTGAAAGCAGAAGGCTTAAATTAATTGTTGTTGCCGGGTGGCACTTGCACATACCCGGCCTACAGCTAAAAATATGCCCGATAAGCGTGAGCGCCATCGGGCATCGATTACAGCTGAGTTGCGCTAAAGTAGTGTTCAGGCTTGGCGATACGGTCCTGCGCGGCCACGACCTGTAGCTCATACTCGTGCATCTCTTTGGTAGTGATCATCACTTCGTACACCGCCGCAGTCACATGCTCAAGCGCCTGCTGTAAAGACGCGCCCTGCAGCAGTTTCACCAGTAACAAGCCACTCGTCACATCACCCACACCAACCGGTTGACGTGCGCCAAAATCGACTAACGGGCGACTGATATGCCACGCTTGTTCAGCGGTGACCAGCAGCATCTCGAAACGGTCGGTGCTGATACCTGCGCGTGCCAGATGCTTCACCAGTACAATTTCAGGTCCCTGAGCGATCAGTTCACGCGCTGCTGCAACGGCCTCACCGACATTATTCACCGCATGCTCGCACAGAATTTCGAGCTCAACCAGATTTGGGGCAATAATGTCACTGGCAGGAAGCGCATGGCGTACATGAAATTCCGCCACTCCGGGTGCGACGATACACCCCTTTTCAGGGTGTCCCATCACAGGGTCGCAAAAGTATTTTGCCTGCGGGTTTGCCGCTTTTACTTTGCGAACAATACCCAGAATATGCTCGCCCTGTTCTGCTGAGCCAAGATAGCCGCTCAGTACTGCGTCACAGGTCTGGAGTTTATCAATATCAGCAATGCCCTGAACAATTTCAGTCAGGTGGCTCGGCGGCATAACGCAACCGGTCCATTTGCCATACTGCGTGTGGTTTGAAAACTGAACGGTATTCAGCGGCCAGACATTTGCGCCAAGACGACGCATCGGAAATTCTGCTGCACTATTGCCCGCATGACCAAAAACAACGTGGGACTGGATGGCGAGGATATTCTTCATTTTACTTACCACAACCCTGAAAAAATAAAGGGGCGTAGTTTCCCACGCCCCTGCTAACTCAATCTTACTTCCAGCAAATCAGACAATAGTTCTTCTTGCCACGGCGCAGTAAGGTATAGCGCCCGAACAGGATATCACTCTCCTGGAAGAAATATTCCGGATCGGACTGCTTCTCACCGTTGATGGTTACCGCGTTTGACGCAATGGTCTTACGTGCCTGACCGCGAGAAGGCTGCAGCTCAGAGTCCACCAGCGCCTGCATCAAATCGGCACCTTTGTCCATCTCGATCATCGGCACGCCATCCTGCGCCAGCTGTTCGAAATCTGCTTCACTCAAATCGCTGAGATTGCCGTTGAACAAGCTTTCGGTAATGCGTTTTGCCGCGACCAGACCTTCTTCACCGTGAACCAGACGCGTAACCTGTTCGGCCAGGACATACTGGGCACGCGGCGCTTTACCGCTGTTTTTATCTTCTTCTTCCAGCGCATTGATCTCTTCAATGTCCATGAAAGTGAAGAATTTCAGGAAGCGATAAACGTCCGCATCGGCGGTGTTGATCCAGAACTGGTAGAATTTATATGGACTGGTTTTCTTCGGATCCAGCCACACTGCGCCGCCTTCCGTCTTACCGAATTTGGTGCCGTCAGCTTTAGTAATCAGCGGAACGGTCAGACCAAACACCTGATTCTGGTGCAAACGACGGGTTAAATCGATACCCGAAGTAATGTTACCCCACTGATCAGAACCACCAATCTGCAGTGCCACGCCGTGCAGTTTGTTCAGGCAGGCAAAGTCATAACCCTGCAGCAGGTTGTAAGAAAACTCGGTAAAGGAGATCCCCTGATCGTCACGGTTCAGACGCTGCTTAACCGCTTCTTTGTTGATCATCTGGTTAACGGAGAAGTGTTTGCCGATATCGCGCAGGAAAGTCAGTACGTTCATACCGCCAAACCAGTCGTAGTTGTTCGCAGCAATCGCCGAGTTGTCGCCACAGTCGAAATCGAGGAACGGTGCAACCTGTTTGCGGATTTTATCCACCCACTCCTGCACGGTGTCTTCGGTATTCAGTTTACGCTCGGCGGCTTTAAAGCTCGGGTCACCAATCAGACCGGTTGCGCCACCTACCAGTGCAACAGGCTTATGGCCTGCCTGCTGGAAGCGTTTCAGGCATAACAATGGAACCAGATGCCCCAAATGCAAGCTGTCAGCGGTAGGATCGAAGCCGCAATAGAGCGCGATCGGGCCTTGCGCCAGTCGCTCTGCTAACGCTTCCTCGTCCGTCACCTGGGCCACCAGCCCCCGCTCTTGCAATTGTTTAATCAAGTTACTGCTTGCCATCAAAATCTCCATGTATAAAACGACTGCACCTTTGCCGGTACACGACTTTTCGCCTGATGCGAAAGAAACATAGAATAAAGCGCCGGATTGATCAGCACCAGCGCTTAAAACAAGAAATTTGCATCTTTAGGGGGCCAGGCGATCAATTTTCCACGCGTTATCTTCGCGTTGGTATAAAAAACGATCGTGCAGACGGTTTTCACCGCCCTGCCAGAACTCCATTTGTTCAATACTCACGCGAAAGCCGCCCCAGAAACTGGGCAGAGGAACTTCCCCTTGCTGAAACTTCTGCTTCAGTTCGAGGAATTTGCTTTCGAGAATACCGCGCGCGGAGATCCGACTGGATTGTTTTGAGACCCAGGCGCCAATCTGACTGTCGCGTGGGCGACTGTGGAAGTATTTCACCACTTCGAGTGTGGAAAGACGCTCTGCCTTGCCGATCACCATCACCTGCCGTTCCAGCGTATGCCAGGGAAATAAAAGGCTGATGCGTGGATTTTTCTCGATCTGATGCGCCTTACGGCTGCCAAGGTTGGTATAGAACACCAACCCTTTGTCATCATAATGTTTGAGTAACACGATGCGCTGATAAGGCTGGCCATTTTCATCGACAGTCGCAACGACCATTGCGGTGGGATCGGCCAGTTTGGCATCACAGGCTTGCCCCAGCCAGCGCTCAAACAGCGCAAGGGGTTCGGCGGGAAGATCGCGGCGGCGAAGACCGCCTTTCGTGTATTCACGGCGCAGATGCGCGATTTGCTGCAATTCGTCGTTATCAGACATGATGTTGGGCTACGGATTGTCAGTGGGTAACGATATTGTGCGCCGCCCAGGTGAAAATCTCAACGCTTCGGGTTCTGTAACTGACAGTTATTTAGCACAATTCTGTCTCGTTTATAGACCGTTGCCTCGTCGCCTTTAGACCAAAATACGTAGATACCATCGGTATAACGTGCACCTGATGCCGACACGCCCTGTTTGAGGTTCAATAGTTGATTATCATAAACAAAGCTTGCCGTCTGGCGGGTATTGTTCAGCTTCACGGTCAGCGGTTTTTCGTCGCAGCGGTATTCAAGCGTATCCGTTTGCATACGCTCGACAAATTGGTTGTACACACTACAACCGCTAAGCAGTACGGGCAGACACACTAACAACAGTTTTTTCATAGCCATATCCTGAAGACTTTCCTGGTCCTGGAGGGTAATGGCACCCTCCCTAATATCCTTAGTTTACCGGCATACCGCGCTGAATAATTTCAGTTAACTCTGAGTTCGCGGATTGGCAGGATAAATTGCCCCTAAAACACTCGGCTCTGACGCCCCAGTCACAGACGGTAAATTTCCCGGCAATCCGGCCAGTGTTCGCCACGCCAACCATGCAAAGGCTAACGCTTCCATATCATCACCGCTGATCCCGGCTTCATCGGTTGAGGTGACCTCTGTACCCGGTAATAATGCCGCCAGACGCATCATCAGCAGTGGATTACGACTGCCACCACCACATACCATGAGTCGATCACAGCCGCCGCTTAACAAGACCTGCTCTGAAATGGTTACTGCCGTCAGTTCGGCAAGCGTCGCCTGTACATCTCGTGGGCTAATTCCCGGAAACTGCGCCAGATGACGCTCTATCCAGCCGTAATTAAAATACTCACGGCCGGTGCTTTTCGGCGCAGGCGCGGAAAAATAAGGGTCGTTAAGCATATTCTGCAGCAACGGTAAGATCACCGTTCCTGAAATGGCCCACTGCGCATCTTTGTCGTAGGGCTGGCCACATTGCCTCCAGATCCAGGCATCCATCAGCATATTGCCCGGCCCGGTGTCGTATCCACGAACGGGTTGTTGCGGAATAAGCAGAGACAGATTGGCAATACCGCCGATGTTTAACACCATTCGCCGTTCCGTTGGATGTGCCAGCAGTGCCTGATGAAACGCGGGAACGAGCGGTGCACCCTGCCCGCCAAGGGCGATATCACGTCGACGAAAATCGCCGACTACGGTTATCCCGGTACGCGCGACAATCTGGTTGTTATCACCAATTTGCAGCGTGTGCGGCGCAGCACCGTTCGGTTCATGCCACACGGTTTGCCCGTGACAACCAATCGCAACGATATCCTGCGGTTTCAATTTTTCTTGCACCAACAGCGCATTCACCGCCTCAGCAAATAGATAACCGAGCTGTGCATCTAACTGACCAAACTGAGAAAGAGTAAGCTGCTGCCCCTGGCAGATATCCAGAATCGCTTGTTTAACATGAATGGGGATGGGCCAGGTCAGACTCGCCTGCTGCGCAACCATCGTTTCATCTATTGTCGCCAGCACAACATCGACGCCATCAAGGCTGGTTCCAGACATTACACCGATAAAACGGCCCGATTTCATAGGTCATCCTTTTAAGCAAATTAGCCTTGACACTCAACCATAAAGTGTCGACTAATGCCATGCTTCCTTAATGATTTTTGGTGGCTAATCATTACAATGATCGTTTAATTACATCAATTACATGAATGATTCGTTTATACTCGGTTGATCCAATTTCGGTTAAGATTTTCATATTGTTCCAGTAGAACATGTGACCTTAGGCTCACAAATGCCATATAATTTAACCATGAAGGGTGTTTTATTAGCGTTTCGTGGTGACAAAGGAGATTTGTAAATGATTAAACGTGTGCTGATTGTTTCATTAATGGGCGTATCTTTAGCGGGTTGCGTTAACAATGATAGCCTTTCAGGCGACGTATATACCGCATCCGAAGCGAAACAAGTTCAGAACGTTACCTACGGTACGATTGTTCATGTTCGTCCGGTGCAAATCCAGGGTGGCGATGACGCAAACGTGATTGGTGCTATTGGTGGTGCGGTACTCGGCGGGTTCCTTGGTAACACCGTCGGCGGCGGTACGGGTCGTTCATTAGCGACGGCTGCAGGTGCAGTTGCCGGTGGCGTAGCGGGTCAAGGCGTACAAGGTGCGATGAATAAAACCCAGGGTGTGGAACTGGAAATCCGTAAGGATGATGGTAATACCATCATGGTGGTTCAGAAACAGGGTGCGACCAAGTTTTCAGCCGGCCAGCGCGTTGTTATGGCTAACAACGGCAGCCAGGTTACCGTGTCTCCACGCTAATCGAATTCACGTGTGGTCAGGCTCTGGCCACACGTAACTTATCGTTTCAATCCTGTGACTGCAGTTCAATAATATTGTGTTCGAGTTTGGCAACCAGCTTAATCAGCAGATCAATTTCCTCAGCTGAAATCCCTTCCAGAATTTCTCCACGTGTTTTGTTGATCACCGCTTCCATATCAGCGATCAGCGGCTCAGCCTTCTCTGTCAGTTTAATTCTCTTAGCTCGACGATCGCTGGCGCAAGTCTGTCGTGAAATGAGTCCCTTTTCTTCCAACTGGTCAAGCGTACGTACCAGCGAAGGCTGCTCGATGCCAATCGCTTTAGCCAGCTGAATCTGCGATTGATCCGGCGGCAACTGATGAATGTTGTGCAGCGTAACCCAATGCGTCTGCGTCAACTCCAGAGGTTTCAGGCGATGGTCAATCAGAGCACGCCAAATGCGCACCAACCGTGCCAGATCAGAACCTAATGGCGATTCCAATTTCATCTCCTTATAATTAGCTTGCTAAGTTATTGTGCTGATTTTAGAATAGTGTGCAGCATTTGTATTCCCAAAACAAATGTATTGCCAAATTTGCTTACCGGCTGACATTTTTTCAGACATTATGCGTTACGGAGACTCATTGTCTCTTTTTTGCTAAACCTATAGCAATGCTCTCTTCCGCCAAGGATTTTGCCCGTGAAGTTTATGTTTAATGCAACAGGATTGCCCCTACAAGATTTAATGATCGGCGCATCTGTCTACTTCCCTCCTGTTTTCAAGGCGATTGTAGCAGGATTTATTCTCTGGCTGGTTGTTCATCGCCTGCTGCGCGACTGGATTTACTCCGGCGAAATCTGGCATCCCCTGCTAATGGATCTGTCACTCTTTACGCTTTGTGTGTGTCTGGCCTTTGTTATGCTGATAGCGTGGTGATTATGTCGCTTAAAACCGTTAAATACTTCTCCACTATTATAGTCGCTGCAATCGCAGTTTTCGCCGGATGGTGGATGTGGAATTACTATATGCAATCGCCCTGGACACGTGATGGTAAAGTGCGTGCTGAGCAGGTCAGCATCACGCCGCAGGTGTCAGGCAGCATTAGCGAACTCAATATAAAAGATAACCAGTTTGTGAATAAAGGCGATATCCTTTTTATTATCGACAAGACGCCATTTCACATTGCTGAACTGAATGCGCAAGCGCAACTGGCAAAAGCGCAGTCTGACCTGGCGAAAGCCAATAACGAAGCCAACCGCCGCCGTCATTTATCGCAAAATTACATCTCAGCCGAAGATCTCGATACCGCAAATCTCAACGTGAAAGCTATGCAGGCGAGCGTTGAAGCAGCAGAGGCCAGTCTGCGCCAGGCCCAGTGGCAACTGACGCAAACAGTGGTCAAAGCCCCCGTAGCGGGCTGGGTTACTAATCTTTCAACCCGTACCGGAGACTACGCTTCAACCGGTAAGCCCCTGTTTGCCCTTGTCGACAGTCACTCTTTTTATGTGATGGGGTATTTTGAAGAAACTAAGTTACGCCACATTCGCGAGGGTGCGCCCGCCCTTATCACGCTCTACAGCGGTGATATAAAGTTACAGGGTCACGTTTCCAGTATTGGCCGTGCCATCTACGATCAAAGTGTGGAAAGTGATTCCGGCCTGATTCCCGACATCAAACCCAACGTGCCGTGGGTGCGTCTGGCGCAGCGTGTCCCGGTACGCATCGAATTCGACGCCCTGCCGCGGGAGGTCACGCTGGTGTCAGGTACAACCTGCAGCGTATCCATCGGCCAGCGTAAATGAAACTGCCCCGCCTGACACCAGGCAATTTGCCGTGGTTTAAAGCCACGGCGGCACAGTGGCGTTATGCGCTGCGTAACACCATTGCGATGTGCCTCGCGTTAACTTTTGCTTATTATCTGAATCTGGATGAGCCCTACTGGGCGATGACCTCGGCGGCGGTGGTTAGTTTTCCCACCGTTGGCGGGGTTATCAGCAAAAGTCTGGGTCGCGTGGCGGGTAGCCTACTGGGAGCCACCGCCGCATTGATGATTGCCGGTCATACTCTCAATGAGCCGTGGCTGTTTTTGCTGAGCATGTCAGTGTGGATCGGTTTTTGTACCTGGGCATGTGCGCACTTCACCAATAACGTTGCCTACGCCTTTCAACTGGCGGGTTATACGGCGGCGATCATTGCGTTTCCCATGGTCAATACCGTGGAAATTACGCAGTTATGGGATATCGCGCAGGCACGCGTGTGTGAAGTCATCGTCGGTATCCTGTGTGGCGGCGTGATGATGATGATCCTGCCCAGCACCTCCGATGGCACCACGTTACTGACTGCATTGAAAAACATGCATTCACGTTTACTGGAACATGCCAGCCTACTCTGGCAACCAGAAACCACGGATGCCATTCGCACAGCCCATGAAGGTGTTATCGGGCAGATTCTGACCATGAACCTGCTGCGTATTCAGGCTTTCTGGAGTCATTATCGTTTTCGTCGCCAGAATGCTTTGCTCAATTCACTGTTGCACCAGCAGTTACGCATGACCAGCGTGATTTCCAGTCTGCGCAGGATGCTGCTGAACTGGCCTAATCCCCCGTCCAATACCCGGGAAATCATCGAACAGTTGCTCAGCGAACTAATCAAATCCAATGCGAATAGCTACACTGTCGCACGTATTATTGCCCCACTGCGGCCCGTCGATGCCCGCGACTATCGACACGTCGCCTTCTGGCAACGACTGCGTTATTTTTGTCGGCTCTACCTGCGCAGCAGCCATTATCTGCATTTACTGGAAAATGGTGTTACCGCCGAGCGTATTAATATCGCCCGCACGCCGGGGCTTGCCCGTCATACCGATAATGCGGAAGCTATCTGGAGCGGGTTGCGTACGTTCTGCACTTTGATGCTTATCGGCGCATGGAGCATTGGCGCACAATGGGAATCAGGCTCTGGCGCACTCACGCTCGCTGCGATCAGCAGTGTGCTGTATTCCGCCGTTGCCACACCGTTCAAGTCGCTTTCTTTGCTGATGCGTACGCTGGTTCTACTGTCTCTATTTAGCTTTGTGGTTAAGTTTGGCCTGATGGTGCAAATTTCCGACCTCTGGCAGTTTATTCTCTTTCTTTTCCCGCTACTCGCCACCATGCAACTGTTGAAGCTACAAATGCCTGCCCTGGCAGGTCTTTGGGGGCAGTTGATTGTATTTATGGGTTCGTTTATCGCGGTGACCAATCCGCCGGTATATGATTTTGCTGATTTCCTGAATGACAATATGGCGAAAATCACCGGCGTGGCGCTATCATGGCTGGCCTTCGCCATTCTGCGCCCCGGATCGGATGCACGGAAAAGTCGCCGCCATATTCGCGCCCTGCGCCGGGATTTTGTCGATCAGCTCAGCCGACATCCATCACTCAGTGAAAACGAATTTGAATCGCTTACCTATCATCACGTCAGCCAGCTCAGCAACAGTCAGGATGCGCTGGCGCGACGCTGGTTATTACGTTGGGGGGTCGTTTTACTGAACTGCTCGCACGTGGTGTGGCAACTGCGTACCTGGGAGGCGCGTTCCGATCCGCTGGCTCGCGTCAGGGACGTGTGTATCTCGCTGTTGCGCGATGTAATGAGCGAGCGTGGCGTCCAGCAACGACCACTGAATGCCACACTGAATGAGCTACAGCGCATCTGCGATACGCTTGCCCACCATCATCAACCCGCTGCGCAGGAACTGTCGGCACTGGTCTGGCGGCTACACTGCTCGCTTTCACAACTCGAACAGGCGCCGCCGCCGGGCACTCTCAGTCGTTGATTATTTGATAACACCACAGGCATAGCGTGCTCCGCCACCGCCAAGCGGTTTCGGTTGATCGGACATATTATCGCCGCCCACATGGATCATCAGCGCTTTACCTTTAACCTCATCGAGCGTTTTAAGCCGCGGCGCAACGACCGGCGTTGTAGCGTTACCGTCGTTATTCACCACCAATAGCGGCAGGTCGCCCATATGACCTGCGCCTTCCGGGCCTTCATGTTTGCCGGTTTGGTGCGGATCATAATGGCCGCCAGCCGATTCTGCGGCTGAGGCTTTCCCATCTTTAATTGCCGGTTGGCAGCTGCCGTTCATATGCACATGGAAGCCATGTTCACCTGGCGGCAACGCCTTCAGATCGGGCGTAAACTCCAGCCCCTTTGCGGTTTCAGCAATAGTGACCGTACCAATCGCCTGGCCGACGCCTTGCGATGTGACCAGATTCATTGTCACTTTTTCTTCACTGGCAGCCTGCGCACCTGCACAGGCGAGTAGAGTGATAATGGCCAAACTCAAACGCTTCATAAGACCTCCGTCCAAAAGGTGTCTGATTGTTAAGTGTAAACCAGTGACACAAATTTGAACGGAGATGCGCCAAAAACGCGATTAGGGTACGTCGTAACCCAGCGCCGCTTTACGAATGCGGAACCATTGCTGGCGAGACATGTTCAGCGACTCAGACTCAATGGCAGCACGTACACGCTCTATTTTTCCTGAGCCAATAATCGGCAGCGGCTGAGACGGCAGACGTAAAATCCAGGCGTATACCACCTGTTCAATAGACTGCGCATTCAACTCTTCTGCGATCACGGCAAGCTCATTACGTAAAGGCTGGAAAGCATCATCATTAAACAGGCGACCACCGCCGAGACAGGACCAGGCCATCGGGTGAATACGTAACTGTTGCAGTTGATCTAAAGTACCATCCAAGAGGAGCGGCTGATGTACTGGTGAAATTTCTACCTGGTTGGTCGCCAGAGTAAACGGCAGACGCGATTGCAGCAGCGAAAACTGTGCAGGGGTAAAGTTGGAGACGCCAAAGTGACGCACTTTGCCACTATGGTGCAATTTTTTAAAAGCGTCGGCGACATCGTCAGCATCCATAAGCGGATCGGGACGGTGGATCAGCAGCAGATCAATATGATCGGTCGCCAACAGCTTCAGCGACTCTTCTGCACTGGCAATAATATGTGCACTGTCGGTGATGTAGTGGCCCAGCGCATTTTCCGCGCGCGCCGTCGTCGCGATCCCGCATTTGGTCACAATCTGCATTTTTTCACGCAAATGCGGAGCCAGCTTCATTGCCTCACCAAACGCCGCTTCACACTGGTATCCACCGTAAATATCGGCGTGATCGACGGTGGTCACGCCAAGATCCAGATGCTCTTCAATAAAGCTGACTAGCTGGCGCGCGGACATATTCCAGTCCATCAGGCGCCAGTACCCCATCACAAAGCGAGAAAATTCCGGGCCTTGCGGCGCAATAGTAATACGCTGAACCATAGCAGCTTCCTTTTAAGTGAATGTGCCTCGAGTATACGCAATTACGCGTTTAAAAGAGTGAAGGTTGTTGCGGTTCTTCCGAAGGGTTGGCTTTGTTTGCTCGTAATTTACGCATCAGGCGCTGACGACAAAGCCGCAGCACTTCCTGCTTTTGGGTATCGCTCATCTTTTGCCAGTTAAAACGCTCATCCCGACTGCGAAAACAGCCACGGCAAAAGCCGCGTTCGTCAGACTGACATATTCCACGGCATGGGCTCTGGACGGGGAAAAACTCCAGCTGTTCGGCCACATCCCCTCCTTTAATAAGATTGATATACCTATTGAAGACGTTAACTGAATTTCTCGCAAGCACTATTGCATTAGACCGACTGGTCTATTACACTCGTTTTCATGAACAAAATCACTGAACACGATACACGCGAACATCTGCTGGCGACTGGCGAACTGCTGTGTATGCAGCGCGGCTTCACCGGCATGGGTTTAAGCGAACTACTGAAAACCGCTGAAGTACCCAAAGGTTCGTTTTATCATTACTTTCGCTCTAAAGAAGCGTTCGGTGTCGCGATGCTGGAACGCCACTATGCGGCCTATCATCGGCGACTGGCTACGCACTTTGATACGGGAGCGGGAAACTACCGCGACCGCATTCTGGCCTACTATCAGGAAACCCTGAACCAGTTTAGCCAGCACGGCATTATTAGCGGCTGTTTAACAGTAAAACTGTCTGCCGAAGTGTGCGATCTGTCAGAAGATATGCGCACTGCGATGGATAAAGGCGCGCGGCACATTATTGTGCTGTTAGCGCAGGCGCTGGAGAAAGGTCAGGCCAGCCATTGTCTGTCTTTTGTTGGCGAGCCTTTACAGCAGGCGCAGGTACTGTATGCGCTGTGGCTTGGCGCCAACCTGCAGGCCAAGATTTCTCGTAGCGCCACTCCGCTGGAAAATGCGCTGGCGCACGTTAAAAACATCATCACAACGCCTGCCGTTTAACAGGCGTTTTTATTTTCTTTATTACTAGACGACCGGTCTATTCAGGAGTGCCACATGTCATCTGAAAAACTGTTTTCCCCACTGAAAGTGGGTGCCATTACGGCAGCAAACCGCGTATTTATGGCGCCACTGACGCGTCTGCGCAGTATTGAGCCTGGCGACATCCCTACTCCGCTGATGGCCGAGTATTACCGTCAACGCGCCAGCGCGGGTCTTATCATCAGTGAAGCGACGCAGATTTCCGCACAGGCGAAAGGCTATGCCGGAGCACCCGGCTTACACAGCGAAGCGCAAATTGCCGCATGGAAGAAAATCACTGCTGCCGTACACGCTGAGCAAGGTCATATTGCTGTCCAGTTGTGGCACACCGGACGCATCTCTCACGCCAGTCTGCAGCCAAACGGCCAAGCTCCAGTTGCACCTTCCGCGATTAGCGCTGGAACCCGCACATCGCTGCGTGATGAAAACGGCCTGGCAACGCGTGCCGATACCTCAATGCCACGTGCGCTGGAAACAGAAGAGATTCCGGGTATCGTTAATGACTTCCGTCAGGCGATAGCCAATGCGCGCGTGGCAGGTTTCGATATGGTTGAACTGCACTCTGCCCACGGCTACCTGCTGCACCAGTTCCTGTCGCCAACGTCTAACCAGCGTACCGATCAATACGGTGGCAGCGTCGAAAATCGTGCGCGTCTGGTGCTGGAAGTGGTTGACGCCGGTATTAAAGAATGGGGTGCCGATCGCATTGGTATTCGCGTCTCCCCGATTGGCACTTTCCAGAACGTTGACAACGGTCCGAACGAAGAAGCCGATGCGCTGTATCTGATTGAACAATTGGGCAAGCGCGGAATCGCTTACCTGCACATGTCTGAGCCGGACTGGGCCGGTGGCGAGCCGTATTCCGATGCGTTCCGCGAAAAAGTTCGCGCACGCTTCCACGGTCCTATCATTGGTGCTGGTGCTTACACCCCAGAAAAAGCAGAAGCGCTGATCGAGAAAGGTCTGATCGACGCCGTTGCTTTTGGTCGCGCCTATATTGCTAACCCGGATCTGGTGGCGCGTCTGCAACGCAAAGCAGAACTGAATCCGCAACGTGCCGAGAGCTTCTACGGCGGCGGCGCGGAAGGTTACACCGACTATCCTACCCTCTAACGTCACAATCTCCGTTCTGCCATTGATAGCGGCGTAACAACGCCGCTATACTAAAACAACATTTTGAATGTATTAGCCATTTTTGAAGGGGAAAAAGATGCGTTTACTCCATACCATGCTGCGCGTGGGTGACCTGCAGCGTTCCATCGAGTTTTATACCAACGTGCTGGGCATGAAGCTGCTGCGTACCAGCGAAAACCCTGAATACAAGTACTCTCTGGCTTTTGTCGGCTACGGTCCTGAAACCAGTGAAGCAGTAATCGAACTGACCTATAACTGGGGTGTCGACAAGTATGATCTGGGTACTGCCTATGGCCATATCGCCCTGAGCGTAGACAACGCGGCTGAAGCCTGTGAACGTATTCGCCAGAATGGCGGTAACGTAACGCGTGAAGCAGGTCCAGTAAAAGGCGGCACCACAGTGATTGCGTTCGTTGAAGATCCGGACGGCTACAAAATTGAGCTGATCGAAGAGAAAGACGCCGGGCGCGGCCTGGGCGATTAATCTCCCCCTCGGGCGCAGATCGTCTGTGCCCATAGTTTTATACTCATCATTTTGCCATAATACGCGCTGCAATTTTCCCGTATTAAGAGACCCAGATGTCCGATAACGCTCAACTTTCCGGTCTGTGTGACCGTTTTCGTGGTTTTTATCCTGTCGTCATTGATGTCGAAACCGCAGGGTTCAATGCCAAAACCGATGCGCTGCTTGAGATTGCCGCCATCACACTGAAAATGGATGAACAAGGCTGGCTGATGCCGGACACGACGTTACATTTCCACGTAGAGCCGTTTGAAGGTGCCAATTTGCAACCGGAAGCGCTCGCCTTTAACGGTATTGACCCTAACAATCCGCTACGCGGTGCGGTCAGCGAATATGATGCTCTGCATGCCATCTTCAAAATGGTGCGTAAAGGCATTAAAGACAGCGGCTGCAATCGGGCGATCATGGTGGCGCATAACGCTACGTTCGACCACAGTTTCATGATGGCTGCAGCAGAACGCGCCTCACTCAAACGTAATCCATTCCACCCATTTGTAACCTTTGATACGGCGGCATTAAGCGGCCTGTCTCTGGGGCAGACTGTGTTATCAAAAGCGTGCCTGGCGGCGGGAATGGAGTTTGACGGGAATCAGGCGCACTCGGCGCTGTATGACACCGAACGTACGGCCGTGCTGTTTTGCGAAATCGTTAACCGCTGGAAACGTCTCGGCGGTTGGCCTCTTCCCGTGCCTGAAGAAGCGTAACGGCGATATAAAAAAAGCGACCATTTCAGGTCGCTTTTTTACTTCTGCTGGTATTACTCAGCGTCCGGCTCTTCGGTTTTGTATTTCGCTGCTGTTTCTTTAATCAGCTGCTGCAACTCACCGCGCTGGTACATTTCGATCAAAATGTCACAACCGCCAACCAGCTCACCATCAACCCACAGTTGCGGGAAGGTCGGCCAGTTTGCGTATTTCGGCAGTTCGGCGCGAATATCCGGGTTCTGCAGAATATCAACGTAAGCAAAGCGTTCACCACAGGCTGACAGCGCCTGCACAGCCTGTGCGGAGAAACCGCAGCTTGGCAGTTTAGGGGAACCTTTCATGTACAGGAGAATCGGGTTTTCAGCGATCTGGCGCTGGATTTTTTCGATAGTGGTGCTCATTATCTTGCTTCCTTAAACTTCTTTTACGGCAGTAGTCTGACATTGTAACGGGTCAGACAGGCAACGGAAAATAACATTTTCATTACGCGTTATTATTTTATCCCCTGACGCTAAAAGTTGCATTCACAATCTCACTTATCCCCTTCAAACATGTGGATTTGATTATCCGTTCACCAACTCAAACGTTAATTGCTGTTTTTTTTTGCGGTCGGTTACGAAACATAGTTTTAAACAAAAAAAGCTATTAACTTTCCCTCTTTCTATAGATTAGAATCATCAAGTTTTGAAAATCACACGCAGGCACGATAGACCTGCCTTACCAGAGGACTGCTCAGTGGCGCGGATAAACCGAATCTCGATCACGCTCTGTGCTTTGCTTTTTACTACACTGCCCTTTACGCCTATGGCTCATGCTTCCAAGCAGGCCAGGACGACACCTACCAATTCTCACACCATCAAAACGGTAGATAAAAAGAAAAGCGCAACAACTAGCCAAAAAACAACAAAGACCAGTAAGAAAACGGCGACAAAGACCACCAGCAAAACCAGCACCAAAACCGCTTCCTCTTCTAAAAAACGCACTGCCACTCCGGCAAAGTCGACTAAAACTGCAAATCGCCGTGGGAAAACTGCCGCAGCACAAACCGCAGCCGTTACCTGGACGGAAAAATGCACACCGCGCAAAGGTCATAAACCACGCTGCGTGAAGGTGAAAACCACTGCACCGACTACGCTTGCTGACGCACATAAAGTGAAAGTGCAGAAAGCGACTAAAACAGCTATGTCCACCTTGATGAACCAAATCGGTAAACCTTATCGTTGGGGCGGCTCCTCGCCAAGAACCGGGTTTGACTGCAGCGGTCTGGTTTATTACGCCTATAAAGATCTGGTGAAGTTCCGCATTCCGCGTACCGCGAATGAAATGTACCATCTGCGTGATGCCGCACCAATTGAACGTGGCGAACTGAAAAATGGCGATCTGGTATTCTTTCGAACCCAGGGTCGCGGCACAGCCGATCACGTCGGCGTCTACGTCGGCAACGGTAAGTTTATTCAGTCACCGCGCAGCGGGCAGGAAATTCAAATCACCTCTCTGAGCGAAGATTACTGGCAGCGCCACTATGTGGGCGCTCGTCGGGTAATGACGCCAAAAACAATTCGCTAAAAACTTACCCTACAGAACATACTGTAGGGTAAGTTCTTCTTTTGCATAACCTTTCAATTTGCTACCCTATCCTTACTCACAATGAGGCTATTGTGTGTACTCAATATAAATAATAAGGAGAGAAGCAATGTCGTTTGAATTACCTGCATTACCGTATGCCAAAGATGCTCTGGCACCGCACATTTCTGCCGAAACGCTGGAATATCACTATGGCAAACACCATCAAACCTACGTGACCAATCTGAACAATCTGATTAAAGGCACGGCGTTTGAAGGCAAATCACTGGAAGAGATCGTTCGTAGCTCTGAAGGCGGTGTATTCAATAACGCAGCACAAGTATGGAACCACACGTTCTACTGGAACTGCCTGGCACCAAACGCAGGTGGTGAACCGACCGGAAAACTGGCCGATGCAATCGCCGCTTCCTTTGGCAGCTTTGCAGATTTCAAAGCGCAATTCACCGATGCCGCTATCAAAAACTTCGGTTCTGGCTGGACCTGGCTGGTTAAAGGAACGGATGGCAAACTGGCTATCGTCTCCACCTCCAACGCAGGTACTCCGCTGACCACCGACGCGACGCCGCTGATGACCGTTGACGTATGGGAACACGCCTACTACATCGATTATCGCAATGCTCGTCCTGGCTACCTGGAACATTTCTGGGCACTGGTGAACTGGGAATTTGTTGCGAAGAACTTCGCAGCATAAAAAAGATAACGCAGAAGGACTTCCTTCTGCGTTTTTGCATTAATTCGCGGTAGTGAAAGCCTCTTCAGGCTGTCTTCTTGCGGAAATGAACACCAGCAGCAGCGCAAGACCCGCCACAATCGCCCCCATTACCGGCACAAAACTGTAGCCCAGGCCGCCAGATATTACCGCCCCACCGGCCGCAGCCCCCAGTGCGTTCCCCAGATTAAACGCGCCAATATTGACTGACGATGATAATCCAGGTGCTTCGCTGGCAACGCGCATCACACGCATCTGCAACGGTGGAACGACCGCAAACGTCGCCGCGCCCCAGACCACCATACTGACCGCCGCGCCCAACTCATTACGCGCAAGGAAAGGAATGGCCAGCATAATAACCATCAGCAGCAGTAAAAAGCCTTTTAGCGTACCGTTGATTGAACGGTCAGCCAGTTTGCCGCCAAAATAGTTACCGATCGAGAAGCCAACACCTATCAACACCAGCATCCCGGTAACAAATGCCGGTGTAGCATGAGTGATAGTATGCAGAACCGGCGAGATGTAGGTATACAGCGTGAACATCGCCCCAGCACCCAGTACGGTAGTCAGTAACGCCGACAGCACCTGCGGGCGCATAAGTACCGCCAGTTCGCTACGGACATCCGGGCGCTCTCCTGCTCCCCCCTTGGGTAATGAGAAGAACAGGCTGACCATCGCAATGACGCCCAGCCCTGCAGTGGCCATAAACGACATGCGCCAGCCGATGGTTTCACCAAGCCAGGTCGCCGCCGGAACGCCGCCAATATTGGCGATAGTTAACCCCATAAACATCGTTGCCACAGCGCTGGCCTGCTTATGTTTGGGTACCACACTGGCTGCAACCACAGAACCGAGACCAAAAAAGGCTCCATGGTTAAGACTGGTCAAAATGCGCGATAGCATCAGCGTGGTGTAATCCGGCGAGATAGCCGAAAGCACATTACCCAGCGTGAAAATCGCCATCAGGAATATCAAAGCATTACGTCGCGCACGATGAGACAGCAGCAATGTCATCAGCGGTGCACCTACCATCACACCTACTGCATAAGCGCTGATCAGCATGCCAGCCGCCGGAATCGAGACGTCCACACCTTTGGCAATGACGGGCAATAACCCCATTGGCGAAAACTCGGTGGTGCCAATACCAAACGCCCCGATTGCCAGCGACAGTAAAGGGTAATTGATTTTCATATTTCGACTCCGTATCGTCGAGCCGTGGCACGACATAAAATAAGAGTCAAAAGCATGACATTGATCGCAAAATTAATAAAGTTAACAAAACTGCAAAAGACTTTTGCTTATTCGCAAACAATAGAGGGGAAAAACGAGTCGAAGGGATGAGGGAGAGCTAACTCCCTCGGGGAAATCAATGCAGCGCTGCGGTCAGACCACCCGCGACGATCAATCCCAGAACAATAATGGTAGTCACTAACGAAAATTTCAGATCGGTGCTTATCAAGTTTTCTCCTTTTTATTCCCACACAAAAAGTGATATTGCGCATTTTTACACACTTGAAAGCAAAAATCTCTCACGATTTATATTGATAACTGCTTTTAACTCTTCCCCTTTTCGTTAAGATCAGACAAAATTCCACGCTTACTTGATTAGCGTACCGGCCATTGACCCCTTCCTGACGTTCCGTGCCGTTTTCCCGGCGTGCCGCAACCCTTACGTTGCGATAAGGGTGTGTAAAGGCAAACGTTTACCTGGAGTATTCTCAGGAGCTTAGGATATGGTCTGGAGTGAGATGTAATGGCAACAATTAAAGATGTAGCGAAGCGAGCAAACGTTTCCACTACAACCGTATCACACGTAATTAACAAGACGCGCTTTGTCGCGGAAGAAACACGTAATGCTGTCTGGGCAGCAATCAAAGAACTGCACTATTCTCCGAGTGCTGTTGCCCGCAGCCTGAAGGTAAATCACACCAAGTCTATCGGCTTGCTGGCGACCAGCAGCGAAGCGGCCTATTTCGCCGAAATTATCGAAGCCGTTGAGAAAAACTGTTTCCAGAAAGGCTATACCCTGATCCTGGGTAACGCATGGAACAGTCTCGAAAAGCAGCAGGCTTATCTGTCGATGATGGCGCAAAAGCGCGTTGATGGTCTGCTGGTGATGTGTTCTGAGTATCCGGAGTCTCTGCTTTCGATGCTCGAAGAGTATCGCCATATCCCGATGGTCGTCATGGACTGGGGCGAAGCAAAAGCCGACTTTACCGATACGGTCATTGATAACGCCTTCGAAGGCGGTTACATGGCGGGCCGGTATCTGGTAGAACGCGGTCATCGTGAGATTGGCGTGATCCCTGGCCCAATGGAACGTAACACCGGGGCCGGGCGTCTGGCTGGCTTTATGAAAGCGATGGAAGAAGCGCTGATTAAAGTGCCTGAAAACTGGATTGTCCAGGGCGATTTTGAGCCTGAATCCGGCTATCGCGCCATGCAGCAAATTCTGTCGCAGTCTCATCGTCCGACCGCGGTCTTCTGCGGTGGCGATATTATGGCAATGGGTGCGCTGTGCGCCGCTGACGAAATGGGACTGCGCGTACCGCAGGATGTCTCACTCATCGGCTACGACAACGTGCGCAACGCCCGCTTCTTCACGCCGGCCTTGACGACCATTCACCAGCCGAAGGATTCACTGGGTGAAACGGCCTTCAACATGCTGTTAGACCGTATCGTGAATAAACGTGAAGAGTCACAGTCTATCGAGGTGCATCCGCGCCTGGTTGAGCGTCGCTCCGTTGCCGACGGTCCGTTCCGCGATTACCGCCGTTAAGTCTGTTGTGCGGGAGTCTCATCTGGCTCCCGCAGCCATTCCTTGTTCAACGTTTCACTATCCCCTAAATAGTCCAGCAGCCAACTCAATGCCGGTGACGTATCGTTCTGCTGCCATGTCAGGCAGCATGCGGCATCAGGAAAAGGGTTCTCCAGTTGCAGCGCAACCCATTTGCCGCTATCGATCCACGGTTTGGCAAAATGCGTCGGTACCATGCCCACGCACAATCCCGCGGACAAACAGGTCGCTGAGGATTCCCAGTCCGGCACGACTACGCGCTTTTGGTTGTCCAGCAGCCAGGTAATACGCTTCGGCAATGTTCGAGAGGTATCTTCGCGCACCAGTGACGGCCAGTTGCGCAACGTGTCATCACTTAGCGGTCCAGGCATTGACGCCAGTGGATGATGGCTGGCTACCACGCAGCTCCAGCTCAGCATTCCCATATCGCGGAAGGTATAGCGCCCCCCGACCGGAATGGCCTGTGTGGCACCGATGGCCAGTTCCACGCGTCCATCAGACAGTGCGTCCCACACGCCGTTAAACACTTCCTGAAAAACTAACAATTCCACATCATCAAAGTGACGGTAGAAATCCACGATCATCTGTCGGGTACGATCCGGGCGGACAATGTTATCGACGGCGATCGCCAGCTGTCCGCGCCAGCCGTTAGCAATTTGCTGACATTGCTGGCGCGTGATCTGCATTTTTTTGATAACAGAGCGGCCTTCTTTTAAAAACCATGCCCCGGCAGGCGTTAATTCAACATCCCGATGGCGTCGCTCAAAAAGTGGCACCGCCAGCCACTCTTCCAGCTGGCGCACGGTGTAGCTTACCGCCGAAGGTACACGGTGCAGCTCCTGCGCGGCCGAACTAAAGCTACCGTTACGCGCAACCGCATCAACCACTTCAAGTGAATATTCCGACCACATATTCTGCCTGCAAAAAATTTGAAATCAGTAAGCAAATATTAGCGTTTCACAGCGAGAATTACACTCACTACACTCAGCGGCATTGTTCTACTGCTAAAAAAGAGAAATGATGATGCAACCTGGGAAAGGGTTTTTAGTCTGGCTGGCTGGTCTTAGCGTGCTTGGTTTTCTGGCAACGGATATGTATCTACCCGCCTTTGCTGCTATTCAGTCCGATCTGCAAACACCTGCATCTGCCGTCAGCGCCAGCCTGAGCTTGTTCTTAGCCGGTTTTGCCGTCGCACAACTGCTGTGGGGGCCGCTTTCGGACCACTATGGTCGCAAGCCTATTTTGCTGCTGGGTTTATCTATCTTCGCACTGGGCAGCCTGGGCATGCTGTGGGTTGAAAACGCCACTGGTCTACTGGTACTGCGATTTGTTCAGGCCGTTGGCGTCTGTGCGGCATCGGTTATCTGGCAAGCGCTGGTTACCGATTATTATCCTTCACAAAAAGTAAACCGCATCTTTGCCACCATTATGCCGCTGGTCGGGTTATCTCCTGCACTCGCCCCGCTATTAGGCAGTTGGATCCTGGTACATTTTTCCTGGCAGGCCATTTTTGCCACTCTGTTTGCCATTACTCTGATTCTGATGCTTCCGGCTCTGCGTCTAAAGCCAACGGCTAAAGCGCGCGATGACAGCCAGGATAAACTGACTTTCGCCACCTTGCTGCGCTCGAAAACTTACCGTGGAAACGTGCTGATTTATGCCGCCTGTTCCGCGAGTTTTTTCGCATGGCTGACGGGTTCCCCGTTCATCCTCAGCGAAATGGGTTATAGCCCAGCGGTAATTGGTCTGAGCTATGTTCCGCAAACTATCGCCTTCTTAATTGGTGGTTACGGCTGTCGTGCAGCGCTGCAAAAATGGCAGGGTCGTCAGCTGCTGCCCTGGTTACTCATTCTGTATGCCTTCAGCGTTGTGGGTACCTGGGCGACCGGCTTTATTCATCATGTTGCATTGGCTGAAATCCTGATCCCATTCTGCGTTATGGCGATTGCGAACGGCGCAATCTACCCTATCGTTGTCGCGCAGGCATTACGCCCTTTCCCACAGGCCACGGGACGCGCAGCCGCATTGCAGAATACGCTGCAACTGGGTTTATGCTTCCTGGCAAGCCTTGTCGTTTCCTGGTTGATTGCCACCCCGCTGCTCACCACCACCAGCGTTATGCTGACAACAGTATTGCTGGCTGCTGTGGGTTACAAAATGCAATCGCAGAAAACTGACGCCCCGCAAACAGATGATCGTGCGCAAGTTGCCCACGGAGAGTCGCACTAATAATGGTTGCGGGCATTTAGTTAGCCCGCTAACAATTATCGGTTGAATCGTCAAAAATTCAGGCATATACTGATTTTCAGTTGTTAAAAAAACGATAATTTTAATGCGTTAACGGGGACAAGAACGTTCCCGTTTTACCACGGATGGCCTTTTCGGCAAGGGTTTCTCCCTTCCTCTGTTCTACGTCGGATTATAGATTCGCGGATTAATTCCGTGAGATTTCTCACAAAGCCCAAAAAAGCGTCTACGCTGTTTTAAGGTTCTGATCACCGACCAGTGATGGAGAAGCTATGAGTTCATCATGTATAGAAGACGTCAGCGTACCGGATGATGACTGGTACCGCATTACCAATGAATTATTGAGTCGTGCAGGCATTGCCATTAATGGCCCTGCACCGGCTGATATTCGAGTAAAGAACCCCGATTTTTTCAAACGCGTATTACAGGAAGGATCGTTAGGGTTGGGTGAAAGTTATATGGATGGCTGGTGGGAATGCGACCGGCTGGACATGTTTTTTAGTAAAGTCTTGCGTGCCGGTCTTGAAAACCAACTCCCCCGCCACTTTAAAGATACGCTACGTATCGCCACGGCTCGCCTGTTCAATTTACAGACCAAAAAACGTGCGTGGATGGTCGGCAAAGAACATTACGATTTGGGCAACGATCTCTTTACCCGCATGCTTGACCCCTATATGCAGTATTCCTGCGCCTACTGGAAAGATGCCAACACTCTGGAATCTGCCCAACAGGCGAAGCTCAAAATGATTGCTGAAAAATTGCAACTGAAGCCAGGAATGCGGGTGCTTGATATTGGCTGTGGCTGGGGTGGTTTATCCCAGTTTATGGCATCGCAATATGGTGTGAGCGTGGTGGGTGTGACCATTTCGGCAGAACAGCAGAAAATGGCACAGGAACGTTGCGCTGGGCTGGATGTCACCATTTTGCTGCAGGATTATCGCGACCTGAACGACAAATTCGACCGCATTGTCTCCGTCGGCATGTTTGAACATGTTGGACCGAAGAACTACGCCACCTATTTTGAGGTGGTCGATCGTAATTTAAAACCGGATGGTCTCTTTTTACTGCACAGCATCGGCTCCAAAAAAACCGACAATAACGTTGATCCGTGGATCAATAAGTATATCTTCCCAAACGGGTGTTTGCCGTCAGTTCGCCAGATTGCCAACGCCAGCGAACCGCATTTTGTGATGGAAGACTGGCATAATTTTGGCGCGGATTACGACACGACGCTGATGGCATGGCACGAGCGTTTCATGAACTCCTGGCCTGAAATCGCCGATAACTATACCGAACGTTTCAAACGGATGTTCAGCTATTATCTGAACGCCTGCGCCGGGGCGTTTCGTGCTCGTGACATTCAGCTATGGCAGGTGGTATTTTCCCGCGGTGTTGAACACGGTCTGCGCGTTCCCCGCTAATCGTTTTCGCCCCCGTAGCAACGGGGGCTTTACTCTCAGGCTTAGGCTCCCGCTTCGCCCGTTATGTTGCTGATGGCGCTTTCACGCGCCGCCAGGACACGTTCAACGGTATCAACCACCGCCTGCGTTTGGGGATCGATTTCGATATTAACCCGCGCGCCCAGCTTTTTCTTGCCAAGCGTAGTACGCTCCAGCGTTTCCGGAATCAAATGCACACAAAAACGCGTCGGCGTCACTTCACCGACCGTCAGACTGATACCGTCAATACCAATAAATCCTTTGTACAGGATATATTTCATCAGCGACGGGTCCTGGACTTTAAACCACACCTGACGGTTATTCTCCGAGGTCAGAATTTTCGACACTTCGGCAGTGGTCATAATATGGCCCGACATTAAATGTCCGCCAATCTCATCACTGAATTTTGCCGCACGTTCAACGTTAACCAAATCTCCGACCTTCAGATCGCCCAGGTTGGTGATACGCAGCGTTTCTTTCATCAGGTCGAAGCTTATCTGGTTACCGTTAATTTCGGTGACCGTCAGGCAGCACCCATTGTGGGCAACCGATGCGCCGGTCTCCAGCGCATCCAGCATATATTCAGGCAACTCCACAACATGCGTACGAAAATTTGGTTTTTCATCAATGGACACCAATTTTGCGGTGCCCTGCACAATACCCGTAAACATACTTCCTACTCCTGAACTCAATTAAGACATCTCTGCACAGCACAATAGCAGGTGGAAATTCAGGTTGCCAGCAATGCGCCACCAGCGCCTGTTTTTTCACTGGAGAATTACGTATTCCTCGCTACAATAGACTGAAATTTCCCCTGCTTTTTCTCCTTGCTGCCATATAAGGCGGCTTTTTTAGTCTCTCAAATAACAACAATATAGTGGTGTACACGTGCAAAAGTATGTAAGTGAAGCGCGTCAGTTATTAGCTCTGGCAATTCCGGTGATTCTTGCGCAAATCGCTCAAACCGCAATGGGATTCGTTGATACCGTCATGGCGGGCGGATACAGCGCGACGGATATGGCGGCAGTCGCCATTGGTACGTCCATCTGGCTACCGGCCATTCTGTTTGGTCACGGACTACTGCTGGCGTTGACGCCGGTAATTGCGCAACTCAATGGTTCCGGACGCCGCGACCGTATCGCCCATCAAATACGTCAGGGCTTCTGGCTGGCGGGCAGCGTCTCCGTGCTGATTATGGTTGTGCTATGGAATGCGGGGTACATTATTCGCTCCATGCATAACATCGACCCGGCGCTGGCAGATAAGGCCGTTGGCTACCTGCGTGCCCTGCTGTGGGGCGCACCGGGTTATCTGTTCTTCCAGGTAGCCCGTAACCAGTGCGAAGGATTAGCAAAGACTAAACCGGCGATGGTGATGGGATTTCTCGGCCTGCTGGTGAACATTCCGGTTAACTATATTTTCATCTATGGGCATTTAGGCATGCCGGAACTGGGTGGCGTGGGTTGTGGTGTGGCAACAGCAGCGGTTTACTGGGTGATGTTTATCGCCATGCTCTCTTACATCAAACGTGCGCGTTCAATGCGCGATATCCGTAATGAGGGTGGTTTCCAGAAACCTGACACCGCAGTAATGAAGCGTCTGGTACAGCTGGGTTTACCTATCGCGCTGGCTTTATTTTTCGAAGTGACGTTGTTTGCGGTGGTCGCGCTACTAGTTTCTCCACTGGGGATTGTCGACGTAGCCGGACACCAAATCGCACTGAACTTCAGCTCGTTAATGTTCGTCCTGCCGATGTCTCTGGCTGCCGCCGTCACCATTCGTGTCGGCTATCGTCTGGGCCAGGGCTCCACGCTGGATGCGCAAACTGCAGCCAGAACGGGTCTGGGTGTTGGTGTCTGCATGGCTGTCGTAACGGCGATTTTCACCGTGACATTCCGCGAGCATATTGCCCTGCTCTATAACAATAACCCGGAAGTTGTCGCCCTGGCGGCTCAGCTCATGTTACTGGCCGCGGTGTATCAAATTTCGGACTCTATCCAGGTTATTGGCAGCGGGATCCTGCGTGGTTATAAAGATACGCGTTCCATTTTCTTTATTACCTTTACGGCATACTGGGTGCTGGGTCTGCCGAGCGGTTATATTCTGGCGCTTACCGATCTGGTAGTTGACCGAATGGGACCAGCGGGATTCTGGATGGGCTTTATTATCGGCCTGACCTCTGCGGCGATACTGATGATGCTGCGGATGCGGTTTCTACAACGCCAACCGTCAGCGGTTATTTTGCAACGCGCTGCGCGATAACCTCATAAAAGCCGCCGCCAGGCGGCTTTTTTTCGCCTCAAAACGGGCTGTCATTTTTGGCGTTCATCCACGCTTCACTAATGGGATGCCTGAAATGCAGTTCACTGGCATGCAGCATCAATCGCGGCGTTTGTTCAGTGCCAGGCAGCAAACGCCCGCCATACAAATCACATCCTAAAATGGGATGTCCTAACTGCTGACAGTGGATCCGTAGTTGATGGGTACGCCCGGTTTCAGGCGTCAGTTGCACTCGCGTCAAGGGGAGCAACGCCCCCTCTTCCTGACGATGATAAAAACGCTCGACAACCTGATAGCGCGAGCGTGCGGGTTTGCCGTTGAGAGCACAAATCGACATCAATGGAAACAGCGCCGGGTCTTTAGCAATCGCTGCATCGATAACCCCTTCGTCGTTTTCCAGATGCCCGCATAACAGCGCGCTGTACACCTTAGTGACCGTACGCTGGCTGAACTGCTGGCAAAGCGCGGCGTTGATAGCCTTGTTACGAGCGACCACCATCAGCCCAGAAGTGCCGAAATCAAGCCGATGTACCAGCGTGCAGCCAGGGTAAATCTGTACCAGCCGGTGATGTACCGAATCGAGATTCTGCGGATTTTTGCCCGACAGGCTAAGCAACCCGCTGGGTTTATTAATGAGCAACAGATGCTCGTCCTGATAGAGGGTCTCTATCTCGTCATGGCAAGGCGGGGCAATAAAGGTATCGAAGATCGTAGACATCAGGCGGCCAGAATGAGGTGTGGGAACGGATGATAACGAATTTTCACCACAGTGGCGAATCTGAGCATTGACCCAATGGCTGGCATGGTAGAGTGTGATTTATCCTGAGTGCGATGAGAGGGTTACTCTGTGCAACAAATCAATTTTTACATGGTGGATGCCTTTACCACCACGACGTTTGGCGGTAATGCCGCAGCAGTCTGTCCGCTCACGGACTGGTTGCCCGATGAAACATTATTAAAGATGGCGCAGCAGCATAACCAGTCAGAAACCGCTTTTTTTGTCGCCGATGAGGATGGTTTTGAGCTGCGTTGGTTTACCACTCAGGGTGAAATCAATCTTTGTGGGCATGCCACGCTTGCCGCCGCGCATGTCATCTTTGAACATCTGGATTACCCGGATACGAAAATCCAATTTGCTACCCGCTTTGTGGGACCGCTGACGGTCACGCGCTGCGGTGAATGGCTGACGCTTGATTTTCCAGCCTGGCCAAGCGAATCTGCCGTGCCGCCAGCTTTACTGCTGGAAACATTAGGCATCACCGAATACAAAGAGGTGCGTGTGGCAAGAGATTACATGGTGGTGCTGGAAAATCAACAGCAGGTTGAGGCTGTGCGCCCAAACATCCACGCCATGCTGCCGCTGGGGAAAATGGTATGCATCACCGCGCCGGGTGACGGGGAATACGATTTTGTCAGCCGTTTCTTTTGCCCGGGTGAAGCCGTCGCGGAAGACCCGGTCACAGGCTCGGCACATAGCATGCTGATCCCTTACTGGGCTGGAAAACTGAATAAAACACAGATGCTGGCACGCCAGGTCTCTGAACGCGGCGGGGATTTACGCTGTCAGTTAGCAGGAACGCGTGTTTATATCAGTGGGCAGGCGATAACTTATCTGACCGGTAAAGTGCTGTTGCGCTAGCGGCCTTACCCAAAATAACCAATCCATGGAGGATTTATGTCGAACAAACTCGTGCAGATACACTTTGATTTTCATGGTCCGTTTGGGGCTGAGATGTCGAATCAGCTCGTTGAACTGGCCGAATCAATCAACCAGGAGCCGGGGTTCATCTGGAAAATCTGGACCGAGAACGAAGCAAATCACGAAGCGGGTGGCATCTACCTGTTCCAGAACGAAGACACCGCTCAGGCCTATATCAAAAAGCATACCGCCCGCCTGAAGCACCTGGGTGTGGAAGAAGTAACGTTCAAAATCTTCGATATCAATGAACCGTTAAGTAAAATTAACCACGGTCATATCAGCTAAACTTTTGCCTTAGACGCCCCTCCCGGGGCGTTTCTTCATTTCCCCCGGCTTTCCCCTCATCAAAAGCGATCCCCCTCTTTCGTCACCTCGCGATTGCGCTATAGCGTGTGCCAAGTTTGCAATAGTTCACAAAATCATCACTCGCGAAAACTATCTCTAGCAGGAAGTGGCATAAAGGCGTATAAAATAATACAAACGGTATTATTTTATACAAAATGAATCACAAACTGCGACTGGAGATTCTCATATGACCGCGGACATTACACTGAACTCATCTGCTGGAAGCTTCCCGCCAGCAGGTCATTACTCGCACAGTACAACGGCTGGCGGATTCGTCTTCATTTCCGGGCAGTTGCCGGTCACTTTCGACGGCGAGAAAAAAGCGGATGCCTCTTTTGAAGATCAAACCCGGCTGGTACTCAAGAATATTGATGCTTGTCTGGCTGGTGCTGGGGCATCACGTCAGCATCTGGTGTCTGTTCGCGTCTATGTGACGGATATGAACCAGTGGCCGACGTTTAACAAAATCTATGGAGAGTGGATCGGCGATTTCCGTCCATCCCGTGCAGTAGCAGGTGTTGCGGAACTTCATTATGGTTTTGCGCTGGAAGTTGAAGCTATTGCGTTGGCCCCGCAAGCGTGACGTTTAACAACATACAGGTGAACAACAATGACTGAAATGACACTGCCTGATTATAACGATGTTGCCGCTGCGGCAGAGCGCATCGCAGATTATGCTAACAAAACGCCGGTGATGACCTCCCGAACGGTTAACGAAGAATTTGGCGCGGAAGTCTTCTTTAAGTGCGAAAACTTCCAGAGAATGGGCGCCTTCAAATTTCGCGGCGCTATGAATGCGCTACGCCAGTTCACCCCACAACAACGCGCTGCGGGCGTCGTGACGTTTTCTTCCGGCAACCATGCACAGGCCATTGCCCTGTCGGCAAAGTTGTTGGGCATTCCAGCAACAATTATCATGCCGCATGATGCCCCGGCGGCCAAAGTTGCGGCGACGAAAGGCTATGGCGGAAAAGTGGTAACTTACGATCGCTATACTGAAGATCGTGAAAAAATTGGTCGGGACCTGGCAGAGAAACAGGGGTTAACGCTGATCCCCCCTTATGACCATCCGCACGTGATCGCAGGCCAGGGCACCGCCACAAAAGAGCTGATTGAAGAAGTGGGTCAGTTAGACGCCCTTTTCGTGTGTCTGGGCGGTGGCGGCCTGCTCTCAGGATCCGCCCTGGCGGCCAGACATCTGTCTCCTGACTGCATCATCTATGGTGTCGAACCTGAGGCGGGTAACGATGGTCAACAGTCGTTCCGAAGTGGAAAAATAGTTCATATCGATACGCCCAAAACCATTGCTGACGGTGCTCAGACTCAACATCTCGGGAACTATACGTTTCAGATTATCAAGCAAAACGTGAACGATATTCTGACTGTTTCAGACGCTGAGTTAGTTGCCTCAATGAAATTTATCGCTGAACGCATGAAAATCGTCGTAGAGCCGACCGGGTGTCTGGGTTTTGCTGCCGCCAGAGCGCGTAAAGCTGAACTTCGCGGCAAGAAAATCGGCATTATCATCAGCGGCGGAAACGTGGATATCAGTCGCTACAGTGAATTTCTGGCCGGATGATAAACAGGGTATCTGCCATGCAGATACCCTACTTTTACTGTCTGTACACTCCCGTCTGGAAAAACGCTCCCAGGTCACTGTAAACTGCTCGCAATCATGGCAACAGACATCACCGCAGGAGACTGGCATGCCAAAAACCGACAATAACTCGCTTCTCAGCCAAATTGATACTATCGCCAGGGGATTGAGTGAGACCTTCTCTCCGTTTTGCGAAGTGGTGGTTCATGACCTCAAAAATCCTGAACATGCCATTTTGTCCATCCATAATAATCTGTCCGGACGTCAACCCGGCCAGCCAGCAACCGAGCTTGGCCTGGCGAGAATTGCATCACCTGACTTTCCCAGCATCATTGCGAACTACAGTAATCAGTTTGCCGATGGCCGCCCGGTGAAAAGTACCTCCATTGGCATCAAGGACGAAGACGGCAAATACGTAGCGGCACTTTGCCTGAATGTCGATATGACGCTGTTCCGTGGTATGCAGAGTGCTCTTGCGCGTTTTACTGAAACTGAAAATTCCCCCATTAAGGAACATATCGATCCCGGCAGTAATGAAGTCATCCGCCAGCGTATTGATGACTTTGCCGCTAAACGCGCGACGACGGCCCGAGCCCTTAAACCTCAAGACCGTAAGCTGCTGATTCAACAATTACGCCAGGACGGTTTGCTGAACGTACGCAAATCTATGGACACAGTAGCGCAGCATCTGGGCGTATCGAGGGCCACCGCCTATCTGTATGCCCGCCAGTCAGCTCAGGCGGGTGAATAAACGGGTTCAGATAGACCACACTTGCCGCGTATAGAATTTCTGTCCTTGATTACCGACACGAAGCGTTCCCGCTCCACTAAAGGCGGCTTCGTGCCCGATATAGTTACCTACCAGTAAACAACCAAATCCAGCCGCAGTGAAAAAATAAACCTTTATTTTCGTGCGTATTTATTGGCACTGAGTAAATAGATGATTTATTTTTGTACATACATAGTGAAATTTAGCTTTACTCAAATAACACACCAGCATTTTTAATGCATCACAGTAGAACAGACAACAAATAACCCACTGATTTAAAAGAGTTAAAAAGCCATTGAAGTTATTACACCAATAATACCCATGCAATATATATAAATAGCGTGATATCTAAATTATAATTCTTTAACATCCGGCTGATTGGTGAGGTAAGAATGCGGTTAATGGTCATGTTGGTAAGCTTTGTACTCTCCACCCAGCTATGGGCAGGTGAACTTTCCAGGCCCACCGGTAAAGTGCTTTTAACGCTGTCGGGTAATATTGAAAATACAAATGCAGACGGGAAAGCCGTTTTTGATACCGCCAGCCTTGAGAAGCTGGGCATGGTCAGTTTCCAGACCACCTCCCCTTGGTATAATGGGCGTACTACCTTTACGGGTATTCCGCTACAAAAGCTCATGGATTATGTCGGGGCTAACGGCTCTGTTGTTAAGGTCACTGCACTCAATGACTACACCACCGTTATCCCTCTTAGTGATTTCAAAAAATACAATGCTATCCTTGCGTTAAAAATCAACGGAAAATATATGCGCATCCGTGACAAAGGCCCGTTATTCATTGTGTACCCCTATGACAGCATGCCAGAACTGAATAATCAGATTTATTATTCAAGGTCTGCATGGCAGGTCAGTAGTATGGATATTGAGTAAGCGTTCAGGGGAACATCATGAACAGAATACTGGCTGGCATCATCTTTTTTCTTTTTATATCTACCGGGTATATCTCTTTCCTCGTGCATGAACGGCAACAAGAGTTACAGAAACTGACTCACTACACCGATTCCTGGTCTGCTGCTCAGCTGGTATCACAATATTACCGATTTGAATCGTTGCTTGGTCTTTACACTATCGATGATACGATGAATCTCGATGATGTACGCATGCGCCTCGACATTATGCTTAGCCAGAGTGATTTGATAAAAGAAGGAGACCTGGGGCGCTACATCGAAAGCAATATAGCGCACCGTGAACTGGCGGTAAAACTTGAAAATACCCTTAGTTTTCTGGATGTTAATCTAGAGAAAATGAACCGTTTAGCACTCCAGGCTTATCTGAAAAAAATGCATACTCTGGATGCGCCACTGGGTCGTCTTTCATCTGGTGCGTTAAACAAAGATGTTAACTCGATCAATAACGCCAACCAAAAAATTCAGACGCTGTACTATATTTATTCTGCTACCTCTGTGCTGCTGATAATACTGAGTGCGATTCTGGGCGTGCTCATTTTCTATCAAAACAGAAATATTCTGCGGGCGCACCTGCAGGTCAAGAGTCTTGCCGAAGAACTGCAGAAATCTAAAGAAAAACTGCAAATGCAGAATGCTAAACTGGAATATGACGTCTACCATGACTCTCTTACCGAGATGAATAACCGTCAGCTATTCTGGAGCGATTTAAATAAAACAATTGAGAGAGCAGAAAAAAATCACGATTCTGTGACTGTGATGTTATTTGATTTAGATCGATTCAAAGAAGTAAATGATACGTATGGTCATGATGCCGGTGATATGTTGCTACGCCAGATATCTGACCGACTGGTTTCGATGAGCCTTACCTCGGATACGCTGTATCGCCTGGGTGGAGATGAATTTGCGTTTCTCTCAAGCGGCCTGACAGAAAGCCACGCCGTTTCGCGCGCCCAGAAAATATGTGAATTTATCAGCCAGCCCTACACTATTTATAACACGATTATCAACATAACCACCTGTGTTGGCATTGTTATCTCAGACACTGAACGTCGTTCCGACTATCTTTATAAATTTGCCGATCTGGCCCTTTATGAAGCCAAAGGTGAAGGCTCTGGTAAGATAAAAGTCTTCCGACAACGAATGTTAGAAAAGCTACAAGAAAGCAGAACGCTTGAGCATGATATGGCATTGGCAATAGTGAACAAAGAATTCGTGGTTTATTATCAGCCCATTGTTGACTCCTTCAGCCAGGAAATTTATAGCTATGAAGCCCTAATTCGTTGGCTCCATCCTCTAAAGGGCCTCCTGTCGCCGGATAACTTTATTCCTGTTGCTGAAAAAACCGGAATGATTAATGAGATGGGGAAAGCTGTGCTTGAAATTGCCTGCCGGGAAGCGGCTTGTTGGGCGGTTCCGGCTAAAATTTCAGTGAATGTCTCTCCTGTCCAGCTAAGCAGCAAAGCCTTTGTCGGTATCGTACTGTCTATTCTGAAAGAAACTGGACTCCCAGCCGATCGTCTTGAACTGGAAGTAACAGAATCCTCTCTCTTCACTGAGAGTACGACGCCGATGAACACACTTAACAAACTCAGAGCCATGGGTGTAAAAATCTCCATCGATGATTTTGGCACCGGATATTCTTCCCTTTCGCGCCTGAGCAGGCTTGCCTTCGATAAAATTAAAATAGACAAGTCGTTTGTCCATTCAATATCCACACAGGAAGATGCACTTAATATCATCAAACTGATCACCGGCATGGCGAAATCCCTCAATATGAAGGCTGTTGCTGAAGGTGTTGAAACGCAGGAACAACTAAAAAGCCTTCAGGCGCTGGGCTGCGATTTCGCCCAAGGATATCTGTTTGGTAAACCTCAGCCTTGTATCGATGAGAAAATCAGAAACGGTTGAATCGCTCTCAGACTATTTGATCATCAACCGTAGCGCTAAATCATTCGGATAAGGATCAAAATAGTTCTGGGTAAGCAGATAGCTGTCTGGGTATTCAGCCAGATAGTGCTTGAGTAGCGTCAGAGGCGCCAATATTGGCAGCAGCCCACCGCTATAGTTGAGGATAACGTCACGTAACTCTCCGCGCTGGCGGGTGTTCAACCGTTCGCGGAAGTAGCCCTGGATATGCATCAGTACGTTGGTGTGATTTTTCCGTGAGGCGGGCTTTTTGAGGATCGTCATGAGCTTTTCACGATAGACAACGAAAAAAGCGTCCAAATCATCCCACTGGTGAAGCGAGGCAACGAATGGGCCGATTTCCCGGTAACCGGCCTGGTGATGAGCCAGAAGCTGGAGCTTATAGCGACTGTGAAAGTTGAGTAAGCCATGGCGAGTAAGACCATTGGCCCGCAGCCTATTAAGCTCATGCAATGCGAACACGCGTTCGACAAAGTTCTCCCTCAGCACCGGATCGTGCAAGCGGCCATCTTCTTCGACTGGCAACCACGGGTAGGTTTCCATTAATGCGCCAGTAAACAGACCAGTCCCTTCTTTTCGCCCACGATTTCCCTTCTCGTCATACAGTCTCACTCTTTCCATACCGCAACTCGGTGATTTAGCACAGACGATAAAACCCGAGAGGCCACCAAGTCCCTGAAGATATGAGTTGGCGAAATCGGACATTTTATCGGTTACATCCTCACCAGGCGCATGGCTAAAACAGATGCGGACATTCCCTTGGGCGGTTTGAACCAGACGCAACGCGGGACGTGGTACAGGCAAACCGATAGACATCTCAGGGCAGACAGGTTTGAAAGTCACCCACTGAGCCAGCTCGTCCATCACAAACCCCATCCGTTTATGCCCACCGTCGAATCGCACGGCTGAACCAGTTAAACATCCACTAATCCCGATGACAGGCTGAGTGTTCATAACGACCCCCTCGTTAATTGATGACCCTTTTCGGGAAAAAATGACGGTTTCACTATTAAATCATAGCGTACGTTATCTGCTGTGAGATGGAAGAAAGACCGGAGACTTCAGTTTAGACTGGTACTGTTTTCAGGGAGGAGATCAAGGATAGCTATCCCGCCAGTGAAGCAAGGACAATAAGAATGTAGCCTTAGTGCAACATCTTTATTCTAAATATCTGCAGCTAAAGTTGGTAAATCCCCTGAACGGTTCTATAGTCGGGACTGCTTCTCATTACAGGGTTCACTAATGCGATTTAACGGACTGACTAAAGGTTTCTTCATTTTCATACTTGCCCTCGTGACCTGGGCGTTCTTCGATGTATTGTCCCCCTACTTTTCCGCCATTTTGTGGGCCGCGATATTAACGACTATCTTTAACCCGGTAAAAAACAGACTGCGTAGCGCGCTTGGCGAACGCAACGGGCTGGCATCGTTGATTACCATCGCCATTATCTGTCTGATTGTCTTTATCCCGCTGATGGTAATCCTGTCATCGCTGGCCATTGAACTGAATGTGGTGTACACCAAACTGCAACAGAATGACACGCAGTTCCCGGAAGTTGTCACTTCTGTTCTTTCGTACCTTCCTGATTGGGCCAGAGGATTTCTGGCAGAACACAATCTGGATGATGTCGCGCAGATCCAGAAAAAACTGTCCGATGTCGTGCTGCAAGGCGGGCAGTACCTTGCTGGCAGTGCATTCCTGATTGGGAAAGGGACATTCGGCTTTGCTATCAGCTTTGGCATCATGCTGTATCTGCTGTTTTTCTTACTGAAGGATGGACCGTATTTGGTGCGCCAGATTCTGGACTCATTACCGCTTTCTGATTTTGCCAAACAGCACCTGTTTGCCAAATTCGTCGGCGTGACGCGGGCAACGGTCAAGGGCACAGCAGTTGTCGCATTGGTTCAGGGGATTCTTGGCGGCATTGCGTTTGCGATTGTAGATATCGACGGCAGCGTTCTGTGGGGTGCATTGATGGCGTTTCTCTCCCTCGTGCCCGCCGTCGGTTCAGCGATCGTCTGGGTACCAGCAGCAATATTCCTGTTCGCCACCCACCAGCTATGGCAAGGGCTGTTTATCGTTGGCTTCTTCGTGATTATCGTTGGGCTGGTGGACAATATCCTGCGCCCGCTGCTGGTAGGTAAAGACACCAAAATGCCGGACTACCTGATTTTGATTACCACTCTCGGCGGCATGGAGATCTACGGCATTAACGGCTTTGTGATTGGCCCCCTGATTGCTGCGCTTTTCATAACCTGCTGGAACCTGTTTTCCGGGCGTGATCATGAAGGCAACGTGGAAGGAATCGACGAAGCCTTTATGGAAGAAGGAAAAAATCCTCCAGATTTATGATTGCAGGACGATAACAGAAGGCGGTTTCAGGACCGCCTTTTTTATTTTCACGCAAAATCATACGTTTCCTATAATTTCAATCATGCTTATTCATTAATCGTCGCAGAAGGAACTAATCAGTGCGAATAGCCACAATTACCAACTGGGCCTATAGCGCGACGGTATGTCTGACCATCGCTTCAGGCGTTGTCATGCTGATGGCATCCAGCGCCGATAACACAGAACGCCAGGTGGTAGAACAGCGTTATCAGTTCGATCAACTTACCGAAGAAGTCGAACTCGATGCCTGGTCGCTGTCCGACCTGGCGCGCGACTATGTTATTGCAAAAGATCCTGAGGTGCTTAACGCCTACCGTCAGAAAGAAGCGTCGCTGAAAGCTGTTGAGCATCGTCTGTCGAAGCTCAAGGACCTTGGAGCAACGGATGAAGAGCTGGCGCTATTGCACGAAGGGTTACAGATTGTTGATGCCCTGCAGGACGAGCAAGCTGCGGCGCTTGCCAGCGTCGCGCGCGCAGAAGAGTCGCAGGCTATTGCCCTGCTCTATGGAAAAAGCTATGAACAGGAACTGGAACGCGCCCAGGACCGGATAGATCATTTCCGCCAACTGCTCGATAACCGCGTACGTAATACGATTGAAGATGCAACCCAGTCATCCCGCATGCTGCGGACGGCCTCTGAAGTGATGGTCGGTCTGACGGCGCTGCTGTTTTTATTCGTTCTCGGTTTCATTCTAAAGCGTCGCGTCCTGCGCCCCGTCGTGCGTTTGAGCGATGTCGTAAACCGTCTCGCATCGCAGGATTATGCCGTTGAGACGCCCAGTTTTAACCAGATAGATGAAATAGGCGACATGGCGCAGGCGATCCGGATATTTCGCGAGAACGGTCTGGCGCGTCAGAGACTGGAGAAAGAGCGAGATGCCGACTGGGCAATCCGCGATCTTCTGGCGCGCATGACGCAACGTCTGCAGGGTTGCGAGAGTTTTGCCGATGTCATCAATGTTGCAGAGCTGTTTGCACCGAATATTGCTCCAGGTATTGCCGGGCGGCTTTACATACTGGACCAGGAACCCTGGCAAATGCGCTGCGTTGCACAGTGGCTTTCTCCGCAGGGTAAAGCGGATGCGTTCCACCCGGACGAATGCTGGGCTGTGCGCCGCGGCCAGAGCCATCCTCCGGTACAAGGTGAACCCGATATTGCCTGCTACCATCTGCCAGAGTCATGTCAACACCACACCCTGTGTATTCCGCTGATTGCCCAGGGCGAAGCCATCGGTCTGCTCTCATTCCAGAACCTTAGCGATGATTCCGCCCCCTCCCGTGCATATCTGGAGCTGATGGCAGAAGCACTCGGCCTCGCATTAGCCAACCAGCGTCTGCGTGATGCTCTGTTGGAAAAAGCGCTCTACGACCCGCTAACCGGACTGCGCAACCGTCATCATCTTGAAGATACACTGCGTACCCAGATGAGCCAGGCAGTGCGTAATAAAGAACCGATCAGTTGCCTGATGATCGATATCGATCATTTTAAAAGTATTAATGACCGCTTTGGCCATGAGGCAGGCGATAGCGTAATCAAAAGTATCGCTGCGACTATTCAGCGCGTTGTCCACGACAGCGGTATGGCCTTCCGCTACGGCGGTGAAGAGTTTCTGGTACTACTGCCCAATACGGATGAACAGGCCGCTAACCGCTTTGCAACAGAAATCTACAACGGCGTACGCGAACTGTCGCTGCGCTTTGGCGTTTCCGATATTGGACACGTGGATGTCTCTATTGGCGTTGCCAGCTATCCGCAGCACGCCCAGAGCGACAACCTGTTACGCGCCGCAGATGTGGCACTGTACCGCGCGAAAGAGTTAGGTCGTTCGCGCATTGTGAGCTTTGGCATGCTGGAAGCGAGCTGATATGGGCCAGCACTTCGGGCATTGCTTTACCTCTACGCCAGGTGGTATGTTAACTGGATGAACACAAACAACGATATCACCGCTTTTAATCACAACCTGTGGTGGCTGCCTTCTTAAAGGCGGTCAGAATGTGTTTTCCTCATTTTAAATAACCGCCGAAAGGCGGTTATTTGCATTTAGAGACCCCTTTCGGTTTTATGACTAAGGAGTCTGACATGAACAATAAAACCATCATCCTCACAGGCGATCGTCCCACCGGCCCGCTGCATCTTGGCCATTATGTGGGGTCATTGCGCCAGCGCGCCACGCTGCAACACGATTATCAGCAGTTTATATTGGTGGCTGACCTACAAGGGTTAACCGATAACGGCAGCACACCGCAAAAGATCCGCAACAATATTCCCGAAGTACTTGCCGACTATCTTGCCGGAGGAATAGACCCGTCACTCACCACCATCTGTCTGCAATCTGCACTGCCTGCTCTCGCAGAGTTAACCGCACTTTATATGAACATCGTCACCGTGGCTCGCGTGGAGCGTAATCCTACGGTCAAAAACGAAATTGCGCAGAAAGGGTTCGCCCGTTCGTTACCGGTTGGCTTTCTGGTTTATCCCATCAGTCAGGCGGCAGATATTACGGCCTTCAAAGCCGAAGTCGTTCCCGTCGGCGACGATCAGTTGCCAATGATTGAGCAGACTAACGAAATCGTGCATAAGATGAATAGCCTGTTACCGGCCCCCGTCCTATCGCACTGCAAAGCGCTGCTGAGTGAAACCAGCCGCCTTCCAGGGATCGACGGAAACGCTAAAATGTCAAAATCGCTTGGTAACACATTGCTCCTGTCAGCCAGCGAAGAAACCATTCACCGCGCGGTCAGCGCAATGTACACCGACCCTAATCATCTGAAAGTGTCCGACCCAGGGCAAATAGACGGCAATATGGTATTCACTTACCTCGATGCTTTTCATCCGGATAAAGCAAAAGTGGCGGAAATGAAAGCGCATTACCAACGGGGTGGACTGGGTGACCGGACATGCAAAAACGAGCTGGAAGTGTGCTTGCAAGAACTCATCGCGCCAATGCGCGAGCGGCGGGCAACCTACATTCAGGATAAAGGCATGCTGATGGCGATGCTCAAAAAAGGAAGCGAGCAGGCGCACGAGATTACGCAGCAGACATTAAGAGAAGTGAAGCAAGGGCTGGGTTTGCCGGTGTTCTAATCTGGATTGATGTCTCTCCCGGCGGGAAATAACCACCGGGAGGGGTGACTCTTTATGGCGCTAATTCAACTCATATCACGTGACACCCGAGGTTGTGACTCAACGATTCCCTACTGAATGTAAATACCCTTTCCAGCCATTTACATGATTTACACATAGCACAATTACATAATCAAAATTAGCCAGTAATCTCTATCCTTCCTCGCCTTTCCCCACCCTTATAAAATCGATTATATAACCTTAGCGAGTTTTAAAATGATTAACCGTAAAGCCACTGCATTATCTCTGACTGCGATTAGCATTTTATTTTCATCCGCTGTCTTTGCAGATGATTCAGGCAGCGTTAGCGACCAAATGACGGTAAAACTGACCGTCGAAAAATCATGCAAGGTCAGCGTTGATGATATGGATTTTGGCTCACACGGTAGTAATGATGGGGCTGTTACAGCCTCTGCCAAAGCTTATGTAACCTGTACAAACGGCACAGGGTATATGCTCGGAACGGATAAAACTCACGATTTCGAAATGAGTTCTAACGACACCGCCGATGCAAAAAAAGTAGCCTATACCCTTTCTACCGACCATCCTGGCGGCACTTCTCTGGCTGATAATGGTATTTCAGCTATCGGTACCGGTGAACAGCAAGCATTGCCCATCTTCGGGAAAGTAACGGCAAATGCCCTGAAACAGGCCTCTGCTGGGGACTATACCGATACCGTTACATTAACAGTTACATATTGATTTAATATTAAAGGTGCAGCATATGAAGCGATTTATTTTATGGGTTGGTGTTAGCGTCTTGAGCCTGGCCTGCACAATAAACTCATACGCTGCCACCTTGCAGGTGTACCCGGTCACTCTGGGATTCTGTGGTAAAGAATCCGCCCAGGCTATCTATGTACGTAACACAGGTAGCGCCACTATCGGGGCACAGATCCGTGTCTATGCGTGGAAACAGCAAAATAATAAAGACAACTTGACCGAGACCCAGGACGTAATGGTTAGCCCTCCTATGACCACAATCCCGGTCTCCCGCCAGCAATTGATCCGGGTTATCTTAACAACGCCAGGTAGTGGTGATAACGAGCAGGCCTACCGTATTATCGTTGATGAACTCCCTGGTGAAAATAATATGGCTGATAAAGATGGGGTTCGTTTCTTGCTGCGTTATTCCATCCCGGTATTTGTTAATTGTAAAGATACCCAACCCATCAGTAGTCAACTAGATGTATCAATCGATCGTTCAGTTCATCCATTAATGTTAAAAATAAAAAACAATGGCACACAGCATGTTAAATTAAGCGATGTTTTTATTTTTTCTGGCAAGAGAAGTGTTGCCATGAGCAATGGATTACTCGGGTATGTATTACCGCATAGTGAAAAGGAATGGCCGTTACCGAATGGAATAACTACTGCGTCATCTTTATCACTTAATTTGAATGACAATGCTAAAACGCAGATCATTAACATTACACCTTAAATCCATTGTTGTTTTTTTATTGGTATGTCCCTCTGTCCAGTCAGCGGAAAATGAGACACTGTATCTGACTGCAACGATAAATGAATCGCCACGGGTTTAACAGACACCTCAGAGTCATTTAAGATGGCTTAAAGAGAGGTGCCCATGAGCGGTAAGCGTTATCCCGAAGAGTTTAAAACTGAAGCAGTCAAACAGGTTGTTGATCGCGGTTATTCTGTTGCCAGCGTTGCAACACGTCTCGATATCACCACCCACAGCCTTTATGCCTGGATAAAGAAGTACGGTCCGGATTCTTCCACTAATAAAGAACAGTCAGATGCTCAGGCCGAGATCCGCCGTCTCCAGAAAGAGCTGAAACGGGTTACCGACGAACGGGACATATTAAAAAAAGCCGCGGCGTACTTCGCAAAGCTGTCCGACTGAGGTACGCCTTTATCCGTGACAACTCCTGTTGCTGGCCTGTTCGCCTGCTCTGTCGGGTGCTGGATGTTCATCCCAGTGGTTTTTACGCCTGGCTTCAGCAGCCGCATTCACAACGCCATCAGGCAGACCTGAGACTGACAGGACAGATTAAACAGTTCTGGCTGGAGTCGGGATGCGTCTATGGTTATCGCAAAATCCATCTGGATCTGCGTGACAGCGGGCAACAGTGCGGAGTAAACAGAGTCTGGAGACTGATGAAACGTGTCGGAATAAAGGCTCAGGTCGGATACCGAAGCCCGCGGGCACGTAAAGGCGAGGCCAGTATCGTGTCACCCAACAGGCTCCAGCGACAGTTCAATCCGGATGCTCCTGATGAGCGTTGGGTAACGGACATAACCTACATCAGGACCCACGAAGGCTGGCTGTATCTTGCCGTTGTTGTTGATCTGTTCTCACGCAAAATTATCGGCTGGTCCATGCAATCCCGGATGACAAAGGACATTGTCCTGAACGCACTGCTGATGGCTGTATGGCGGCGTAATCCCGAAAAACAGGTGCTGGTTCATTCGGATCAGGGCAGTCAGTACACAAGCCATGAGTGGCAGTCGTTCCTGAAATCACACGGCCTGGAGGGTAGCATGAGCCGTCGCGGTAACTGCCATGATAATGCGGTTGCAGAAAGTTTTTTCCAGTTGTTGAAACGTGAACGGAT
>NZ_JAOWGT010000048.1:0-164074 GCF_030333005.1 Citrobacter sp. Cpo030 | reverse complement strand
CAAATGGCAGCGGATTAGGAAATAACCAATCCGTTTTATTTTCATCTTCTAACCGCAAAGTCACTTCTTCAAGATTTTTTTCCTGGTTATTGATAAAAGATAAAAATATTCCTTCTCGCCTCATATTCAACCTGGCAATATCATCACTAACAGTACCCGTTGGTTTTGTTTTGTAGGGAATTAAACCTTGATCATAAATATCCTGATATGATTCCCCAATATTTTCTATCAATTTTTCAACATTCAAGCTCATTTAATATAACCCCGCGTCCTGATTTAATTCATGTAGCCTGGCTCTAATTTGCTCAAGTTTTTCATTGCTAACATTATAATAATCTTTAAGACACTCAGCATTAACATCCCAGTTAAAATCAACTGCGGCTCTCAGATTACTAGCATCCAGAACCTTTTGAGGAATCAATTCCCCGTCTTCTGTTTTAAATTTACTATTGTTTCTTCCACCATAGGTTTCACTACATTGCCGGTGTACTTCCGCCGGAATAGCGACAGCAGCCACCCTGTCAGTCATTTGCTCTATAGTATCATTATCCAAGTGCGGATATCTTCCTTTCAAATATATCCTAACTGCTTCCTTTGAAGGAATATGATCTACTTCTAAACCCTGCCTTGAACGGCCTTCAAAATTTCCGTAATAGTCAACCTCTAAATCTCCAACTGAAGCTTTCTGAAAATAGACATAGATTGCAGGGACAACCCCCTTCGGGTCAACAATGATAAAGTCATTGAAATCCCGGTCTTCGATAGGAAATGTTTCAATATTTGGCTTCTGCTCCTCCGGGATCGGCGTGCCCGGTACGGGGGGTAACGGTTCAGGGGCCGGGTTAGGCAATCCCCAAATACCCCGAGAGTCCGGAACTGGTGTAGGTGGCGTGGAATAACCGCCTGTTTTACCATCATGGACAGTGGTCGGGCTGGCTCCCCACTCAAATCGCCCCTGTCCGGCAGACCTCGACCAGAGCAGCGTCACACCAGATAAGGCATCTTCAAATTGCCACAAATCGTCATTGATTTGTTCTGCAAACCGGACCCGAACCCGATCCAGCCCGCTTTTTTCCCCCACCTCGTAACTGCGGGAAATCATTTTCCCTGTCGCGGGGTCTTCTTCAATACGAAAACGTACACGTGTACGGGCTTTCCCGTTTTGTTCAGCAATACTCCTCAGAGTATATTCAGAAAGATACTCTTCCCGAGTGACGGTTAAGTTCTCACGGGTGTATGCGCCAATCAGTATTTGTCCATGGATCAGGTTATGGTAGAGCTGGTCGCCACGTATGCTCTGTAGCATTTCCGTCTCACCTGCATTTAACCCTTTCGAATAGAAGAGCGCCCCCAGCGCAAAACGCCGACCAACCGTAGCAACTGTTTCTACACCAACTCTGGTGACTGCTTGACCAACAGCCCTGCCCAGAGTGCCTGAGACTTCCCCCATTGTTCCTGTTGCTGGTGCTGCTTGCGAAAGCTCAATGTATGTGCCAGCCGCAGAGTTAGCTAACGCCATTGATTCAAAAAACACCTGTGCGGGCATGCGCTCAACAACCGGCTCTTTTGCCGCTGATGATGTTTTCCCTTCTCCGGTCCCCAGTATCTGTGCCATCACGGCTTTCTCCCTTCCATGGTTTACAGTAGTTCTACTTTCAGTGATTCAGGCAATGCGGTATAAACACTGGCCGTTTTCCCTTCTGTATCCGTTCGCCCTTCAAATATCTGACCTTTTTCAGTGGTTATCCGGTAACGGGCAAACGGAACAATCTCGCCACTCTTTTTATCTCTCACCGTAAAACGCTCTTCGAACCCTTTAGGCAACTCGATCGGTGGTATACGAAAATCCGTCATACTCATTTTCTGCACGCTGATAGATTTGAGCAGAATATTTTTCGGACAGCCTATCTCCACATTTCCGCCGCTGAGTTTGATATAGGCTCCGCCACAGTTCAGCACCAGCTCGTCGGCTGCCGTCACTAACACTTTGCCCTCCACGCTTGTGATGGTAATGTCCTTTTTCGCCACGGTATCTATCCCGTCATCCTGGGCCTGGATTTCAACCTTCCCCTTTGCAGCAAATAAACGTATACCCAGCTTCAGGGCCAGCAGACTGATGGCTTCCCCGGCCACGGCAGTAAATTTCTTCATCACGCTGATATCTGTATTACCACCCGCGACCAGCCCCACGCTTTCACTGCCTGAGGACAGACGCACCGACTTCGGACTACTGATGCTAATGTGCTCCGGTGCATTGAGCACAATCCCTGGCTGAGTAAGATTGTTTAACGCTGTATTCAGTGCCTTTGCTGTATCTGAGTCTGCCGGCCACGCCTGTGCGATATCGGCAGCATTCGCCAGGGCATCACTCACAGACAGCGCCTGAACCATTTGCGCGGCAGCATTTTTCATCTCCAGCATCCTGTCCGAAGCTTCACTCTGCCTGTCCGAAGTGATAAAAACCCCTTTACCGCCGCGTACCGCCACCCAGTCGTCTGTGCGCAGCTCGGCCCCCTCTCCCCGCAGCGCACGCCCCGCATCCACGTTATGCCCCAGATTAAGCTGCGTCTTCCCGCCATACTCGGTACTGAGCTTGACGTGTTCCTCACCCCGTTTGTCTTCCATGCGCAGCTTGTTGTTCGCGGGCGTGCGGATGACGTTACGGGTATGGTTTGCCTGTGTCACGTGGTCAGGATGCCGGGAGTCATGCAGCGCATGCGCGATATAGGGTCGGTCCGGGTCACCTTCATGGAACGCCACCGCCACTTCTGTGCCCTGTATCAGCGGGAAGTGAATACCGTAAGTGTCGCCGCCGTAGGGTTTGGCAAGGCGTACTGGCATACTTTCGTAGCCCTGTTGTTTAGCATCGCGGTCCGCATCAAACTTAACCCAATAAAGCCCGCTCTGATTTAAATGAGCATATTCATCATTCTTTTTCGGGCTTGAAACACGTGCCATTAGCGTACCGCTAATTACTGGTCGCGGTTTGAGTGGAGGTCTCCAACAGCGCGTTTCACTGTAAATGGTCGCCATCAACACCACTTGTAGCGCTTCCTTGCGGCTTGCGCTGAATGAAACCGCCGTAACCAGCAAGCTGTTACGCACACTGACAGGAAGCGTTGGGACAGGTGTGGATTCCGTAATATTCAGGACCTGAGCCGGGCTGAGGCTTACATCGGTTGATAATCCAGAGATTGTCGCTTGTGAGGAGAGATAACGCTCATGTTCCAGACGCGCCCAAAAATTCCCTGTCTCAGGCGCCGGCGAAACCTTATCACCCGTTTCAAGATGGCGTGGGCGATAGTGGTAAACATCCCCGTAAGTCACCTCGTCACCTTCACCGTAAGTCATATCGGCTTGTGCAGAAAATAATATTTTCTGAGCCTGGCGATGGTTATAATCCCCGGCAGTAACCGATGCCTGCACCGCAGACTGTTGGAACTGAATATCCCAGACTGAGTCGATGCCATTGTCATTCATTCCGGAGGGACTATTCAGCGGTAATGTTTTGCCAAACTCCCATGCGCTTTGTTTGTCAGCAAAATAGATCACCTCAGTGCCAGCATCAGGCTGAAGCCTAAAGAAGAAGAAAATCCCAACTTCAGAGAGCAGGCGTTCAATAAAAACCAGATCACTCTCCTGATACTGATTAATTTGCTCTCTTTTGGGATATTCCATTACTAAATCAAAATTATATTCCCAGTATTTTAAACCATGCTCCTGTAAAATTTTAGTAACAACTTCCGGAACTGACATATTAATAAAGAAACGGTGTGTACGAAATTGGTTTTTCAGCAACGCGACAAAGGGTTCAATGATTATCTGATAAATTGTCTGGTCTTTTGAACCACTGATACGATGGAAAGATGTCACAATACCATGTACCATTTTACGGGCAGTTAACTCACTTAACTTCCCCATTCCCATAGTCAATGTCGTTGATTTTCTAAGTATCGATTCGGCCGCAATATCTTTATCCTGGCTGGAAAAGTGTACTACGTATCGATACAGCGAACTCATTTCCTCTGTACCATTAAAGCTAATAACATCCAGTACAGACTTGCATGAAGGGATATACAATTGATAACGATTCAGCGTATTTTCAGATATAAATGATATCCCGCCGCCAAGTGATTCACCCATCCCCATATATTCAACCCCTGTAATTTTATAAATAGCTATTTCCAGAGCAAAAACTTACCCTCAACGCATTGTTTTTATTAAACTGACCAAATCTTTTTTCTTGTTAGTGACAATAGAAAAAGTAAATCGACGATTATCATTTGATATCCAAAGTTCTTCTCTTCCATTATCACTATAATCATAAAGATGAAAACCAAGACCTGTTAGATAATCACGAATAATTCCCACATCACCACCGTAAAAAACAACAAGGCTTGTTTCCCGTGTACTTCCATCAGGAGAAATATATTCAAAGCGATAATTATTTGATATCCTTGGAGTCTGTTTGATATCAACATCAGTATAGAAATAGTAGTCAAAAAGATCGCTTTCCCGATATTCTAATTTATCTGGCCAGGGTATTAACAGCGGTGACAAGAAAATCAAAATAATCATCACCAGTATTATTTTATAGTAACTCATTACCATTCACCTCGACAAAAATGAATAATAACCGCCATCCCCGGTGATAATTTCTACCCGACCAGAAGTGAAATCACTCCACGGTTGCACCCATGTCATAAACGAAGGTAAGCCCCCCTTATAGGGTTGATGCACAGCACAGTTATCCAGGGGATCTGGAAACAGTAATGGTAAAAATCCTTTATTCTTATAATTGCCTATCGGCCCATAAAAATCCCATCTACTCAGGGCCTGCTCTTTACTGACAAGTCTCAGTCTTGACTGGTAGTCTGAAGGAAGGATTGCCCGGTAGAAGCCTAAAAGATCGGAGGTAAGATCCTCACCGCTAAACCCACTGTCGGTATACCAACTAAAACACCAATTAGATTGCAAACTTTCAAACAAGCGTGCCGTCGTCATCATCATGGCTAACGCAACGCTATTTTTCTCACATGCAGATAAACCTTGTTTGATACGCCACTTAACAAACTTTCCTGTACCAAACTGGCGATGATATACAAACATCTTTTGGCTATAGGTGACGTCATAATAACCATCACGACTTGATTCACCTCGTTTTATATCTGACAGTAGGTTTTTAATATCACTTCCCTGTGCATGGCCTATATCTATCCATCCCAATATTTCGCTGTAAACAAGCCCTGTTTTACGATCCGATGTCCACTCGGAAGGTTCAATAATATCGTTACGTTTACTCATCATTAAACTCCAGAGTCATTCGTTCTTCATAACTCAAACTCAATACTACTGATGAAACGTACTGAATAATGGTAACGTACGCTTAACTGCTCCAGTCCCTCAAAACGCTCCACATCCAGTTTATGCGGGCATGAAGGGATCGTTAAGCTGTAGCGGTTAAGCGTAGGCCCTGATGTTGTTAGTTCCATATTCATAGAGTTAACTCCATTTAATAAACTATATTTACACGCTTATGAAATAATAATAAAAACTGATCGGCATAGTTTTCCATTAAATAAAAAATTACAGATAATCATCCCAATTACTACGCACATGAGGCCAGCCAAATTTCATCACAAAATACCCTAAAACGATCAATAAAAAATTCCCCATGCCCCATAAATATCTAAACCCATCGTCAGAAATGAAGAAAAACCAAATAGAAAAGGCAATACCAAACATGCATAAGATATTACCTAGCAGATATGAAAAATAATACATTAAATATATAGCTACTTCTCTAAACTTCCCAAACCGTCCAGAAAACATTGGCAAACCTCATTAAAAAACACTTCATTTGCATTGTGAAGTTCAATTGCTTTTTCAAAAGGTGAAACAAGATCTTCTATCAGAAAATAAAGCAAATCCAGATCCCCCATATCTTTCAATTTCTGATAATTACCCGGACTCCTTGCAGCCAGATAGCGAGATGTATAGATTGCTCTGGATACTTCCGCTCCCAACGTAAGAAGCGAGCCTATAAGAACACCTGAAAAGAATGCTGTGGCTAACCGATTAGAAATAACAGCTCCAATTTTAACGCCAGTTAGTTCTGAGAAAATTATCCTTCCAGCACTACTCCCAACAATTTTCTCCGTCATTAAAGCAACGTCCAGTCGCGAAGAAAAATCACTAATAAAGATATCAATAACCTGACCTATCAACTCCTTATTTAGCTTTGCTTTATTAAGAAGTCTGGCAAACCTGTATTTATCATCTTCATTCGTTCTGCGATGTTCTGTATCCATAAAATCGTAGGCCAGATATCCCATACTCACAGGAAATGATATAAGCCCTTTAGCCAAAGCAGCTATAAACCCAGAATCATCAACGTTAATAGCTTCGAGCATATCTTTTGCAAGATCTTTAGCACCATCCATATTTAGTCCTTTAGCGCAAAGCATATCCCGATACAAAGTAAAACCCAGCGCTAGTATTATCACTGGGTTTTATTTTTCACTCGCTATCAATTATCAGTTCAATTCCCTCTTCATCATTCCAACTTAAAGTGAGTTGCTGAGGTTTTTGCTGCTGGGAAAGATACGTTAACAACTGCTGGCTAAGCACAGGTAAAATTTGTTGGTTGAGTAGACTATCAATATTCCTTGCCCCCGTATCCGGTAGCAGGCAAGCGGCGGTCAGGGCATCAAAAAGGTTCTCGGATATCGTTGTGGTGATGCCGTAATGACGCAGTAATCGCTGGCTAACCTGATCCAGTTTCATTTGTACAATCGTACGTAACGCCGGTTCACTGAGCGGATGGTAGATAATCGTCTGGAAGCGGGCCAGTAGCGCCGGCTGAAAATGGTCGCGCAAAAGTGGGCGCAGCAGTTCGTGCAGCTCAGACTCGGTGGCTTCCGGCTGTTCTTCCAGCAGTTGCATCACTGCGTCGCCGCCAAGATTGGAGGTCATCAAAATAACAGTGTTGCGAAAATCAATTTCACGACCTTCACCGTCACGCATGAAACCACGGTCAAATACCTGGTAAAACAGGTTCATGACGTCGCGATGCGCTTTTTCTACTTCATCCAACAGTACCACGCTATAGGGGCGTTTTCGCACCGCTTCGGTCAGGATCCCTCCCTGACCATAACCAACGTATCCCGGAGGTGAGCCCTTTAACTGGCTCACGGTGTGCGGCTCCTGATATTCAGACAAATTAATTGTGATCAGCGATTTTTCACCGCCAAACAGAATGTCAGCCAGGGCCAGCGCCGTCTCCGTTTTACCGGTTCCACTCGGCCCGGTAAGCAGGAACACACCCTGTGGGCCGTTTTCCGGCGTCAGTCCTGTTTTTGATGCCCGCAACCGCTGTGCGATCGCATTCAGCGCGTAATCCTGGCCGACAACCCGGTTTCCCATCTGGGTTTCAAGCGTCAGTAAGTCTGCCTGGGAGTCCTTCATTAATGAAGACAATGGTATACCGGTCCAGTCGGCGATCACCGTAGCCACGGTGCGCGCGTCTACATCCGGAAACAGTAACGGATGGTCCTGCTGAAGCACACTAAGCTGCTGCTGCAATTCAACCGTTTCCGCCTGACGAGAAATATCACGGCGGCTGGCAAGCAGTTGCTCTGTGAGCGCTAATTCCTGACCATACTGAGTTTCTCGTTCATCCAGCTCGACAAGCAGAAGATTTTCACGCTGTTCAATGCTGGACAGCCTTTCACCATGCTGACCATTTCCTACGGAGATATCTTCAAGTAGTGCCTGCTTTTCCATTTCAAGCGCGGTGATCTCCGACTTCAAACGCGTCAGTGGTTCCGGAACGGTATCAAGGCTCATCCGCACTCTTGCACCTGCGGTGTCCAGCAGATCGACGGCTTTGTCGGGTAATTGTCGCCCGGTAAGATAGCGGCGAGAGAGCGTAACAGCAGTTTTAACCGCTTCGTCGGTGATGTGAACGCCATGGTGTTCTGCATAGCGTGATTTCAGACCACGCAGCATTAAGCAGGCAGTGTCATCATCCGGCTCATCCACTTTAACCATCTGAAAACGCCGCTCCAGCGCAGCATCACGCTCAAAATACTGTTTATATTCACTCCATGTGGTCGCCGCGATAGTTCGTAATTCACCTCTGGCCAGAGCGGGTTTTAGCAGATTGGCTGCATCAGCGCCTCCCGCCTGATTACCGGCCCCAATGATGGTGTGTGCTTCATCGATAAAGAGCAGAACAGGCGTTGGCGATTGTTGAACGGCATCAATGATATTTTTTAACCGCTGCTCAAACTCACCTTTCACCCCGGCACCTGCTTGTAACAGCCCAAGATCCAGCGTGCGTAATGTTACTGATTTCAGGCTATCCGGCACATTACCTTCAGCAATACGCAGCGCCAGACCTTCCACCAGAGCGGTTTTGCCGACACCGGGTTCCCCGACCAGAATGGGATTATTTTTTCGCCGACGGGACAACACATCCGCCATTTGCCGGATTTCATTATCGCGACCAAATACCGGGTCGATATCGCCGACACGCGCTTTCGCGGTTACATCCAGCGTAAATTTATCGAGCACGCCTTGTAATGCTGGCGACAACGTCGACTCAACCTGACCCGGACGCGGTTCATCATCAGGGGAAACCTGCACCAGAGAAGCTTCCTGCTGCCTTTCCGGACGTTCATCCGACTGGGAATTTAATAGCGGCAGGAGTCTTTCCAGTTGAGTATGTCCGGTACTCAGAAGCGGCCACAGGCCATCACACTTCAGTAGCGAAGGCTTTCCCACCAGCGCCATCAGTAGATGCACACCACGTATCTGCGAATTTTCATCCGTTGCGGCACACAACCACGCTTGTTGCATTAAAGAAAGGAGCGCATCAGACAACTGGGGGCGGCTTTTCACGGAACGCGGCTGAACATCCATATGCGCCAGCAGTGACTGCCAGAGATTATCGATATCCCATTCATAACGACGAGCAATGACAGTAATATCGCCCTCCCCTTGCTCCAACAGCTTCAGTAACCAGTGTTCTGGAGTGATTTCTGCATGCGCGCGCGTCTGACATAACGATGCCGCTGCTTCAAGCGCCTGAGCACAATAGGGGTTGAGACGTCGTAATAGCACTGCTGAATGGTGTTCCATTTGCTTCCTGACTCCCTGTATTCAGGCACGCTACCGCCCGTAGCCGTAATCCAATGCCCATAAGGTAATAGTGATGTTGATACTCTCTGCTTAACCCCCGCCCCGGAAGCTCAGCAGAGGGCATAAAAAAACGGATGAGGAAATCCTCATCCGTTAGCGCATTACGCGGTGGTACGCTCATTCCAGGCGTCAGAATGGATAATGTTGCCATCCTTATACGTCCAGACGATCTTCTCGTAGCGCAGTTCAATTTGTTCCAGGTGGTTATGCTTCTCTTTTGCGGGATCTTTGATGTCGTACATCACAGGGTTTACTTTCACCACTTTCACGTTGTGTAACGTGGTGTTGAAGTATTCCACTTCCTGACCCGCGTCATTGATGCGATACCATTTGAACTCTGCCTGGCGCAGGGTCTGACCGGTGGTTACAGCCTTGTACAGATATGGACTGGAGGCATCGATTTCCTTAGTGAAAAGGAACGGGGTATGGATGCGCGTACCGGTCAACTTACCGGTATTGTTATCTGTAGGGATGTACAGGTTATGTTCCTGAGCCACCACTTCGATACTGCCTACACGGTCTTTTACGTCAACAGAACCTTTAATATCCGCGCCGCCATCATCTTTCAGCCAAAGGTAGACTGGAATTGCCATAACTCTTTCTCCATTTTTACTTCGCTAATGCGTCACCACCTTGTGGTGACGGTTCCTTCATGCCCGGCAGCCGACAGGCATCAGCCTGCGGTACCAGACTGATCTCTACACGGCGGTTGGCTGCCCGCCCCTCCGGCGTATCGTTGTTTTTGTAGGGGCGTAATTCGCCGTAGCCCTGAACGGCAAAACAGCTCTCCGCGACATCACCGGTATCTCGCATCCAGTCACGAACAGATTCCGCGCGTTTGAGAGAGAGCAGCTGATTAGATTTATCGTCACCCACATCATCGGTATGTCCGGCGATGACTATCAGCCACCCGGGTTTGGCTTTGATATTGACCAAAGCCCCAATGAGTACTTTTGTTGAACCCGCTTTTAGCGCCCACTTACCCGTATCAAACAGCGACATACTGTCGAGACGTACAGTTTGCAGGGCAGTCACTTTCGGTTTTTCGGGTGACCCCCAGTCACTTATGGCAACCTGTAAAGGGGGGATCAATCTCATCCCTTGATACAATCCCATTGAAAGAGAAAGTGGTTCGCCACGCTGATACCAGCGATCAAGGAGTTGCGCATCACGACGAAGTTGATCCTGGGCCAGGATCTTTGGCTCGGCGGGATTACCGCTAAGTTGGCGGTATAGCATCAGGTGATCGTTTGTGATCCTGATGAGATGTTGGTTATTGATAAAGCTGCTTGCCATCGCCATTCCGATGAAAATGCCGCATAGCAGACCACTTACGCCCACCGTCCGTTGAAATGCTGTCAACACACGACGGCGGGATAAGAATGGCAATGCTAAATCTGGAAAAGGCAGCAGTGCGGGCGCTACTGACGCCGCAGGGGAAAGCGTTGTTTGAGCAATGATATGCCGTTGCCAGAGGTTATTTTCGCAGACCGCTGATGATGTGAAACACACAACCCGTAATGCAAAGAAAACAGGAAGAGCATGGTGTTCAGTATCGCCTTGTACCTTCTTCAGCCAGCCCAGTAAATTATCTAACCACACTGCATGTGTAAGATGAAAATGGCGGGCTGGGCTCTCTTGCGAAGAGAAAGGAGCAAAGTCGTCTAATCCCGTAGCCGACTGCACTTCTGCATCCTGAGGGGTTCGAATAAACCAGCGTACAGCCTCATTGCATTGAGGAGAATTCAGCCAACAGCACAACCAAAACGGCGGTACACCTGATAACCAACGCCGACTCTGGGTCACCACTCGCCGCCAACTGAGCAGTATGTGCTTAAGCGCATCCTCATCAGTATGCCGTTCCGGAGTTAATGCCAGCATTACGGAGACGCGCATAAGAAGCCCTGGACGCTGAGCAGCTATCTGACGAACCAGAGCAATGTAATGCTCCGGGGACTGGACAGATAAATACCAGCCCTGCGAGCTCTCGCAAGAACCGCTGCGTCCGGCAAACAAGGGGGCATTATCGCCACACACCAGCACAACTGGCCCACTGAAATTCTCCGGAGGGAGCTGAACTTCATGCTCGGAATGCGCTGATCTCAACTGGCCATATTGGCGCCAGCCATAAACGATCCCTGGAATGGAAAACAGTAAAATAAAGACGGTCAGGCCGCCCCGAACACCCGCACTTAACGGACTGAATCCCCAAACCAGCAACAAAGCCAGCACAGCTGTCAGCACATAGTTAACGATCCCTCGCAACTGAGCCATGTTTTAGCCCTGCCCAATAAGCTGAGCAACCAGCCCTTGTAAGACATGAGAAAATGTTAACCATAAAACCCCCAACGCCACCGCGCCGACAATCCATGCCTGCCACCAGCGGCGCTTACTGCCAGAGAAACCGGACGCCTGCATGATTACAGGCGCATCGTGCTTTAACTTAAAAGGCCTCGCCTGAGCCGCTAGCGCCTCAAGAACATCTTCACGACGTTCGTCACCTTGCTCACGATAGCGCCCCACAAAACCGAGCGTGATTGCGCGATAAAAGCAGGTTATTACGGCGGTATCAGGAACGGGCTCACGCAGTACAGACCGGATGCGTTCCCAAAGCTCTTCCCCTGCGTTGGTGGTATTGAAATAACGGGCCTGTAAGGGCGTCGCAAGCCAGGTGATATAACCGCTATCCTGCCGGTTGCGGTTCAACACGCTTTCATCCAGTAACGCACATTGCGTGTAGAGCATATGTTCAACGCTGTGTTCGCTGTACCCCATATCACGCAATGCCTCACGTGCAGATTCAACCCATTGGCTGGCCCGACGATAAAGAACAGCTCCGTCGTCGACTTCTGCCCCGTCACGTAGCTGGCTTACAGCAAGCCATGTTGGCCAGAAAACCTGATCAATTTCCTTATTCATTTATTTCAATCCCTTAATACTGCAAACAGCTCAAGTTGAATCTCTCCCAGCGTTCCCGGCACATAGAAAGCACAATTACCAGCGTCCAACATGGCCTGGGCTGCTGGATGATTAATCTCAAGAGCAAAGTATTGATTTTCCAGTCGTAACGGGATGGCTGCGGGTACATGTGTCAGCGGTTTTAATGGAATACCGCTGAGTGCCACATTGACGACATCTGACACATCTGCCCGGCTCCCTGCTTTACAGAGCTGTGGAAATTGCGCCAGGAGGACATGTGCGGGGAGACCCGAGCGAACGGACAGGTAAAAATCAGCACCTTCACGCAGTCGGGCATCCGACAGAGCCCCATACCAGAACTGTCGCTCCTGCGTCAGTTCAATAGCGACAACACGAGACGGCAGACTGGCTTCCAGCAGTTCCACCAGCAGAGCAAACAGCGGCGGGAATACCTGCTGCGGATTTGCATGCTGATATGGAGGTACAACACTGACATCATTTTCTAACGAGAAGGTCAGCAGGCTGCCCGCTAACCGCGCCAGCTCACGCCACAAAAGTTCGGGATGACGGCCTGGGTTTTGCAGCATTTCTTTCAGAACAGGTTCCGAACTATTAAGCGCATTCAGCAGCCAAAACAACGAAACATCTGCTACTGCAAAATCCGCCATTCGTTCGTTACTTTCTCGGCGCAAGGCCATCAGGCGGCGACAACGAGCCTGGATACGATGCACCAAATCACTGAGCGAATTGATTAATAAGGGGCTGGCTGAGAGTGAAAGCGATGGGGGTAAAAAATCACGTCCCAGCTCCCATTGCCCCTGAGCATTACGAATAAGGCAAGCTACCGGACAAGTCAGGTAAGCGCTGTTATCATCATGGGCATACCGGAGGGTGATAGCATGCCGCAGCACTGCCATATCAGTCCGTTCCTGACCGGAGAGATCCTGAACTGGCAGCCATTCCTGCTGCCAGCGACACGGACGGCTGACACCGTTGCCTGATGAAAGATTGCCGCCATTAGCTGAAAGCAACGGCAATGCCAGCACGATATCAACGCTGCTGTAGCCAGTAAGATGCGATAAATCACACGCTGGAGGCAGGTTATCTGAAATACCTGTATCCACTAAAGTACCGTCAGGAAAGCGCACAACCAGATTAACGGGATTCAAACGGGAAACCGTTAACGCACTTTCATCAAACTCCGCGCTGATGACGCCCCACGGTGATGAAAGAGACATGTGAGCAACAACGTCAGCAACGTAAGCATCCCAGCGTGTCTGTTGCTGAAACTGTTGGGGAGCCAGAAAAGCCCCCTCGCTCCATAACGGACGATAGATCTTCATCGCACCTCCTGTGCATTACGCCGTTAAGATTTCGACTTAGGCATCTGTGAAACTAACGACAAGCTGACATCCATACCTTCAACCTGGAAATGCGGGATGGCGTACAGGCGCACGCGGAAGAAACCCGGGTTATCCTCAATGTCCTCCACCACGACACGCCCATCACGAAGCGGATGTGAAGCCTGCAAATCATCGCCAGGATCGGTCATTTCGGTAACCAGACTGCGTAACCAGTTGTTTAGTTCAAGCTCAAGCAGGCGGCGATCTTTGGTCGTACCTATGTTTTCTCGCTGCAAGATTTTCAGGTAATGAGCAATACGAGAAAGCAGGAAGATATACGGCAAACGTGAGTTAATTCGACTATTAGCTGTTGCTTCCGGGGTATCAAACTGCGCAGGTTTTTGAGCCGAGTTAGCAGAGAAGAAGCAGGCGTAATCACGATTCTTATAATAAGAAAGCGGAATAAAACCAAGGTTGGCGAATTCAAATTCACGAGTTTCCGGGATCATCACTTCAGACGGGATTTTCACCTGATTACCCGTCCCCAGATCGTACAAATGGATAGGTAAATCTTTAACCGCGCCACCCGCCTGTGGTCCACGGATCTGGACGCACCAACCATTCTTGATAAAACTTTTCACCATATTCACAGCGAAAGAGAAAGATGCGCTGGTCCACAGATATTTTTCGTGATCCGGGCCCTTAACTTCCTCGACATAGTTAAAGCTGCGCACAGGAATGGTATCAGGGCCGTAGGGCAAACGCCCGAGTACACGCGGCATGGTTAATCCGATATAGCGTGAATCATCACTATCACGAAATGCTTTCCATTTGATGTATTCAGCACGTTCGAAATAATCATTGATATCTTTTATGGCTGCGACCTCTTCCATATTTTCTTTCAGGAAGAATTTCGGCCCAACTGAACCAATAAATGGCATATGGCAGGCTGCCGATACTCCAGAAATATTGCGCAGTAGCGCAATATCCTGCGGGCTGTTATCAAATTCGTACGCTGAAATCATTGCCGCAATAGGTTCGCCACCTGGCTGGTCATATTCTTCAATATAAACATGACGATATAATCCGCTCTGGATAAGTTCCGGCGCGTCATCAAAATCATCACGCAGCGCATCCTTACTGACATCCATCATTTCGACACGGACATTTCGGCGAAAATCAATGCCAGAGATCATTGAATGCAAACCACGCCAGAGCGATTCTTGTTTTTGAAATTCAGCATGATGCATAACTTCATTAACCTGATCGCTAATCTGCTTATCCAGACGAGCAATCTGCTCATCGAGTAGCGTTTTATCCAGGCGTTCTAAGGGTTGTGCGGCATCAGCCAGACATGAGACCAGAACCTGAATAGCAGCGGTCACACGCTCCGCCGGAGCGGCATCAGAAAGCGCTTCATCACTCTGCCACGCATCTACATTTTTTAATGACGCGACGGGAGAAAGATTAATTTTGTCAAAGAGGGACTGATAAACACTGCGTTCACTGGTCGTGGTGGTCGCGGCTGAAGAGGTATGTTCCTGAACAGACATCAACATATTCCTTTTATGTTCCTTTACTATTCCTGCCGATTTAGCGGAGGAAACCCTGTAGAGCGTTAAATCTCTTCTGGCATCATAGTTGCCAGCTCATTACGCAATTCCTGACTCAGGGCTGGATCCTTAAGGATTGTTTCCAGCTCGCGACGAAAAGCAGCGTTATCGAGTAAGTTAGATTTCAGGTCACGTAGTAAGTTACGCATAGCCAACAGAACACGTAATTGTGGGATATTTCGTGCGACCTGCTCAGGTTCAAAATCGCGGATATTCTTAAAGGTAAGGTTAATATCGTCCTTTCTGTCATCATCAGCTAACGTATTTTTAACACTTAAATTAACCACTGGTGAAAACTTGGCCAACACATCGTTAAAATTATTTTTATTAATATCTATCTTTTCACGCTCAGATAATGGTCGCTGCTCTCTGCCATTACTGAAATCACCGACAGTCAGTAGTTTTAAAGGCAATTCAACTTTCTTTTGAACGCCTCCAGTGTGTAAATCTAACTTAATATTAACGCGTGCCGTCGGCACTTCATTCTGAAAACTGTCACCCATACGTCCCTCTCAGACCGGCGACTCCTGCCGGTATTTTGCGTTTCCTAATGGAGCACGTTCCAATCGCTCAACATGTTTCTTACAACGTCATTTCTGCAGGCAGTTAACAATGGCTGTTGATGACAATTAACTATTATAATTATCACGCTAATGCAATCCGATATATTCCATAGGTAAAAACATGATCAATGTCATTAATTAATCGAATAACACATTATGTTTTTATATTTAAAATAACAATCAAGAAGATATTTATCTAATACAAACAAAAATATTTATTTAATGATTGATGCATTCATTTAACGAATGCATCAATCATTAAATAATCATTTACCATGAGAATATTTTCTGTCGTTTATATAAATATAGACACTCATTTAAATATAAGTACTATCAATCTAATCATAAATAAAAAAACCGGAGAGATACTCCGGTTTTTCATATCTCACTCGTGAGCAAGCAGAAAGATTAGTCTTCCTTCACCACAATCAGTGGTTCAATATCGCTCTCTTTTTTAATCACCAGCGACTCGTCACCACGCAGGCAGGTACCGCCGTAGTTACCACCTACGGTAAAGGTACAAACCTGGATATATTTACCGGCAACTTTTGGCAGACACCAAAGCTGCTGATAAATGTTCTTCTGCTCGGCAAACTTACCGCTGGTTTTATCCAGTAGCTCTTCCTGATGACTCACCAGATCGATGTTGCTGCCACAACGTCCTGCAATAGGTTTCACCGCATAACCGGTTTGCGCCAGCTCTTCATTAACAGTGAAATCCGTATCAAGCAGATAACGGTGGTGCGGGAACAGTTGCCAGAGGATCGGCAGAATCGCTTTGTTGCCAGGGATTACCGTCCACAGAGGTTCGAAGACCAACACTTCCGGGCGCAGCAGCACGTCGATTAAACGTACTTCCTGATTCGTATGCCCGGTACGAATTGGCACCGCGGCGTACTCCGTTTCGCTAACCTCACGCACCTGCTCAATCGCGGTTTCCCACGCCCAGGTCTTCCAGACGCAGTTCACCAGACGGCCGTCCCCGTCAATCAATTGACCGGCGTCATCCCAGCGCAGTTCATCCAGACCCCGCAGAATTTTGCTGTCAAACCCGGCCTGACGCAGCGCCTGCTGCATAAACTGCGCGTGATAGTTTTCTTCGATATCCTTATCCTGCATGATGTGGACAAACGGACGTGCGCGGCTGTGCTTCCAGGCCCCCGCCAGTTCGTTGATCAACCCTTCAGCCGGGTTGTGTCCCTGCCCTGTGTAGCCCCGTTCGGCCCATCTTTCGAGGATCAAACCGGCTTCGGTATGGCACGATGCGGAATCAGCGTTGTACTCATACACCTTCAGTCCGCGTTCATCCATACAGAAATCCATACGCCCCGTAATCATATGATGCCGACGACGCTGCCAGGAAAGGCGCAGGCGCGGCCAGAGGATTTTCGGAATATCAAACAGCGCTAGCAGGTTGTCGTCTTTCAGCACCTTGTCAGTCGCGTGCAGATACATCAGGTGCAGCTCGTTGGTGGCTTTAATCAGCTCCTGCTCGGCGCTCTCGGTAATGGTGAAGTACTGATGAGGGTCCTGATTAATCACATGCCCATTCGCCAGCACGTAGGCTTTTTGCAGCGGATCCTGTTCATCCAGCCATTTGCCGTCAAACTGCCCATTATCTTCCAGTCGCGCACCGCTGATTTTCAGCGAGTCATTGGCGATCTCCGGCTGCGGCAGGCTGTAACGGGTATCATCGGTCTGAATCATCCAACCAAGGATAGTGGTGTCGTCAAAGGTATCACACAGGGTATAACAACCGTTCTCAACCACCATCTCCAGTTCGCGGGTCCACTGCTGTCCGGGAGGCAACGGCGTATGGAGCACGTTCTGCTCGGCAATACGGATTTTGTTTTCCAGCAACTGGGTGACGACCGCCACATGCCCGGTATCTTTAAATTCGCCGCCTTTTTGCCAGATAAGCAGAGCGCCTGCTACCGGCGCGCGGGGCGAACCATTCGGAAATGCCTGTAACGGTAGGATGTTGTCATTCACTACTTCGCGCAGGAAGCGTAAGGAGAAGATCTCCCAGGCCATACCCACATCGGTGAAGACCATGCCATAGTTTAGGAAGAGAAAGCGGCGTGCGAACTCTACGCACTGCCATTTGTGGCCCATGTATTCATCGTCGATATAGCTGCGAAATGCCGCATCATCGTCGTAGTCCCGTGGGTCGAGGGAGCTGTAATCTGAAGAGTAGATTGCTACGCCACCTGGGGCGTAGCCCAATAATGTCCCGAATGGGGCATCCTGACTGGTCGTTCCTTTGCTCATGCACCTTACCTCAAAACAATACAGCCTGAGCAGGTTGGCGTGAATTTTTCGCTCTGGTTGCCTGCTCTGCGACACTAACCGGACAGAGGTCGACATCATCATACACCTCAACGCAGCGGCTGGCGCTCAGAGGCGAAAAATTCACAGCAGGAACTACGCTTTGGTCAGGGTGACCGGTACGCTTTTATACGCCGGAGTCAAACTTTGTGTATCTACTGCATCCAGCGAAAGCAGGACATTCGCTTCTGGCAGATAAGCGCCAATTGAGCCAGCCGCCATGTTGTAAATCACCACCGTTAAGCCGTACATGATGCGATCCGCGCAGGGCTGACCGTTGTCGTCCAGCGCCTGAACGTTGACCACATCACCCTGGCTCAGACCGCGGCTCGTTGCTTCTTCGGCGCTTAAAAACACCACATCCCGACGACCGGTAATGCCACGATAGCGATCGTTCATACCATAAATCGTGGTGTTGTACTGATCGTGGCTACGCAACGTCGCCAGCACCAGCGCATCGGCAGGCTGATGTTCCCACTCCACCGCCCGCTGATTACTGACGATAAAGTTGGCTTTGCCATTCGCCGTTTGCCATTCACGGCGCGAAGCAGGCGTATCCATACGAAATCCGCCCGGCTCGGCAATACGTGCGTTGTAATCGTGGAACGCCGGGATCACGGCTTCAATGGCGTCACGGATCAACGCGTAGTCCCCGGTAAATGCTTCCCAGTTGATCGGTGAACGCGGTAGCGTGGCACGCGCCATGCCCGCCACAATCGCGGGCTCCGATTTTAGCCAGCGGGAAGCCGGCTTCAGCGCGCCGCAGGAAGCGTGAACCATCGACATAGAATCTTCGACGGTCACCGACTGGATCCCCGTCGCCTGCATGTCGCGCTCCGTTCGGCCTAATGCAGGTAGCAGGTAGTTATGCTTTGCCAGCAGCAGATGAGATCTGTTCAGTTTGGTCGCCACATGGACCTGCAGATCCAGATTTTTCATCGCCGCAAAGGTACGCTGCGGCTGGGGCATCGCTACCGCCAGATTGCCGCCCATGCAGATGAGCGCTTTTGCATCTCCCCGCTCGATGGCCCGAATACTCTCCACGCTGGAGCGGCCATGTTTGCGCGGAACACGGATAGAAAAATGCTTCTCAAGGCGTTGCAGGAAGTCTTCGGACGCCGCTTCGTTGATCCCTACAGAACGATCGCCCTGCACGTTAGAATGACCGCGTAACGGGCAGATCCCCGCCCCCGGCTTACCCATATTGCCTTTCAGCAGCAACAGATTTACCAGCTGCTGGACGTTCTCGGTGCCGTTTTTATGCTGAGTGATGCCCAGACCATAACAAACAATCGTGGCGCTGGATTTACTGTAGCTGTGCGCCAGATCTTCCATCTGACTGCGCGTCAGGCCCGAGTCCTGTTCCAGCTCAGCCCAGTTATGCTGACGTAAGTCGTCATACAGCGCTGCATATCCCGCGGTATGTTGGTCGATAAACGCATGATCGAGCGTCGGCTGCTGATCCAGTAGGATCCGCGCTTCGTCCATTTCGATTAGCGCCTTCATTATGCCTTTGAGCAACGAGGCGTCTCCGCCCATTTTTACCTGGTAGTAGTCGTTGCTCAGCTCCGTCGCCTGACCGGTGAACATCTCTTTCGCGCTTTGCGGGAAGCTAAAGCGCTCAAGCCCCCTTTCGTTCAGCGGGTTGATGGAGATAATTTTGGCTCCTCGTTTGGCAACGTCGCGCAAGGTGGTCAGCATGCGTGGATGGTTAGTACCAGGGTTATGCCCGATACAAATTACCAGATCGCAGTGGTCGAAATCATCAAGTTCAACGGTCCCTTTCCCAAGACCAATGGCCGGCGTTAGCCCTGCGCTGGTCGGTCCGTGGCACATGTTTGAGCAATCAGGAAAGTTGCTACTACCATATTCGCGGGCAAACAGCTGATACAGGAACGCCGCCTCATTTGACGTTCTGCCGGAGGTGTAAAATTCAACCTGTTGTGCTGAGTCATAGCTGCGCAGACGCTCGCCGATCTCCCGAAAGGCGAAATCCCAATCTACCGCCTGCCAGGTGTCTGACACTGCATCGTATTTCATTGGATGCGTCAAACGACCAATGTTTTCCAGTTCATAATCGCTGTAGTGCCAGAGTGTGGAAACCGGGTGACGGCTGAAAAATTCCGGTGACGCTTTCTTACTGGTTGTCTCCCAGGAAACCGCCTTAACGCCATTTTCGCACAGCTCCATTGGCGCACGATGCCCGGGGTCCGGCCACGCACACCCCGGACAATCGAACCCTTTCACCTGGTTCATTTTGAACATCGCGATAATGTCGCGCGCGACAGCCTTTTGCGAAAACACCGAAGCAGTGACGGCTTTTACCGCACCCCACCCACCCGCAGGGCCCTGATAACCGCTTACTCCTGGAACACCATTTTTCATTATTACTGCTTATTCACCGCCAATTTTTGATGGTGAATACGGTAGCAATTTCCGTCCAACATTGATTTCCTCTTCATGGAGTACGGGCCAGGTACAATGAACGGGTTAGATTTATCTTCCCCTTTCAGCACAAAGCGACATAAAGTCCCAATCTGTTAAATTGAGTTCTACCTAACTGCTACACTGCATCAACACAACCACTCAGAAGGCAGGTCAATATGTCAGACAATACCTATCAGCCCGCGAAAGTCTGGACGTGGGAAAAGTCGAACGGCGGCGCATTCGCCAATATCAACCGCCCGATTTCCGGCGCCACCCACGAGAAGACGCTGCCGGTTGGCAAGCATCCGCTACAGCTCTATTCGCTGGGTACGCCAAATGGGCAGAAAGTGACGATTATGCTGGAGGAGTTACTGGCACAGGGCGTGAAGGGTGCGGAATACGATGCCTGGATTATCCGCATCGGCGATGGCGATCAGTTTTCCAGCGGCTTTGTTGAGGTGAATCCGAACTCGAAGATCCCGGCGCTGCGTGACCATTCGCAAAACCCACCGGTTCGCGTATTCGAATCTGGCGCAATTCTGCTCTATCTGGCAGAAAAATACGGTTATTTCCTGCCGCAGGATTTGGCAAAACGTACTGAAACGCTGAACTGGTTGTTCTGGTTACAGGGTGCGGCGCCGTTCCTCGGCGGTGGTTTTGGTCACTTCTATAACTATGCGCCGGTAAAAATTGAGTACGCGATCAACCGCTTCACCATGGAAGCCAAACGCTTACTCGACGTACTGGATAAGCAGTTAGCACAGCATCAGTTTGTGGCAGGAGATGAATACACCATTGCCGATATGGCGGTCTGGCCATGGTTTGGCAATGTGGTGCTGGGTAACGTGTACGACGCGGCAGAGTTCCTCGATGCAGGAAGTTACAAGCACGTGCAGCGCTGGGCAAAAGAGGTTGCCGCGCGTCCGGCAGTTAAGCGAGGTCGTATTGTAAACCGCACTAATGGGCCGCTGAACGAGCAGCTTCATGAACGTCATGACGCCAGCGACTTCGACACCAATACCGAAGATAAGCGCCAGGGTTAAAATGCCTGATGGCGACGCCGGGGCGTCTTATCAGGCCTACAAAGATGCCATGCCGTAGGCCGGATAAGGCGTTTGCGCCGCCATCCGGCATAAAATCACGCGCTGGTGACGTCGTACTCCATGCGGCGAAGTGCGTCTAACGTGGCTTTAGCTTCATCTTCATCAATGATGCTCATGGCGAACCCTACGTGCACCAGCACCCATTGCCCGACCAGCTCAGCGGTATCACCTTCACAAATCAGGGCAATATTGACATCACGTTTGATGCCGCACACTTCAACCTGCGCAAGCTGGTGAATATCTTCACCAACGGCCAGAACCTGACCAGGGACTCCAATACACATATCTGACTCCGCCCCATAGCAACCTATGGGTTATTCGACTTCAATACTTTTCACTTTCAGTGAATCGCCTGCATCAACCCGCAGACGATCGCCCTGACATAGTGGACACTGCGCATCATGCTGGGTGATTTCCACAACCTGACTGCAATCCCAGCACCATGCCTGGGCTGGTTTGTAATCAATATGCAGCTCACACCCTTGCGCCAGCGTGCCCTGACAGACGATGTCGAAACTGAAACGGACGGCGCTCTCTTCAACGCACGAGAGCGCTCCGATTTCCAGCCAAACGCCGGTTACACGTTTGACACCGTGCTGCTCTGCCTGCTGTTGAACAATCTCAACCGCGCTCTGACAAAGGGACAGCTCATGCATTTTCGCAGTTCCGACGACCCAGCAGTAGCGCGCGACGATTTAGCTGCGGCGCATTCGGATCGCTCACCGGCAGCGATAACAGCATGCGCGCGCAATCGTCAGTCAGACGCACACCTTCTTGCGCCGACATGCTGTGCGAAAGCGGCGACATCAGTGAGCAAGAAAGGTATTGCGATACGCCATCCAGTTCACCAACGGTAAAGGTCATCTCGCCATACGGCAGACGCAGCCCGATTTTTTCGCTGACTTTACGCACCGGCCAGATCTGGTCCGGTCCGGGGAAAATCAGTGTGCTGAGCATCCAGGGTGTGATAACACACCCCGTCCACTGTCCTTCAAACAACGTAAAATCAGAGACATATACCGGCATATTCGGATGCAAGAAAGAGAGATCGTGCATCGAACACCGGGCAACCTCTTCAAACGCTGCCTGAATCTGCGTCTTCGGGGCCGTCTGAAAACCGACAAACTCCTCAGACATGAGCCGCCTCCCGAGGGATCGCTTCAACGCCTGATTCGCGAAGCGCGGCAAGAACCTGCTCCAGCGCCGGTTCAATCATCGCTTCAACCGTTGGCGTTAGCCCGATATGCGGTTCCAGCGATTCCGGAATAACGCCGACTAAGGTCAGCTTTTTCGGAAACTCGCCGGTAAAACGCAGGGCCGACAATACGTCGGCCAGGCCAAGCTGGTGCGGTGAGATTTTGTTGGTAAACAGCGCCGGGATCTCTTCATCCCGCAGGATCATCATCGTTCCTGGCGTGTTTTTCTTCGACACAATGGCGTCAGCAATGATCAGATGATCTCTGTTCGCCATATCGCCGAGAAGCTCCATCCCAGCCGTACCACCGTCCAGAACATCAACAAAGTCTGGCAGGATGTACCGTTGCTCTAATGCCTCAACGATACGTACCCCGATGGCTTCGTCGGTCAGCAAAATATTGCCGACCCCTAAGACTAATATCCGCATTACAGAACCTTAACTGAGACCACTTCGTTCCCGTCAACGTCCACCACATGCACCGCACATGACATACAAGGGTCGAAGGAGTGAATGGTACGAACCACTTCCAGCGGTTTGTTTGGATCGGCAATCGGCGTACCTACCAGCGAGCGCTCATATGGTCCCACTTCATCATTAAAGTTACGTGGGCCAGAGTTCCAGGTTGACGGTACAACCGCCTGGTAGTTGCTGATAATGCCGTCTTTAATCACCATCCAGTGAGACAGCATACCGCGTGGCGCTTCGAGGAAACCAACACCTTTGAATTCGCCCGTTGCCGGAATATCCGGTTTCACGAAGGTGGTGTGGTCGCCCTTACCGATGTTCACAATCAGCGCGTTGTACTGATCCTGCAGAACGTTCTGCAGTTCACAACAGTGAACGGTACGGCCAATAATTCGGCCCAGCGTAGAGTGCAACTGCGACACTTCGATAGTTTTACCGGTCAGCTTGGTGTAAATCGCGATGATTTCATTCAGCTTGGCATGAGTAGACTCGCGTTTGGCCGCCAGTTTACACAGCATGTTGGCCAGCGGACCCACTTCAACCGTTTTACCGTAGAAAGTCGGCGCTTTAACCCAGGAGTATTTGCCGTCGTCTGACCAACCGGTGTAATCAGGAACCGTTGTGCCTTCCCACGGAGCCTGCGGCGCTTCGTCTTTGTACCACGCGTGTTTCGCACTCTCCTGAATCCCTTTGATCAGGTACTCATCTGAGTGAGAGGTGATCGGACGATAGGTCGAAAGATCGGCATCGGTGATATAACCGCCCGGGAACAGGAAGCTGCCGTTTTTACCGTCTGTCGGGAATTCCGGCGCACTCAGGTAGTTAACCGCACCCTGACCACGTTCCAGCCACTCAGGATAGAACGCAGCAATAACCGCGGTATCAACCTTGTACACCTGCTCAACGAAGTCGCTCAGCTTATCGATGAAGGACTTGATGTACATCAGGCGTTCAAGGTTCAGCACACCGAGGCCGTCAAGGTTAATTGGGTTAGCAACCCCACCTACCGCCAGGTTCTGGATGTGCGGCGTTTTACCGCCTAACAGTGCCACAACGCGGTTGGCATCACGCTGGCATTCCAGCGCTTGCAGGTAGTGTGCGACCGCAATCAGGTTCACTTCCGGCGGCAGCTGCATTGCCGGGTGACCCCAGCAACCGTTAGCAAAAATGCCTAACTGACCGCTGGCAACAAGATCTTTGATCTTGTTCTGAACCTTGGTGAACTCTTCTGCGCTGTTCAGGTGCCAGGAGGACACGCCGTTCAGCATGGCAGACGCTTTCGCTGGGTCGGCTTTCAGTGCAGAAGTGATATCCACCCAGTCCAGCGCAGACAACTGATAGAAGTGAACAATGTGGTCATGCGTGGTGTGCGCGGCCAGAATGATGTTACGGATATACTGTGCGTTCACCGGAACATCAATATTCAGCGCACTTTCTGCTGCACGAACGGAAGAGATAGCGTGAGTGGTCGTACAAACGCCACAGATACGCTGCACAATCATCCAGGCATCGCGCGGATCGCGGTTTTTCACGATCTCTTCCATGCCACGCCACATGGTACCGGAAGCCCATGCTTTAGATACCACGCCATTTTCGATTTCGCAGTCGATGCGTAAATGACCCTCAATACGGGTTACCGGATCAATAGTAATTCTCTGGCTCATGCTTTGCTCGCCTCATGACGATTTTGATCGTTTTGTTTTAAAGGAGGAAGTATCGGCAGTAGACGAATGAGTACGATGTATGCACAAATCTCAATAGCCACAAAACCAATAGAAATCAACAGCTCTTCCCAGGTCGGGAAGTAGTGGTAGCCACCACCAGGATTGAACGCCACCAGCGAATAGGACAGACGCCATGTTGCACAACCCAGCAACGCGCTCAGCGCAGACAGATACAGCATGCGCGAGTCATTACGCAGCTTAGTGACGCGCAGCACCACCAGCGGGAAGACCATCAGCACGACTTCAAGCCAGAACATCAGGGAGTACAGATCGCCTGAGAACGCATAGGACAGCTTGTCGCGATAGATCAGTTCGCCAAAGCGCAGGACGACGAAAATCGCCAGCAGCACGCTGATGGTATTCGTCAGCTTGATGAACAAACTTTTCTCGTCCGGACCGTTACCTTTCAGACCGGCTTGTACCAACGAGCCTTCAAAGATGACGATCGAGAAGCCCATAATAAAGGCGGTTAATACCGAGAAAAGCGGCAGCATTTCATAAGCTTGCCATAGCGGATGCACCTTATAACCCGCAGAAATCATCAATGAACCCATTGAAGACTGGTGCATGGTTGGCAGCAGCGCGCCGAGGGCAATAATAAAGAACATCACTTTATTCAAACGTTTGAGGGAAACTTTCCACCCCAGACGTTCAAACAGAGCCGGAGCAAATTCCAGCGCCATGATGCCGATATAGATGGTCATACAGACCGCCGTTTCGAACAGTACCGAGTTCACGTTGAAGTGGCCCGGAATGTAGAAATACGGCAGGTTCCAGTAACGACCGACGTCAATGGTGATCGACAGACCACCCAGCGAGTAGCCAAACAGGCTCGCCAGCAGCGCCGGACGAACCAATGGATGGTATTGTCCTCTGTTGAAAACGTACACCGCCCATGCCAGCGCCCAACCGCCGCACGCGAAGCCAGTACCAATCAACAGGTCAAACGCGATCCATACACCCCATGGGAAACCGCCGTTCAGATCGGAGACTGAGCCCAGTCCGAAGACCAGACGTTTCACGATCAGGAGCATACACAGGACGATAAGCGGCCCAAAAATAATGACCGGTTTGCTGATTATTTTTCCGCCCAGCGGTTTAGGATCATGACTCATGATCGTCTCCTCCATCGTGATGGTCGTTTTTCGTGTTACGACGAACCAGCACGGTTAAGCCCGCCAGCGCAGCCAGGGGTAATATCATGCCCTTGTACAGGGAATGTTGAACATGTTCGGAACGCGCACCAGTTGAAAGATCATCCAGCTTCGGCAGATCCAAATCCTCGTAAGGAACACCCGTCAGTACCATAACCTGCGTACCACCGCCTTCTTTCTCACCGTACAGGTGCGGGTAGTACTTCGGTACCGTATGCAGATAGGTATCGCCTGCTTTCACCGTCTGACGCGGATAGTGGTATTCGCTACCAGGCTTCAGCGCGAGACGTTTTTTCGCCTCAGCCATCAGCTCTTCACGCGTACCAAAAATCACCGCACCGGCAGGGCACACTTCAACACAACCCGGTAAACCACCTTTGTCCAGACGCTCAACGCCTTTCTGGTTACACAGTTCACATTTGTGAAGCGCACCAAACGGGTTGTTGTAGTCGTACTTAGGCACGTTGTACGGGCAGGCGACCATGCAATAACGACAGCCCGTGCAGACATCTTTGTCATAATGGACGATGCCGGTTTTCGGATCTTTCTTCAGCGCGGAGACCGGGCAAACGGAAACGCAGTTCGGATCAACACAGTGCATGCACTGTTTCTTGATGTATGCGTAGCCATTTTCTTCCTGGTCTTTGTTAACGCCTGTTCCGCTACGCCACACCTGAATGATGTTGTTGGTATACGGCGACAGTTTGTCGTTGTTCGACCAGGTTTGCTCGCCTTCCGGGTTACGCGCCGGGAAGTTGATATCCTGACACTTAGTGACACAGGCCTGGCAGCCTACGCACAGCGTCGAGTCATAGAGCATCCCAAGAGAACCTGGGATCGGCGGACGGTTTTCTGCAGCCGCATGGCTGATGGACGGCGCTGCGCCCAACAACAATGCCCCGCTGGAGGCTGCTTTTATAAAGTTACGTCTGTTCACGGTTATTCTCCCCGTGAGTCAGCGTTATCTTTCTTCTGCTGACGCCCCAGTTCACGAACCGCCATCACGCTGACACCGGCAACCAGTCCTACTACGCCACCCAGCAGTCCAATCGCTCCGGCAGAAACATTGCCGCCTTCTTTCATGTTGACGTCAGGTTTCTCGGAACGCGGCGTTTGGTTTTCCACATGAGCAAGCTGGTGAATACCTTTATGGAAGCCGACGCCTTCTTCGTTACAGCCGTAGCAAGGGTGACCGATAGCCACCGGCCACACGCCACCCACATCGCAGAATTGCAGCGTTGAGCAGTTGCCGTAGGTTTCTGGCCCTTTACAGCCCAGATGGTAGAGGCACCAACCTTCACGGTGGCCTTCATCACCAAACTCTTTAGCAAAACGACCAGCATCGAAGTGCGGGCGACGTTCGCAGTGTTCGTGAATCAAACGGCCATAGGCGAATGTCGGACGGTTTTTGGTATCCAGCTTCGGCGGCTTACCATAAGTGATGATATGCGCGACCGTTGCGAGGAAGTTATGCGGGTTCGGCGGACAGCCGGGGATGTTGATGATGGTTTTGCCTGGCAGAACTTCTTGCAGGCCGACGGCACCCGTTGGGTTAACGCCAGCGGCAGCAACACCACCCCACGCGGCGCAAGAGCCGATGGCAATGATAGCGGCTGCGCCTTCTGCGGCCCGGCGGATGTGATCCACGATCGGCTCACCGGCAACCATACAGTAAATACCATTATCTTTCAGTGGGATAGAACCATCTACTACCAGAACATATTGCCCTTTGTACTTCTCCAGAGCGTTATGTTTGTTCTCTTCGACCTGATGGCCGAAGGCGGCAGAGAGCACCTCATGGTATTCCAGAGAGATTGTCTCCAGAACGAGGTTTTCCACTGTAGGGTGTGTCGCGCGAAGCAGCGATTCAGTACAACCCGTACACTCCTGAGCACCAATCCAGATAACCGGTGGGCGCTGAGGACGAGAAACTGATTCGGCCATTTCTGCGGCGGCTTTGCTACTGAGCCCCATGGTAGCGGCCAGTGCTGCACAAAGCTTCATGAAATCACGGCGATTAATGCCGCTCGAATTGATGAGAGAGTTATCTCCAGTCATTTTATAGTTATTCCGTTGCGAAGACCTGGCTTTTATTTTGCACCATTCGCATGTTGCATATTGCGATCGGCGCGCCATTACCACACTTTTTATATGGTTATGTGCATTATAATACTTCGGCGGAGCAACAAAACGAAGGTGTAGGTCAATAGTGTAATTAATTAAAGCAAGATAATACCCCTTTCGGATCAAGCTTCGAGTCGATAGCCGGCCATGAAAAAGCGAATTGTTGTACTGGACTGGTTCTCTTTAAAGAAATCCATCACCATCTCTTTATCCAGCCCATAGCGGCGCGTCAGGATCCCCGCTTCCCACGCGCTGAGTTGTCGATCGCCCGTTTTTTCAAACATTCGATGCGAAAATCCCAGCACAAAACCACGCTTATAATCCGCACAAAAATTCGCCACTGAGCGTGCACTGTCCGCACTTGAGGCGTTTAATCCGGCCATCAGGCCTTTACCAAAATGGTTGTCCATGCATAACCTCCAATCGCTATATAATAAATTATATAGCGATTTTTTAAGCAAAGACCAGAGGTATCACGAACTTTTTATAACGGCTTAAAAGGACACCCACTCATCCGTTTTAGCGGCCGCAGACGTTTTGCTGTCTGCTGAAGAGGAAGCGGTTTGGCTGGCTGTGTATTGCACATCATTAGCGGAAAGGCGGAACTGTTGCACCGAGCGTTGCAGCTCTTCCGTTTGTCGTTCCAGCGCCACGGCCGCGGCGGAGACTTGCTCTACCAATGCGGCGTTCTGTTGCGTTACGCTGTCCATCTGCGTGATCGCCACGCTCACCTGCGAGATGCCCTTATTCTGTTCTTCTGAAGCAGAGGCGATTTGTTTCATGATGACGGTCACTTCGGTGGCACCGCGCAGAATCGCCTCCATGGTTAATCCCGTTTCTTTAACCAAACGAGCACCCTGATCGACACGACGCGATGACTCGCCAATCAGCGTCTCAATCTCTTTCGCCGCCCCGGCGCTGCGACTGGCAAGGTTACGTACTTCACCGGCAACGACGGCAAAACCGCGCCCCTGCTCGCCTGCCCTGGCAGCTTCAACCGCCGCGTTCAGCGCCAGAATATTGGTCTGGAAAGCAATACTATTAATAACTGACGTGATTTCCGCGATCTGTTTAGAACTGGCAGCAATGCCGTCCATCGTCTCAACCACTTCCGAAACCAGCGTGCTCCCTTTGCCTGCCGTTTCTGTGGCCGTATCGGCAAGCTGGCTGGCTTCACGCGCATTTTCTGCGTTCAGTTTTACCGTTGCGGTCAGCTGCTCCATGCTGGCAGCGGTCTCTTCCAGTGCCGCAGCCTGTTCTTCAGTACGTGAGGAGAGATCGTTATTCCCGGTCGAAATTTCCGTCGCCCCTCGCCAGATATTGTCACTACCTGAACGGATGGTACTGACGGCTTCACGCAGGCTATCCTGCATCGCGCACAATAACGGCACCAGTTGACCCACACAGTTACGACCAAAATCTTCGATGGGATGGCTGAGATCGCCCTGCGCAATCTGCTGGAACTGTTGGCGAATACGTCCCAGCGGTTTCACCATCATGGAAACAAGGTAGCGGTCGGTAAAGAAAAGGAGGGCAATCCCAAGGATAACGGCGGTGATAATTAGCGTCCGGATGATAGAGGTTTTGCCATCGACCATCACGCGGGTGGTATCGAGTCGCTCGCCTGCCGTGGCGTTAAAACGCTCGGCACTGGCGCCAAATTCACGGCTCAACGCGGGTGTAATAGTGCTGGCATGCTCCGCAAAGGCCGTAAGCGTACCCTGCTGCGCCAGCTGCATTTGCGGGATCACGCCGTTGTCCAGCAGCGCCTGCCACTTCGTCAGTACTGCGTTAGCGACGTCAGGGTCCATAGGGCCCGGAGACAACGTTTTCATCTCCTGGAGTTTTTTGCTCATATTCTCAAGGGACTGTTGCGCCGGCGCAAAATCAGGCGTTCCGCCGCTCATTTTGACATCCATGGCGCGACTTAAGCGCGTTACGAAGCGAAAGTACTGATCGTTGCCCTGACTGAGAACCGTCATCTGATGGACAAGATGACGGTCAATATCATTGCCTTCAGATATTTTTGATAACGAATGAAGACTGAATAAACCCACGCCTGACCAGAGCAGGCAAAAAAGTCCCAGTATTGCCAACATGACAATACGAATAGTGAAGTTTTTCAGCAAACGCATAATAATTTCCTTGCCGTTGATGAGGAATTCGCCATCAGGCGATACTTATCCTTGTTATCGGCAGGCAACAGAGAAGATATAATGCGTTCTTTATTTTTTTACTTTCTTAAGTACATCCACTATCTCTCCACACTATATCAATATGAATGCTAATGAAATTCGGTAGCATTATTATTCAGGTAATTAGTTATAAGCATTAAATAATCTATTGTTTTCTATCGCAAATATTTGTTAAACCACGCAAGAGTACGTTCCCAGGCCAAATCAGCTGCAGCTTTATCATAACGGGGGGTCGAATCGTTGTGAAAGCCATGATTAACGCCGGGATAGATATAGGCTTCATAGACTTTCTTATTGGCCTTAAGCGCCGCTTCATAGGCAGGCCATCCCTCATTAATACGTGTGTCTAATTGCGCATAGTGCAGTAATAAAGGCGCGTTTATTTTAGGGACATCTGACGCAGGAACCTGACGCCCATAAAAAGGCACCGCGCAGGCCAGTTCCGGGAATGCCACTGCGGCGGCATTCGATACGCCACCACCGTAGCAAAATCCGGTGATACCTACCTTTCCCGTGGTCCCCGAATAATGTTGCATAAATTCAATGGCGGCAAAAAAGTCGTTCATTAACTTTACGGGGTCAACCTGCTGCTGCAATTCCCGACCTTTATCATCATTGCCTGGATATCCCCCTACCGAACTTAATCCATCCGGCGCAAGTGCCATAAAGCCCGCCTTCGCCACCCGTCGCGCCACATCTTCAATATACGGATTCAGCCCACGATTTTCATGTACTACCACCACCGCCGGAACATTCCCCGTCACCTTCGCAGGTTTAACTAAATACCCCCGCACATCACCATGCCCTTCAGGCGAAGGATAGGTAATATATTCCGCCAGAATATCGGGATCGGTAAATTCTACCTGCGTTGCGAGGGCATAGTTGGGTTTCAATAAATTGAATAAGGCCAACGCCGTCATGCCACCCACTGCATATTTCGCTGCCAGATTGAGAAACTCGCGTTTCGTTATTTTGCCATGCGCGTAATAGTCATAGTAGTCGAGCAGTTCTTGCGGAAAATCTTTGGCAGTCAAACGCGGCATCGTCGCACTCCTGATTGATGTTTTTTTAAGCAAAGCACAGTGACCTGTTTTTGCCCAGTTTTTCATCTCAGTGTGACCTGGTGAACGGGATATTCACCGTGAACCCGCTAGAATAGAAACGTTGTTTCGAAATTCACCTGCACTAAGGAGATCTCATGGCCTGGTTTGCCAATCCTGAACGTTACGAGCAGATGCTCTATCGCTACTGTGGGCGCAGCGGTTTGCGTTTACCCGCGCTATCGCTGGGTTTATGGCACAGTTTTGGGCACGTTCAGGCGCTGGATTCACAGCGCGCCCTGTTGCGTAAAGCATTTGATTTAGGCATCACGCATTTTGATTTAGCCAATAACTATGGGCCGCCACCAGGCAGCGCAGAAGAGAATTTTGGCCGATTGCTGCGCGAGGATTTTGCCCACTATCGCGATGAACTGATTATCTCCACCAAGGCAGGCTATGACATGTGGCCTGGGCCATATGGTTCTGGCGGTTCGCGCAAATACCTGCTCGCCAGCCTCGACCAGAGTCTGAAACGCATGGGTCTCGACTATGTCGATATCTTCTACTCTCACCGCGTTGACGAAAATACGCCAATGGAAGAGACCGCCTCGGCGCTGGCCCACGCCGTGCAAAGCGGTAAAGCGCTGTATGTCGGCATCTCATCCTATTCCCCGGAACGTACGCAGAAAATGGCCGAGTTGATGCGGGAATGGAAAATTCCATTGCTGATCCATCAGCCGTCTTACAACCTGCTTAACCGCTGGGTAGACAGCAGCGGCCTGCTGGATACGCTGGAATCCAACGGTATGGGCTGCATCGCATTTACGCCGCTGGCTCAGGGACTGCTGACGGGGAAATACCTTAACGGTATTCCGGAAGGTTCACGCATGCAGCGTGAAGGGAAAAAAGTTCGTGGGTTAACGGAAAACATGCTGACGGAAGAAAACCTTACCAGCCTGCGTTTGCTTAATGAGATGGCGCAACAGCGCGGACAGTCGATGGCGCAAATGGCCTTAAGCTGGCTGCTGAAAGACAACCGGGTAACGTCGGTATTGATTGGCACCAGTCGACCGGAGCAACTGGAAGAGAACGTTCAGGCGCTGGCGAATCTGACGTTCAGCGCCGAAGAACTGGCGCAGATCGATAAGCACGTCGCGGACGGTAAGCTGAACCTGTGGCAGGCCTCATCTGACAAATAACCGTAGGTAACACCGTGCCGGGTGGCGGCATTAGCCTCCCCGGCACGTAATACGGGCCAGTTAGTCCCTCACACCTCTTCCGCTTTAATCTCTGGACGTTGATATTCCGGCCACACCAGCGCGACAAGCGCAGGATAAGCCTCAAGGCTGAACTCCCTGAAGCACTGACGTAGGTTAAGCACGTCCAGATCGGCATGCGGGACTTTCTCGCCACTCAGGCAGCGTTTTTTAATATTGTCGTAATACTTATACACCGCAGAGTTGAGATCGCTACAACGCCGCTGTGCATCAAATAGCCCTGGCGTCTCATTCAGCTCCACCATTGTCATCCGTTTGATCGTCGAGTGGATAAAATCGATATATTCGTGATTGACGCGCCAATACCAAACCGGAGTAATCGAATTCATCAGTACCGAGAAATGATCTTCACCCTCTTCTTTACTCAGTATTTCCGGTTGGTTTTCAGCGTATCCATTTTCTGCATTGCGGTTTTTATTTGCGCTGCGCATCAACAAAAGTACCCCGCAAGTCAGCAATAGCAGGGTAATAACAGAATAAAATATACTGTTCATATACTGGCTCCATTTTTTTTGATTTTAAAATTACGCCATGCTATTGTCAACGCGGCATGGTTTATTTAAAACAACATATCATTGGCATCAAAGGATATTTCAACATGCTTCCCGAGCATCTTGTTCCCTCGCGTTTTCACTTATCCAGCTCACCTGACAATACCACCTCTACAGATAATAGTGAAAATTTGACTCAGGGGAAGATAACATTAAGCGATTACGAATCCGATATTTTGATTAGCTCAACCGCTACCGGTCAGTCACGGAATATGCTATTTGAAGAGTGCGACCGCCATTTAAAAGAGCGTCTATTTCGTGCAGCAAAAATTGAGTCATTCTCTCGCCTGCTCAATTCACTACAGGCAGAAGGCGACATTAATGCACAAGAATTAAGTAAAATTTTGACTCAAAAAACAGCCATCATAAATGAACAGGGCAACAAAATTTGGCTTAATTTAATTACCCGTGAAACCAGCGATCCTATTTTTTATTCTCTGGAAGAGAAATAAAATGAAAGATGTTGAGGATAATAATATTTATTTGGCTTTAGATAACCATAAAAGCGATGAGTTTGTCTTAAAGCAAAATTTAGCCGTGTTGATTGCCAATAAAAACACGACACTGGAAAGCGTTGCTCAGGAGATAGTCTCTATTCCCGCTGCACTGGTGCGGATGAAATGGCAAAATCGCCGTGAAATTTACTCGCTACAGGCTAAAGAAGAGATCTACGGTGCCGCGATCGAAGCCATTATGGAGCAGCAACCAGAACTGCGGGACAAAATCATGGCCCGACTGGAAAGCACCTACCAGCATATACTCGCGCGGGAAACGGCCACCTTACGCCTGACGCGAAAGCTGTCTGAAGGGAACTACGAACCCACCAGAATAACCACGGTCGCGTTAGATGAGAACAGATAAGAACAAGTGTGCGAGGGAGTTGAATCAGGAGAGGCACGCCGGGTAAGGCGGCAACCATTACCCGGCAATGATGAGGATTACTTCGCTTTCACAGTCTCTTCGCCAACCAGACCAATCTTCAGGAAGCCCGCCTGATGCAGCGTATCCATCACCTTCATCATGGTTTCATAATCAACGGTTTTATCTGCCCGGAAGAAAATCGTGGTGTCTTTCTTCCCTTCAGTTAGCGCATTTAGCTCGTTAATCATGGTTTCATCCGTCACCTGATTGTTGCCAATAAACATACTCTTATCGGCTTTAACTGACAGGTAAACCGGTTTTTCCGGACGCGGCTGCGGCGTGCTGGTGGAGGCAGGGAGATTCACCTTCACATCTACGGTTGCCAACGGCGCGGCAACCATAAAGATGATCAATAAAACCAACATAACGTCGATAAACGGCGTCACGTTGATTTCATGCATTTCACCGTTATCGTCCAGGTTTTCATTAAAGCTCATTGCCATGGAACATTATCCTACACGTAATTTCTGCGCTGCACGTACCGGATGCGCGGATGCGCTCGCGTTCAGGTCCAGATCGCGGCTTTGCAACAACAGCACCTGTGCCGCGACGTCGCCCAGCATCGCTTTATAGCTGCCAATCTGACGTGCGAAAATATTGTAGATAACAACCGCTGGAATTGCTGCGACCAGACCGATTGCGGTCGCTAACAGCGCTTCTGCGATACCCGGCGCAACAACGGCCAGGTTGGTCGTTTGGGTTTGTGCAATCCCGATGAAGCTATTCATGATGCCCCATACGGTACCGAACAGACCGACGAAAGGAGAGATAGCCCCGATGGTGGCCAGGTATCCGTTACCGCGGCCCATATGGCGACCTACCGCAGCCACACGACGCTCCAGACGGAAGCCGGTACGCTCTTTAATGCCTTCGTTATCTTCGCTACCTTCTGACAGTTCCAGCTCGTTCTGCGCTTCGTTAATCAACTGTGCGCCCAGGCTTTTGCCATCGAATCCTGCGGCAATCTCACTTGCCTGATCTAAAGAGCGGGCTTCCGCCAGCAGTTGCTGTTCACGCTTAAGGCGGCGTTTCTGAGTAAAGAACTCAAGGCTCTTACTAAAGAAGATAGCCCAGGTGACCACTGACGCCAAAATCAGCCCAATCATCACGCACTTAACCACGATATCGGCGTGCTGATACATACCCCAGACGGAAAGATCCGTCTGCATCAAATTATTACCCACTCTGTATCTCCAGGACGCAAATCACAAAATCTGAGCGTAATCATATCAAAACGACGTCGAATTGATAGTCGTTCTCATTACTATTTACATATTGCCGCACCTTTGGTTTCTTTTCCTTGCGCTCACGCAGTAAAAAAGTCACCAGAAGCATTTTGAGATTATTTTCTACTGTATGGCCGTTCTGCAGGATGCGTCATCTTTGATTCATGGTAGTTTAGACATCCAGACGTATAAAAATAGGTAAGACAACATGGCAGATAAGCAACTTGAAACCAAACTCGTTCACGCAGGACGCAGTAAAAAGTACACGCTGGGCTCGGTAAATAGCGTTATCCAGCGCGCTTCTTCGCTGGTTTTTGACACCGTAGAGGCCAAAAAACAGGCCACGCACAACCGGGCGAACGGCGCACTGTTCTATGGACGTCGCGGAACCCTGACGCATTTCTCTCTTCAGGAAGCGATGTGCGAACTGGAAGGTGGCGCGGGTTGCGCACTGTTCCCCTGCGGTGCGGCGGCCGTTGCCAACACCATCCTTGCCTTTGTGGAGCAAGGGGATCATGTGCTGATGACCAATACCGCCTATGAACCCAGTCAGGATTTCTGTACCAAAATTCTCGGCAAGCTCGGCGTGTCCACCGGCTGGTTCGATCCGCTGGTTGGCGCCGATATCGTTAAGCACATACAGCCGAACACGAAAGTCGTATTTCTGGAATCTCCCGGCTCTGTCACTATGGAAGTGCATGATGTTCCCGCTATTGTTGCCGCCGTCAGAAGCGTCGCGCCGGATGCAATCATCATGATTGATAACACCTGGGCTGCCGGGGTGCTGTTCAAAGCGTTGGATTTTGGCATCGATATCTCTATTCAGGCAGGCACCAAATATCTGATTGGTCATTCTGACGGCATGGTCGGCACGGCGGTATCTAATGCCCGCTGCTGGGATCAACTGCGCGAAAATGCCTATCTGATGGGGCAAATGCTGGACGCCGATACCGCCTATATGACCAGCCGTGGACTGCGTACGCTGAGCGTTCGCCTGCGTCAGCACCATGAAAGCAGCTTAAAGGTCGCCGAGTGGCTGGCCAGCCATCCGCAGGTCGCCCGCGTGAATCACCCGGCACTGCCCGGCAGTAAAGGGCATGAATTCTGGAAGCGTGATTTCACCGGCAGCAGCGGCCTGTTCTCCTTTGTATTGAATAAGAAACTCAATAATGAGGAGCTTGCCGCGTATCTGGATCACTTCAGCCTGTTCAGCATGGCTTACTCCTGGGGCGGTTTTGAGTCGCTGATTCTCGCCAATCAGCCGGAACACATTGCGGCAATCCGTCCGCAAGGCGAGGTGGACTTCAGCGGAACGCTCATCCGTTTACATATCGGTTTAGAGAATGTTGACGATCTGATTGCCGATTTGGCCGCAGGATTTGCCCGAATCGAGTAAAATTGCCACAGATGGACATATATGCAGACACTTCTGGTGGAAAAGTCTGCAATTGTTGCGTCCGGGATCAAGGCATCCCGGGCAATTCAGGAGTACAATCCACACATAAACGCTGTTCCACAGGAAAGTCCATGGTAGTCATTCAAGATATTGTCTCCGCGCTCTGGCAACACGATTTTGCCGCACTGGCGGATCCGCACGTGGTGAGCGTGGTGTACTTCGTCATGTTCGCCACGCTGTTTTTAGAAAATGGCCTGCTGCCCGCCTCCTTTTTACCCGGAGACAGCCTGTTATTACTGGCAGGAGCGCTGATCGCTCAGGACGTGATGAGTTTTTTACCTACCATAGCTATTCTGACGGCCGCAGCCAGTCTGGGCTGCTGGCTGAGTTATATTCAGGGACGCTGGCTAGGCAACACGCGCACGGTGAAAGGCTGGCTGGCGCAATTACCGGAAAAATACCATCAGCGCGCAACCTGCATGTTTGACCAACACGGTCTGATGGCGCTGCTGGCAGGGCGTTTTCTGGCGTTTGTTCGCACCTTGCTGCCAACGATGGCGGGCATTTCAGGGCTTCCTAACCGTCGGTTCCAGTTTTTTAACTGGCTGAGTGGCCTGCTGTGGGTCACCGTCGTCACCAGTTTCGGCTATGCGCTGAGCATGATCCCGTTCGTTAAACGCCATGAAGATCAGGTGATGACCTTTTTAATGATCCTGCCGATTGCCCTGTTAACCGCAGGTCTGTTGGGAACATTGTTCGTGGTGATTAAAAAAAAATACTGTAGCGCCTGAGTATTATCCGTAGCCGGGGTAATCCCCGGCATTTTGCCTGATGGCGCGCAGCTTTATAGCCTACGGTGTACCTGTCAGGCCTACAAGCAATCAACTCCCCTGCATCATACGAATTCTTGCCGCATCTTCCCCCGGCGTTACGCCAAAGAAACGTTTGAACTCCCGACTGAATTGCGATGCGCTCTCATAACCGACGCGCATGGCAGCCGCACTGGCCTTCATTCCATCGTGAATCATCATCATCCGCGCTTTATGCAGGCGATAACTCTTAAGATATTGCAGCGGCGACGTGCTGGTAACCGCTTTAAAATTATGATGAAACGCCGACACGCTCATGTTCGCCTCTGCCGCCAGCTGTTCTACATTGAGGTTTTCGGTGTATTTGGTTTCAATCCGCTTCAGTACCCGGCTTATCAAACTGAAATGCGTCTGGCGACTGACCAGCGCAAGCAAGGCACCGCCACGCGGCCCGGTCAACACATGGTAGAGGATCTCGCGAATAATCTGTTTCCCCAGAATACGCGCATCCAGCGGCCGCTCCATTACATCCAGCAGGCGCTCTGCGGCACAGAGAATTTCGTCAGAGAGTGTCGCAGAGTTAATCCCACTGGCAGCCATGGCGGGCTGGAACAGTTCGTCTTCCCCAATGTCCATCAGCAGCTCCTGCAATTGCAGAATATCGACATTCAGGTAAATACCGGCCAGAGGAACCTCCGGCATCGCATAGGTTTCACATTCAAAGGGTAAAGGTACGGTTAGCAGCAGGTATTCGTTGGCGTCATAGCGAAATATGCGCTCATTGATGTAACCAATTTTATGTCCCGAAAAGAGAAATATGATTCCTGGCTGATACATGACCGGTGTACGTGCCGCCGGCTCCGTACCGTATAGCAGGCGGACATCTGGCAGCAGTTCGTTAAGTCTATTTTCATTGCTTTTCAGCTGCTTAATTTTATCTGTCAGCAGAAGGCAGATCTCATCACGGTTCATGGAGCACCATTTCATCATCGGTTTTCGACCCTGACATAATGCGCAGATTTATCCGTTTTCTCCAGCAGTCTGTAGAAATGGGCAAGACATCGGCAGAAATGAGCATTGAGAGCAGCGCGGCGGGCGACCACAATGTTCATCATCCGGCAGACACTCTCCTGCCCTCTTTTATTACCCACCAAAGGGAACGAGCAATGAACAACTTTAATCTCCATACCCCAACACGTATTTTGTTTGGTAAAGGCGCAATTGCTGAACTGCGCGATCAAATTCCTCAGGACGCTCGCGTACTGGTTACCTACGGCGGCGGCAGCGTGAAAAAAACCGGCGTCCTGGCACAGGTTCAGGACGCGCTAAAAGGCCTGGATGTGCTGGAGTTTGGCGGTATCGAGCCAAACCCGTCTTACGAAACGCTGATGAACGCAGTAAAAATCGTGCGTGATGAGAAAGTGACGTTTCTGCTGGCAGTAGGTGGCGGTTCAGTGCTGGACGGCACCAAATTCATCGCGGCAGCGGCACAGTACGCTGACAGCATCGATCCATGGCGCATTCTGGAAACCCACGGCAGCGACGTAACAAGCGCCATCCCGATGGGCTCCGTATTAACCCTGCCTGCAACCGGCTCTGAATCTAACTCCGGCGCGGTAATTTCGCGTAAAACCACCGGCGATAAACTGGCCTTTATGACCCCGTTTGTGCAGCCAGTATTTGCCGTACTGGATCCGGTTTACACCTACACCCTGCCGCCGCGTCAGGTTGCAAACGGCGTTGTGGATGCTTTTGTTCATACCGTGGAACAGTATGTGACTTATCCGGTAGACGGGAAAATTCAGGATCGCTTTGCCGAAGGCATTCTGCTCACGCTGGTAGAAGAAGGTCCGAAAGCCTTGCAGGAGCCGGAAAACTACAACGTGCGTGCGAACGTCATGTGGGCGGCAACCCAGGCGCTGAACGGCCTGATTGGCGCAGGCGTACCGCAGGACTGGGCAACGCATATGTTGGGCCATGAACTGACCGCAATGCATGGTCTGGATCATGCTCAAACGCTGGCCATCGTTCTGCCAGCGCTGTGGAATGAAAAACGTGATACCAAGCGTGCCAAACTGCTGCAATACGCAGAGCGTATCTGGAATATCACCGAAGGTTCCGACGACCAGCGCATCGACGCCGCCATTGCCGCTACCCGCACTTTCTTCGAACAAATGGGCGTACCCACTCGCCTGTCTGACTACGGCCTGGACGGTAGCTCTATCCCGGCATTGTTGGAAAAACTGGAAGCACACGGTGGTACGCAACTGGGCGAACATCAGGACATTACGCTTGAAGTCAGCCGTCGGATTTACGAAGCTGCCCGCTAAGGTTTTTTAACCTCCGCCTTTCGTTTTTGGGTATTTATACCAGGCTTAAGTCACACCTAACTCACCGGGGGCTGCCCCGGTGACTGTAATCCAGGGGGGGAATTATGACCGGTCCAACCATTATCAAACTACAGGATGGTAACGTCATGCCGCAACTGGGCCTGGGGGTCTGGAAGGCAAGTAACGAAGAAGTCATCACCGCCATTCATAAAGCGCTGGAAGTGGGGTATCGCTCAATTGATACCGCTGCTGCGTACAAAAACGAAGAAGGTGTCGGCAAAGCAATACGCGATGCTGGCGTACCACGGGACGAGTTTTTCATCACCACCAAGCTGTGGAATGATGACCAAAAACGCCCCCGGGAAGCCTTGCTCGAAAGCATGGAAAAACTCCAGCTTGATTACCTCGATCTATACCTGATGCACTGGCCGGTTCCGGCGATCGACCACTACGTTGAAGCGTGGGAAAACATGATCGACCTGCAAAAAGAAGGTCTGATTAAGAGCATCGGCGTGTGCAACTTTCAGATCAATCATCTCCAGCGGTTGATGGATGAAACCGGCGTACCTCCAGTGATTAACCAGATCGAACTTCATCCGCTTATGCAACAGCGCCAACTGCACGCCTGGAACGCAACGCATAAAATCCAGACCGAATCCTGGAGCCCGCTGGCGCAGGGCGGCAAAGACGTCTTTGATCAAAAGATCATCCGTGACCTCGCCGAGAAATATGGCAAATCACCGGCGCAGATTGTCATCCGCTGGCACCTGGATAGCGGGCTGGTGGTGATTCCGAAATCAGTCACCCCGGCGCGTATCGCAGAAAACTTTAACGTCTGGGACTTCCGCCTGGATAAAGACGAATTAGGCGAAATCGCGAAACTCGATCAGGGCAAACGTCTGGGGCCAGACCCGGATCAGTTCGGCGGTTAACCCCTTCCCTCCAGCCCGACACTCTCGTCGGGCCTTTACTGATTTGAAATATCAGGAAACAATTCACGCACATATATTGATGTATTTCTTGCAGTCGCTGGAGCAGCATTACGCAACATAACCTGTTAATTATTAAATAAATATATTTATTTAATGAATATATTCACCATATCCATAGGTGCGTAAGCGTGACTGAGAAAAAAAGTAGCGGAGTCAAATGGCTCCCATTAATTCTTATAATATTCATTTCTGCCGGACTGTGGCAACTTACCCCTCCCTCGGGGTTAAGTGCGCCAGCCTGGCATTCGGCAATTATCTTCGTCGCGACGATTGCCTCTATCGTGGCAAAAGTTTTACCCATCGGCGCGGTCGGCATTATTGGGATTACGGTTTTTGCACTCGCCTATGCTGCCGGGGATAAAACCGCCAGCGGCGCTATCACCACGGCACTGAGTGAGCTGAACAGTTCACTTATCTGGCTTATCGTCGTGGCTTTTATGATTGCCCGCGGATTTATCAAAACTGGCCTCGGACGACGCATTGCGCTGCAGATGATCCGTCTGCTCGGCAAGCGCACGCTGGGACTCGCCTATGGTCTGGCTTTTGCCGATCTGATCCTCTCCCCGGCAATGCCGAGTAATACAGCACGCTGCGGCGGCGTCATCTATCCGATTGCTGACTCTCTGGCACGCAGTTTCCATTCGAACCCGGAAGATGAGTCCCGCAGTAAAATCGGTACCTTTCTTATCACCTGTATTGGCAACGTCAACGACGTCACCGCCGCGCTCTTTATGACCGGCTATACCGGCAACCTGTTGGCGGTGAAACTGGCGGCCAATGCAGGCGTCACGCTGACCTGGGGCGGCTGGTTTATGGCGGCGCTGCTGCCATGCCTGGTGTCCTTACTGCTGGTTCCACTGCTGGTCTACTGGATCGTGCGCCCGGAAATTAAGCACACGCCGGATGCCCCGAATCTGGCGCGCAAAGAGCTGGCGGAAATGGGCAGTATGTCTCGCGGCGAATGGCTGATGCTGGCTACCGTCGGCGTACTGCTGGTGCTATGGATTTTTGGCGATACGTTAGGCGTCGACGCCACCACTGCCTCGTTCGTGGGGCTGTCCATTTTATTGCTAAGCGGTGTTCTGAGCTGGGAAGATGTGAAGAGCGAGAAAGGTGCATGGGACACACTGATTTGGTTTGCCGCGCTGTTGATGATGGCGAACCAGCTGAAAAAACTGGGCTTCACCACCTGGTTTGGCAATCTGATCGGCGATAGCCTGAGCAGTACTATGCACGGTACCAGTTGGGTGATCGTCCTGCTGCTGCTGAACGCCGCCTACTTCTATACCCACTACTTTTTTGCCAGCGGTAATGCACAGATTGCCGCGCTGTACGCCGTTTTCCTCGGCGTCGGTCTGCATCTGAATATTCCCGCAGCCCCCACGGCATTAATGCTGGCCTTCACCAGCAGTTTGTACTGCTCGCTCACCCAGTACACCCACGCTCGCGGTCCAATCCTGTTTGGTGCCGGGTACGTTCCAACGGGCGTCTGGTGGCGCACAGGATTTATCATCAGCTTGTTTAACCAGGCGGTGTTTATCACCGTGGGTCTGATGTGGTGGAAGGTGTTGGGTCTGTACTAAACTGACTGTGTCCTGACGAATCACCTTACCTGCGGAGAAAAGGAATGACCTGTATTTTCTGTCAAATTGTTGAAGGTAAAGCACCCTGCCATAAGGTCTGGGAAGACGAGCACCATCTGGCTTTTCTGTCGATTTTCCCGAACACCGACGGTTTTACCGTGGTGATCCCGAAAAAGCATTACCCCAGCTATGCCTTCGATATGCCGCCGCAGGCGCTGGCTGATCTGATGCTGGCAACCCAAAAAGTGGCTAAGAAACTGGATAAGGCTTTCCCGGATGTCAGTCGTACAGGGATGTTCTTCGAAGGTTTCGGCGTAGACCATGTACACAGCAAATTAAGCCCCATGCATGGCACTGGCGATCTAACCCACTGGAAACCGATTGAAGCGCGGCAGAATAAATTTTTCGAGCAATATGAAGGATATCTGTCGTCACATGACCACGAACGAGCGGATGATGCAAAACTGGCCGCATTAGCGGCCAGAATTCGTGAAGCATAAATACTGCGTCTTTCTACCGGATGGCGGTACAAGGAACTTATCCGGCCTACAAAACTGTGCTGTACGTAGGCCGGATTAGCTTTCACCATCGGGCAAGACAGATTAGCGCCCTGCCACTTTCCCGCGTTTTTTGTTTGCAGCAGGCGTCTGGCGCTGATGCGCCACCGGTGTGTGCTTGGTCAACGCCGGACGGGTATGACGGTTCTGGCGACGCGCTTCGCGCATCTCTTCCAGCGTAGGTGCCGGGACCAGACATTCGCGACGACCGCCGATCAGATGCTTTTTACCCATATCTTCCAGCGCCTGGCGGATTAACGGCCAGTTAGCTGGATCGTGGTAACGCAGCAGGGCTTTATGCAAACGACGCTGCTTATCACCTTTCGGCACCACCACATCTTCACTCTTATAACCAATTTTACCCAGCGGGTTTTTCCCGGTGTAATACATGGTTGTGGAGTTCGCCAACGGCGATGGATAGAAGTTCTGCACCTGATCCAGACGGAAACGACGTTGCTTCAGCCACAACGCCAGATTCACCATATCTTCGTCACGCGTACCTGGGTGCGCGGAAATAAAGTACGGGATCAGATACTGCTCTTTACCCGCCTGTTTAGAGTAGGTATCGAACAATTCCTTAAAGCGATCGTAGCTGCCCATCCCCGGCTTCATCATCTTCGACAGCGGGCCTTCTTCGGTATGCTCTGGCGCAATCTTGAGATAACCGCCAACGTGGTGGGTCGCCAGCTCTTTGATATAGCGTGGGTCTTCAACCGCGATGTCATAGCGCACGCCCGAAGCGATGAGGATCTTTTTAATGCCTTTCAAATCACGCGCTCGACGATAAAGATTAATCGTCGGTTCGTGGTTGGTGTCCATATGCGGACAGATATCCGGGTAGACGCATGACAGACGACGGCAGGTCTGTTCCGCGCGCGGTGACTTACAGCGCAGCATATACATGTTTGCCGTTGGGCCGCCGAGGTCGGAAATCACGCCGGTAAAGCCCGGAACGGTGTCGCGAATGGCTTCGATTTCATTGATGATCGAGTCTTCAGAGCGGCTCTGGATGATACGACCTTCGTGCTCGGTGATCGAACAGAACGAACAGCCGCCAAAGCAGCCACGCATAATGTTGATCGAGAAACGGATCATCTCATAGGCCGGAATGCGGCTGTCGCCATACGCCGGATGCGGCACGCGCTTGTACGGCAGCGCAAAGACGCTATCCATCTCTTCGGTAGAGAGCGGAATGGCTGGCGGGTTGATCCAGATGTAGCGATCGCCGTGCTTCTGCATCAGCGCACGCGCACAGCCTGGGTTGGTTTCGTGGTGCAGGATACGCGACGCATGCGCATACAGCACTTTATCGCCCTTCACTTTTTCGAAGGACGGCAGCAGCACGTAGGTTTTTTCCCACGGTTTCGGGCGCGGCGGCTGTACGGTTACCGCTTTCGCTTCCTGCTTTTTCGGTGCGACCGGTTTGTTGTCAGCACACGGCAGATCTTCACCATACGGATGCGGGATCGGGTCAATCTTGCCCGGCGTGTCGAGGCGCGTGGAATCCACCCCACTCCAGCCCGGCAGCGCTTCTTTAACCATAATCGCAGTGTTACGCACGTCGCGGATCTGATCGATGGTTTCGCCCATCGCCAGACGATGCGCCACTTCCACCAGCGGACGTTCGCCGTTGCCGAACATCAGCATGTCGGCTTTGGAATCCACCAGAACAGAGCGGCGAACGGTATCAGACCAATAGTCATAGTGCGCGGTACGGCGCAGGCTGGCCTCAATACCGCCGAGAATAACCGGCACATCTTTCCATGCTTCTTTACAGCGCTGGGTATAGACCAGCGTGGCGCGGTCCGGACGTTTGCCCGCAACGTTGTCCGGTGTGTAGGCATCGTCATGGCGCAGTCGGCGATCTGCGGTGTAGCGGTTGATCATCGAGTCCATGTTGCCTGCGGTCACACCAAAGAACAGGTTCGGTTTACCCAAACGCATAAAATCGTCTTTGTTGTTCCACTCCGGCTGGGCGATAATCCCTACGCGAAAGCCTTGTGCTTCCAGCATACGTCCGCAAATTGCCATGCCAAAGCTGGGATGATCGACGTATGCATCGCCGGTAACCAGAATGATGTCGCAGCTATCCCAGCCAAGTTGGTCCATTTCGTCGCGTGACATCGGCAAAAACGGTGCCGGGCCAAAACAGGCAGCCCAGTACTGCGGCCAGGAGAAAAGGTCTCTGTCCGGCTGGATCAGGGATATTGCGCTCATAATGCTTCCAAAAATGGTAAAAAAATAATCAAAGGCCGAGGATTATACGCTGTATATCGGCAAGAAATGAAGTGGAGTCTGAACCAGACCAGTAGAAAGTTATATAAATTGTTAAATTTTACGACGATCATTTTTATCAATCATAATTAACACCATGCCAGCCAGCTGAGATAACTCTTTTTCGGCGGGGGATTTTTCATTGCGACTCAACGATTCACTGCATATTTCCCAGTTACGGGTTGTTGTTCACCTGTGCGGATTTCTGGTTCTTCTCTACAGCTTTTCTATGCTGCCACCGATGCTCATCGCTTTGTTAAATAAAGAGCGGAGCTTGTTCGCTTTTTTCAGCACATTTATGACTTTCTTCACCCTCGGCGGCGGGGCGTGGTTGGCAACCAAACATGCGGGTATTCAACTGCGCACCCGGGATGGTTTCGTCATTATCGTCCTGTTCTGGCTGTTGTTTTCATTTATCAGCGCGATGCCGATGTGGATGGACGATGGCTTAAACCTCTCTTTTGCGGATGCCCTGTTTGAAGGAGTTTCTGGAATTACCACTACAGGCGCAACGGTGATTGATGACGTCAGCGCCTTGCCGAAGTCGTATCTGTACTATCGGGCTCAGCTCAATTTTATTGGCGGTCTGGGTGTTATTGTCCTCGCCGTAGCGGTATTGCCGCTGCTGGGTATTGGTGGCATGAAGCTGTATCAGTCTGAAATGCCAGGCCCTTTTAAAGAAGAACGCCTCACGCCAAGACTTGCTGATACTGCACGTACGCTGTGGATGACCTATGTCATTCTGGGTCTGATCTGTACTCTGGCCTACTGGGCTGCCGGGATGTCGTTTTTCGACGCCTTATGCCACGGGCTTTCGACGGTCTCTCTCGGCGGATTTTCCACTCGCAGCGAGAGCATCGGCTTTTATAACAGCCATGCCATTGAGCTTGTCGCCGGGATATTTTCACTGCTGTCTGCATTTAACTTCACCCTCTGGTACGTTGCTATCGTGAAACGTACCTTCAAACCCTTTCGTCGTAATGCCGAATTGCGTTTCTTTTTGCTTATTGCGTTGGTGGTCACTCTGATCGCCACCTGGCAAGTTTGGCGGGCAGGCATGTACGGATTAACGGACAGCCTGGTGCATGCTTTTTTTCTGGCCAGTTCGATGCTGACAGATAATGGCCTGTCGACGGCGGATTACGCGCAGTGGCCTTCGCACACGATCTTCATGCTGCTCAGCGCCAGTTTCTTCGGCGGTTGTGTGGGATCGACCTGCGGGGGGATTAAGGTGCTGCGCTTTTTGATTATGTTCAAGCAGTGCCGTCAGGAGTTACACCAGCTCGCGCATCCCCGTGCCCTGCTGAATATCAAAGTGGGCAATAGCGTGGTAAGCGACCGGGTGGTGCGTTCGGTATGGAGCTTTTTCTTTCTCTACGTTTTGTTCACCAGCTTTTTTATCTGGGCGCTCAATCTGATGGGCTACGATCTATTCTCCTCTTTCGCCACCGTCGCCGCCTGCATCAACAATATGGGGCTAGGATTTGGCGTCACCGCCACGACATTTGGCACCTTAAACGAGGAAGCAAAGCTACTGATGTGCGCGGCCATGATCATGGGGCGTCTGGAGATTTACCCCATTCTGATCCTGTTCTCGCGCATGTTCTGGCGGGCGTAACGAATACCCCGGCGCATTACGGCGCCGGGTTCACCAACATCTGTCCGATTGAGCCACGATCCGCCATTTCCAGCGTCTGGCTATTAAAGTAGAACGGGAAATGGGCCCAGGAAGGCTGTCCGTAATAAACCAGTAATTCAACCTGGCCATCAACCCAGACAGTATCTTTCCAGCCTCTGTCTTCCGGGAACGGCATCGCGCCATTCACATTACGGATCAGGAACGAGACGCCTTCAATATGGAAGGACTGGGGCATATCCGCCCGCACCGTCCAGCGCTCCCAGGAGCCCTGCTGGGCAGTAATATCCATACGATTGACGTCCCACAGCTGACCGTTGATGCCAGGATCGTCGTCCAGGCTGATATCACGGCTGCGAATCGGCGAACCGCTGAGGATTTCCGTTGGCAGCAGGCGCATTGGCAGGCTGTCAGTCACCAGCGGCAGAAGACCTGTCGGGCGCAACGTCAATACCAGCGTGGAGATGAGAATACTGGAAGGCTCAAAGAACCCGCGGATCCTGTCGACAATACTGGCCGCCTCACCACAGGTGATAGAGACCTCATTACCGTTCGTCATATCCACCAGGATCTCGCGACGCTCGCCCGGAGCCAGCGAGAGCTGCTTCACCGAAACAGGCGCAGGTAAAAAACCCTGATCGCCGGAAATCACATGCAGCGCACGGCCATCGCTCATTTGCAGCTGGTAACGACGCGAGTTTGAAGCGTTCAGCAAACGCAAGCGCACCCAGCCGCGGGAGACTTCGACATACGGGCTTTGCGCCCCATTGACCAGCAGCGTATCACCGACAAAGCCACCGCTGCCGGGCTCGCTGTATTCCGGCGTGCCAAAGTTGTCCAGCCGCTTGTCCTGGATAATGACCGGAAAATCATCCACGCCATAGTGGTTGGGAATAGATAGTGATTTACTCACTTCATCTTCAACCAGCCACATCCCGGCAAGACCGTTATAGACCTGCTGAGCAGTACGATTTGGCGTATTAGCGTGATACCACAACGTGGCGGCATTCTGGCGAATCGGTAGCACCGGCGCCCAGTCAGCATTCGGGGACATCATGCGCGCCGGGCCGCCCATCAGCGGGCCAGGTACCTGTAACCCGGCGACGGTCATCGAGACATTTTCAGTCAGACGGTTGCTGTAGATAAGCTTGACGTCATCCCCTTTCCAGACGCGGATTGTCGGTCCCAGATAGCGGCCGTTAATTCCCCAGACAGGTGCGCGCGTGCCTTGCGTAAAGGACCAGTGCGCACGTTGCAGCGTCATAAATAGCGGCTGCCCCCGGCGGGATTCCAGCAGCGGAGGCACGGGTAACGGTTGTTGCTGACCGGCAGCATTAGCCTTCAGCGGAACAGCACCTGCACACAGTGCGATCCCCGATGCCTGAATGAACTGACGCCGACTGAATGACATATAAACTCCATAAAAAACTGGCTATTAACACGCAGGAAGTCATTTCCTGTAAAAAACCCGAATTGCGCGGATTAAACCTTACCGGCGGCTTCCCGCTCAGCAACTTCTTTATCGAGTTCTGCGATTTTTTGTTCCATCAGCGTGCGGCAATGCGCTGCCAGTTCACGAACCTGATCTTTCCCAAAGTGGCTAATATCCACCGGCGGCAACATCTCGACAATCGCCAGACCATTATTAAGTCGATTGAGTTTTATCTTGTTCGAGGTTGTGGAAACGCACACCGGAATGACCGGGACACCTGCAGCAATCGCTGCATGGAACGCACCGGTTTTAAACGGCAGCAGACCGCGACCGCGGCTACGCGTTCCTTCCGGGAACATCCAGATAGAAATGCGGCGTTTTTTGAAATGATTCACCACGGCAGCAATGGTGCTGTGCGCTTTAGCGCGGTTGTTTCTGTCAATCAACAGGTTACCGGTTAACCAGTACAGCTGCCCGAAGAAAGGGATCCACAGCAGGCTTTTTTTACCTACTGTCACCGTCGGCGGCTGAACGATATTCGCAGCGGTAACCATGTCATAGTTGTTCTGATGGTTACAAATATAGATAGCATTACCATAGTTCTGCGCGTCTGCCGGCATGCGGCACTCGACCTTCAGGCCATAAAGGGGAGCCAGGCGGCCAAACATATGACCGAACGTTGCGACGTGTTTTGGATTTCGTGGGCTGAACAGACAGTATATGCAACCGAAAATACAGACCAGAACGCAGTAAATAACAGTAATAATTAAACGAAAAATATATAGCATAACAACCTCTAAGGCCTAAGAGCCTGGCATTTTACGTCACCTGATTCATCATGCGGTATCAGGTTAGGGCTTTGTTAAGGGCGGCTCTCTGGAAAAGCGTATTGTTAATCGCAACGCACGAATAAACAACGGTTTCACGGGAATTTTTAACGTTGGCTCTCCCTGGGCTTTAACAGGGAGAGCCGGACGGTAGCGTTATTCTTCGCTGTCGCCGTGACTGGCGCGTCGAGGCGAGTCAATCTCAATGCTGTCGATACGCTGCAGACCACGCATTAGCGTGCCGCGACGACCGCGCTCACCGGTCACTTTCTGCAACTCTTCAGGACGCAGTTTGATTTTGCGCTTACCGACGTGGATGGTCAGCGTGCTCTGTGGCGGCAGCACGTAAAGTTGCGCCAGACCATCCTCGCCTTTCGCCGCTTCCGCTGAAGGGATATTAATGATCTTGTTCCCTTTGCCTTTCGACAACTGCGGTAAATCGCTCACCGGGAACATCAACATGCGACCGGCCTGGGTAATAGCCAGTAGCATGTCGGTTTCATCTTCAATCACCACCGGCTGCATCACGCGCGCATTTTCTGGCAGCGTAATCAACGCCTTACCAGCACGGTTACGTGCGACCAGGTCATTGAAGGTGCAGACAAAACCGTAGCCCGCATCGGAGGCCATCAGCAGTTTCTGATCGTCGCCTTCCATCAGCATGTGCTCAACCGTCGCGCCTGGCGGCAGCGTGAGCTTCCCGGTCAGCGGTTCACCCTGACCACGCGCCGACGGCAGCGTAATCGGGTCGATGGCATAGCTGCGTCCGGTCGAGTCCACGAACACCACCGGCTGGTTGCTCTTACCCTTCACTGCCGACTTAAAGCTGTCGCCCGCTTTATAGCTTAATCCCGGTGCATCGATGTCGTGGCCTTTGGCGCTACGCACCCAGCCACTCTGGGACAACACAATGGTCACCGGCTCTGACGGCAGCATGTCGTGCTCGCTCATCGCCTTCGCTTCTTCACGTTCCTGCAACGGAGAGCGGCGATCGTCGCCATAGGCGTCTGCATCGGCCTGCAGCTCTTTCTTCAGCAGGTTACTCATTTTACGTTCGGAAGCCAGAATGGCCTGCAACTGATCGCGCTCTTTCGCCAGCTCATCCTGCTCACCACGGATTTTCATCTCTTCGAGTTTGGCAAGGTGGCGCAATTTCAGCTCAAGGATGGCTTCAGCCTGGGTTTCAGAAATGCCAAACCGCGACATCAGCTCAGGCTTAGGTTCATCTTCATGACGAATAATTTCGATGACTTCGTCAATGTTGAGGAACGCCACCAGCAAACCTTCAAGGATGTGCAGGCGCTTGAGCACTTTTTCCAGACGATAATTCAGGCGGCGACGCACGGTATCGCGGCGGAACGCCAGCCATTCGGTGAGGATCTCCAGCAGGTTTTTCACCGCCGGACGACCATCAAGACCGATCATGTTCAGGTTGATACGGTAGCTCTTTTCCAGATCGGTAGTGGCAAACAGGTGGTTCATCACCTGCTCCATATCCACACGATTAGAGCGCGGGACAATCACCAGACGGGTCGGGTTTTCGTGATCCGATTCGTCGCGCAGGTCGTCTACCATCGGCAGCTTTTTATTGCGCATTTGAGCAGCGATCTGCTCCAGCACTTTTGCCCCGGAAACCTGATGCGGCAGCGCGGAAATCACCACCGCGCCGTCTTCTTTCGTCCATACCGCACGCATACGTACGGAGCCGCGTCCGTTCTCGTAAATCTTACGAATTTCCGCGCGCGAAGTAATGATCTCCGCTTCGGTCGGGTAATCCGGCCCTTGCACGATATCCAGCAACTGATCCAACGTCGTTTTCGGCTGCTCAATCAGGGTAATCGCTGCTTTTGCCACTTCACGCAGGTTATGCGGCGGAATGTCCGTTGCCATACCAACGGCAATACCGGTCGTGCCGTTCAGCAGAATATTTGGCAGACGCGCAGGCAGCATCTTCGGCTCCTGCATGGTGCCGTCGAAGTTTGGCACCCAGTCCGACGTTCCCTGACCGAGTTCGCCCAGCAAGACTTCCGCATATTTAGACAGGCGTGATTCGGTATAACGCATCGCCGCGAAGGATTTCGGATCGTCCGGTGCCCCCCAGTTCCCCTGCCCGTCAACCAGCGGGTAACGGTAAGAGAACGGCTGCGCCATCAGCACCATCGCTTCATAGCAGGCGCTGTCGCCGTGCGGATGGTATTTACCCAGCACGTCACCGACGGTACGGGCGGATTTTTTAAATTTGGCGCTGGCATTCAGCCCCAGTTCGGACATCGCGTACACGATGCGACGCTGAACGGGTTTCAAACCATCGCCAATAAACGGCAACGCCCTGTCCATGATGACGTACATGGAATAGTTCAGATAGGCGTTTTCCGTGAATTCATGCAGCGCCAGGCGCTCTGCCATATCGCTCATTAATCGTGGTTCCTCAACTTTGTACCCCTCTATTGAAGGGCAATATTGCCGCAGATACTACCCTATCTGGCGTGTTGAGTCACAAAGAAAAGGGCCGCGAATGCGGCCCTGATGGGGATTACTTAGCAACTTTGGTAATCTGTTTCACGTCGATTTCAACGGAGTTCCAGTCTTTATCCACTTCACCCTGGATTTCAACCACATCCTGCGGTGTGACGGTTACGCCGTTCCAGCGCTTGTGGTCGATATCCACATTCACCGTGCCGGTCGCATCTTTAAACACATACAGGTCGTCGGAAATACGCTCAACGATGTTCCCGCGCAGGGTAACCCAGGTGTCATCACGCAGCGATTTGGCGCTTTCTACCGTCGTGCTGCTACCGTTCGGGCCGACAAATCCGCCGTTTTGGCTCTGCGTGGTAGTTGTCGTTGGCCCAGAGAAGCCGCCCTGCTGAGCTGCCAGAACAGGTGCGGAACACAATGCCATTACGGCAACCATTGCAGCTAATTTTTTCATCGTCATGTCTCCCTTTCATGTTGGTTTACGACTATTAAATAAGTTAATCCTTAACAAGTTCTTAAGGCAAAAAAAGATACTTTTTTTGCTGTACAGAGACTGTAGCCACAGGTTTACTGACTGCAAATGAGTTATCGCAGGGATGAACATATGCGTATTTTACTGATCGAAGATGACACGTTGATTGGCGATGGCCTGAAAACAGGTCTGAGTAAAATGGGTTTCAGCATCGACTGGTTTACCGAAGGTCGCCAAGGGAAAGAAGCACTCTACAGCGCACCTTATGATGCGGTAATCCTCGACCTGACGCTGCCGGGCATAGACGGACGGGACATTTTGCGCGAATGGCGAGCCAACGGAAAGCAGGAGCCTGTGCTGATTCTGACCGCTCGCGACGCGCTGGCAGAACGCGTTGAAGGCCTGCGCCTGGGCGCAGATGACTATCTGTGCAAACCCTTTGCGCTGATCGAAGTTGCCGCCAGACTGGAGGCACTGGTACGTCGTGCCAGCGGCCAGGCCAGCAACACATTGTGCCATGGCCAGGTAACGCTCGATCCCGGCGCGCTGGTCGCCACGGCGGCGGGTGAACCTTTGTCACTCAAACCTAAAGAGTTCGCGCTGCTGGAACTGCTGATGCGCAACAAGGGTCGCGTCCTGCCCCGCAAACTGATTGAAGAAAAACTGTATACCTGGGACGAAAATGTCTCCAGCAATGCGGTTGAGGTCCACGTCCATCACTTACGCCGTAAGCTCGGCAGCGACTTTATCCGTACCGTGCATGGCATTGGCTATACCCTGGGTGACGCATGAAACTCACACAACGCCTCAGCCTGCGAGTCAGGCTAACGCTTATTTTTCTGATTCTGGCATCAGCAACCTGGGCCGTATCCAGTTTTGTGGCCTGGAGGCAGACTACCGATAATGTCGATGAGCTGTTTGATACGCAGCTGATGCTGTTCGCCAAGCGGCTTAGCACGCTGGATATCAGCGATGTCACCACCTCAAGCACGATGGCCCGCACGCCAAAAAAACTGAAACATGGCCATATTGATGACGACGCACTGGCGTTTGCCATCTACTCCACCGACGGCAAAATGGTGCTACACGATGGCGACAATGGCCAGGATATTCCCTACAGCTACAGCCGGGAGGGGTTTAGCGACGGCCAACTCAGGGGCGACAACGATTCCTGGCGCTTCCTGTGGCTGAATTCCGCTGATGGAAAATATCGCATTGTGGTGGGCCAGGAGTGGGAATACCGGGAGGATATGGCGCTGTCGATCCTTACCGCACAGTTAACCCCGTGGCTGGTTGCGCTGCCGCTGATGTTGCTGATCCTGGTGGTCATGCTGAGTCGCGAACTCAGGCCGCTAAAAAAACTGGCGCAAGCTCTGCGCTGGCGCGCCCCGGAGTCAGAAGAACCGCTCGACCCGAAAGGTGTGCCAAGCGAAGTGCGCCCGCTGGTTGAATCGCTTAATCAGCTGTTTACCCGTATCCACTCTATGATGGTCCGCGAACGACGCTTTACCTCTGACGCTGCTCACGAGCTGCGCAGTCCGTTGACCGCGCTGAAGGTGCAAACCGAAGTGGTGCAACTGTCAGACGACGACCCGCAAACGCGGGAAAAAGCGCTGGTGCAGCTGCATGCGGGAATTGAACGCGCCACCCGACTGGTCGATCAGCTCCTGACGCTTTCGCGCCTCGACTCCCTCGATAATCTTCAGGATGTGGCAGAAATCTCGCTGGAGGAGCTACTGCAATCCGCGGTGATGGATATCTACCACCCGGCCCAGCAGGCGCATATTGACGTACGTTTGCAGATTAACGCACACAATATAACGCGCACAGGACAGCCGCTGTTGCTGAGCCTGATGGTACGAAATCTGCTGGATAATGCCATTCGCTACAGTCCGCAGGGGAGCATTGTGGAAGTGACGCTCAACGCCCGTAACTTCAGCGTCAAAGATAATGGTCCTGGCGTTGCGCCGGAGGTACTTACACACATCGGTGAACGCTTTTATCGTCCGCCGGGACAAAGCGTGACTGGCAGCGGTCTCGGTCTGTCGATTGTCCGCCGTATCGCAACACTGCATGGAATGTCAGCCTCGTTTGGCAATGCCCCGGAAGGTGGCTTTGAAGCAAAAGTCAGTTGGTAATTGCGTTATTGTTGCTCACATAGCAAAAGACTTTGCACATTTTGCTAATTTCACCGCACCGCTGGTGGGAGTAAAATCGTCCTCAAACGTATTTCCTTGAGGACACAAAATGAGCAACATTCTAATTATCAACGGGGCGAAAAAATTCGGCCATTCTAATGGTCAACTGAATGACACCCTGACCGAGGTCGCGGACGGTATCCTGCGCGACCTCGGGCATGATGTTAAAGTCGTACGCGCAGACAGCGATTATGACGTAAAAGCAGAAGTGCAGAATTTCGTCTGGGCCGATGCGGTTATCTGGCAGATGCCTGGCTGGTGGATGGGCGCACCGTGGACCGTGAAAAAATACATCGATGACGTGTTTACCGAAGGTCACGGTACGCTGTACGCCAGCGACGGCCGCACACGTTCAGATGCCTCTAAAAAATACGGCTCCGGCGGGCTGATTCAGGGCAAAAAATACATGCTGTCCCTGACCTGGAACGCACCGATGGAAGCCTTCACTGAAAAAGACCAGTTTTTCCATGGCGTTGGCGTTGATGGCGTCTATCTCCCGTTCCATAAAGCAAACCAGTTCCTGGGAATGGAAGCGCTGCCGACCTTTATCACCAATGACGTGATTAAAATGCCGGACGTCCCGCGTTATATCGCAGAATATCGCAAGCATCTGACCGAAATTTTTGGTTAACTGGTAACCTGGAATTAGAAGGAGTTAACCATGCTTACCGTTATTGCAGAAATCCGTACACGTCCAGGTCAACATCACCGCCAGGCGGTACTGGATCAGTTTGCCAAAATCGTTCCGACCGTACTGAAAGAAGAAGGCTGCCACGGCTATGCGCCGATGGTGGATCATGCCGCAGGTGTGAGTTTTCAGACCACAGCGCCAGATTCAATCGTGATGGTTGAGCAGTGGGAAAGCATCGCGCATCTTGAAGCGCATTTGCAGACCCCGCATATGAAAGCCTACAGCGAAGCCGTGAAAGGTGACGTGCTGGACATGAATATTCGTATTCTGGAGTCGGGCATTTAAGATTGTCGATTTGCCGGGTGACGCTTAGCTATCCGGCATAAATCGCTTCGTCAGATGAGAGCCGGATAAGGCATTTTACGCCCGTCTCCGGCTTTTCTACATGCAATTACCCTTCGAGATCCGCCAGATCGCCTTTCTCTTGCAACCAGTTTCGACGATCTTCAGAACGCTTTTTGGCCAGCAGCATATCCATCATTGCGTTGGTACGCTGATCGTCTTCATCATCGATAATGAGCTGCACCAGGCGACGGGTGTTCGGATCCAGCGTAGTTTCACGAAGCTGCATCGGGTTCATTTCACCCAGACCTTTAAAGCGCTGCACGTTCGGCTTGCCTTTCTTGCGCTTTAACTGCTCCAGTACGCCCGCTTTCTCTTCTTCCGTCAGCGCGTAATACACCTCTTTACCAAGGTCGATACGGTATAACGGCGGCAGCGCCACGTAGACGTGACCGTGTTTCACCAGCGTGCGGAAGTGTTTCACAAACAGCGCGCACAGCAGCGTGGCGATGTGCAGGCCATCGGAGTCCGCATCCGCCAGGATACAGATCTTGCCGTAGCGCAATTGGCTCAGATCGTCGCTGTCCGGATCGATACCGATCGCCACGGAAATATCGTGAACTTCCTGTGAAGCCAGCACTTCATCGGAAGAGACTTCCCAGGTATTGAGGATCTTACCTTTCAACGGCATGATCGCCTGATATTCACGATCGCGCGCCTGCTTGGCCGATCCGCCCGCCGAGTCACCTTCGACAAGGAACAGTTCGGTGCGATTAAGATCCTGTGCGGTACAATCCGCCAGTTTACCCGGCAGCGCCGGACCGCTGGTCAGCTTTTTACGCACTACTTTTTTCGCCGCACGCAGACGACGCTGCGCGCTGGAAATCGCCATCTCAGCCAGCAGTTCGGCTGACTGCACATTCTGGTTCAGCCACAAACTGAATGCATCTTTCACCACACCAGAGACGAATGCCGCACACTGACGCGAAGAGAGGCGCTCTTTGGTTTGTCCGGCAAACTGCGGATCCTGCATTTTTACCGACAACACATAAGCACAGCGATCCCAGATATCTTCCGCCGACAGCTTCACGCCACGCGGCAGGATGTTACGGTATTCACAGAACTCGCGCATCGCATCCAGCAGTCCCTGACGCAGACCGTTAACGTGCGTACCGCCCTGCATGGTTGGGATCAGGTTCACATAGCTTTCGGTCAGCAGCTCGCCGCCTTCCGGCAGCCAGAGCAGCGCCCAGTCCACCGTCTCCGTCTCACCGCTGAAATTACCGATAAACGGTTTTTCCGGCAGCGTCGGTAGGCCATTCACCGCTTCGCTCAGATAGTCATTTAAACCATCCTGGTAGCACCAGCGCTGCTCGCTGTTGTTGACCTCATCCTTAAAAGTGATCTCAACGCCTGGGCACAGTACCGCTTTTGCTTTCAGTACGTGCGTTAAGCGCGAAACAGAAAAACGCGGGCTGTCAAAGAAGCTTTCATCCGGCCAGAAGTGCACGCTGGTCCCGGTATTGCGTTTGCCGCAGGTACCGACAACCTGTAAATCCTGCACTTTATCGCCATTCTCAAACGCGATGTTGTATACCTGCCCGTCGCGGCGCACGTTCACTTCCACACGTTTGGACAGGGCGTTGACGACGGAGATACCCACACCGTGCAGACCGCCGGAGAACTGGTAGTTCTTGTTAGAGAACTTGCCGCCCGCGTGCAGACGACAGAGGATCAGCTCAACCGCCGGAACGCCTTCTTCAGGGTGAATATCTACCGGCATGCCGCGTCCGTCATCAATGACTTCCAGTGACTGGTCGGCATGTAAGATCACGTCCACGCGTTTTGCGTGACCCGCCAGTGCTTCATCCACACTGTTATCAATCACTTCCTGTCCAAGATGGTTCGGACGGGTCGTATCGGTGTACATCCCTGGGCGACGGCGTACCGGCTCAAGCCCAGTGAGTACCTCAATGGCATCAGCGTTATAAGTTTGCGTCATGGTTTAAATAAGCAATTCGAATTGATCGTCAGAAACTGTGCAGTCCAAGGAAATCGACAATCGGGTTGAAATAATCTTCGAAGCCCGTGAATGCGTGGTTTCCGCCCTCAATAACTGTCTGACGGCAGGAGGCGTAATACGCCACCGCCTGGCGGTAGTCCAACACTTCATCGCCCGTTTGTTGGAGCAGCCAGATCAAATCCGGCGCTTCCAGCGGGTCAATCTGCATGACTTTAAGATCGTAAATATGGCGTGACTCTAGCACATATTGCTGCCCCGTGTAGGGGTTCTCGTTTTGACCGAGATAGTCGACCAGCAGTTCATAAGGCCGTACGGCAGGGTTCACCACCACTGCCGGCAGCATAAAACATTGCGACAGCCAGGTGGCGTAATAACCGCCTAAAGAGGAACCGACAATCCCCAGCGACTCTCCGCCATGTTCAAGAATGATCGATTCCAGCATCTCTGCGGCCTGCGCTGGATACGGCGGCAACTGCGGTACGATCATCTCAACGTGCGGATGGTGCTCCGCCAGCCAGTTTTTCAGTAAACACGCCTTCGCCGAACGAGGAGAGCTATTAAATCCGTGAAGATAGAGAAGCGTAGACATCAGTAGCCTTCTGAAGCGGTATCAGGGTGGAACCGATTACCCTGCAGACGACGTACCTGAGTCTGCAATGTTCCGTCGGCAAAAAGCTCCAGCGTCCGCCAGCCTGGGCTGATGGTATCCAATGTGAAGTTGGAACAGTGCGGTTTAAACTGCACGCAGGTCGACGGCGTCGCCAGCAGACGGCGACCGTTCCAGTCCAGATCCAGTTCCTGATGAATATGCCCGCACAATAGATACCTGGCGCGAGGATAATTCACCAGCACGTTATCCAGCTCAGCGGCATTACGCAGACTGTGCTGATCGAGCCAGCTGCAGCCTGCAGGCAGAGGATGATGATGCAGAAGCAACAAGGTATTACGCTCTGGCGCATCAGCAAGTTTACGCTCCAGCCATTCGAGCTGGAATTCACTTAACTCACCGTGGGGAACGCCGAACACCTGGCTGTCCAGCAACAATATTTGCCACTGTTCGCCAATGAAAACGCGTTTGGCCGGGGAAATGCCCGCATCCTGCAGCGCGCTGTACATTGCCGGCTGAAAATCGTGATTGCCCGGTAGCCAAACGCAAGGCGCACGAAAACTTGCGATGCCCTCAGCAAAATGCTGATAAGCCGCAGCGGATTGATCCTGCGCCAAATCACCCGTCGCAACGATCAGATCGTACTCAGGCGACTCTGCATGTATTGCATCCAGTACGGATTGATAGCTGTCCCAGGTGTTCACACCCAGCAGCGTTTCATGCTTTTCGGCAAACAGGTGAGTGTCTGTAATTTGTAAGATCCTGACTCTGGCCTCACCAGCCAAAGGAAGGGTTAACAGGCTTTCCAAATGGTGTCCTTAGGTTTCACGACGCTAATAAACCGGAATCGCCATCGCTCCATGTGCTAAACAGTACCGTAACCAGTCGGCCAGAAACTGATTAATTTGATGCTTTTCGTCGCGTTGATGCAACTTTTTATTTGGATAATCATACCGCGCTTTGAAGCGAAAGATCTGCTGACTTGAACACACTTCAGCCACCCTTGCGTCATGATACAGGCGCACAGTCAATGACGGCAGGCTCCAGTAAGTGACGGCCGGTGCCGTTTGTTCGATCGCGACAAGCGTAGTGTATCGGGTCGATTCAACGATCGTTAACCGATATTGTGCGTTTGCTACCTGATAGCTCACTGTTTCACCGGCTGCATCATTACGTGGCAGCAGGCGGCGCAATTGCGAATAGTTGGTTTCGCACAGACGCATCATTTCAGGGAAGTCAGGTGTGTAACGCTTCATTTTTTCCACTCAGTTTTTAACTCTTGATAGTGCAGCTGTAACCATTGCAAGGCGATGACAGACGCTGCGTTGTCGATTTTCCCCTCTTCTACCCATTGGTAAGCCTGTTCCCGGCTTACCACATGAACACGAATATCTTCGTTTTCATCAGCCAGACCGTGTATTCCGCTCGCGGTCGTGGCGTCCACTTCGCCGACTAAAATAGACAGACGCTCACTGGTGCCACCCGGGCTTGCCAGATAGCTCAGAACGGGTTTCGTCCTTTTAACTTCCAGCCCGGCCTCTTCCATTGCTTCACGACGGGCTACATCTTCAACGGTTTCGCCCTCTTCGATCATTCCGGCTACCATTTCCAGTAGCCACGGGCTTTCGCTGGTATCAAATGCCGCAATACGAATCTGCTCGACCAGCACAACTTCATCCCGCTCAGGGTCAAAGGGTAGCAAGACAGCCGCGTGTCCGCGCTCAAAAATTTCGCGCGTTACCTCACCGCTCATCCCCCCGTTAAACAGGCGGTGGCGAAACCGATAAAGATCCAGTGAAAAAAAACCGCGGTATAGCGTTTCTCGTGCAATAATTTCTACATCATTTTTAGTGAAAGTCATTGGCAAGTTGTCTGGTTTACGCATTGTGCTGTCCTGAAACCAATAGTGATTAAAATGTGAATTTCAAGGTCGTTTGACTGATGTTTGAACGTCCTTGTGTTAAATTGATGCAAATTAACGCCGTATGGCACGTAACGCCAACTTTTTGAAGTGGCGGATTCTGCTAGAATCAGCAAATATTTTTACAATTTGATCAGCGCTAAATACTGCTTCACAACAAGGAATGCAAATGAAGAAATTGCTCCCCATCCTTATCGGCCTGAGCCTGTCGGGGTTCAGTACTTTGAGCCAGGCAGAAAACCTGATGCAGGTTTATCAGCAAGCACGCCTGAGCAACCCGGAATTGCGTAAATCCGCCGCCGATCGCGATGCTGCATTCGAAAAAATTAACGAAGCGCGTAGTCCATTGCTGCCGCAACTGGGTTTAGGTGCCGATTACACCTACAGCAATGGCTACCGTGATGCAAATGGCGTCAACTCCAATGCAACCAGCGCATCTTTGCAGTTAACTCAGTCTATTTTTGACATGTCTAAATGGCGTGCCCTGACGCTGCAAGAAAAATCAGCGGGCATCCAGGACGTGACCTATCAGACCGATCAGCAAACGCTGATCCTGAATACCGCCACAGCCTATTTTAACGTATTGAACGCAATTGACGTGCTTTCTTATACCCAGGCACAGAAAGATGCGGTCTATCGTCAGTTAGATCAGACCACTCAGCGTTTTAACGTTGGCCTGGTTGCCATCACTGACGTACAGAACGCCCGTTCACAATACGATACTGTACTGGCGAACGAAGTTACCGCGCGTAACAATCTGGATAACGCGGTAGAACAGCTGCGCCAGGTAACCGGTAACTACTACCCGGAACTGGCTTCACTGAACGTTGATGGTTTTAAAACCAACAAACCGCAGGCGGTGAACGCGCTGCTGAAAGAAGCAGAAAACCGCAACCTGTCATTATTGCAGGCCCGTTTGAGCCAGGATCTGGCGCGTGAGCAGATTCGTCTGGCGCAGGATGGTCATTTACCGACTCTGGACCTGACCGCCTCTACCGGGGTATCTGACACCTCCTACAGCGGGTCAAAAACCCACGGTGGCGCGACGGGTAATCAGTACGACGACAGCAATATGGGCCAGAACAAAATTGGTCTGAGCTTCTCGCTGCCGCTGTATCAGGGTGGAATGGTTAACTCGCAGGTGAAACAAGCGCAGTACAACTTTGTTGGCGCGAGCGAACAGCTGGAAAGCGCGCACCGCAGCGTGGTGCAGACCGTGCGTTCTTCGTTCAACAACATTAATGCGTCTATCAGTAGCATTAACGCGTACAAACAAGCGGTTGTCTCGGCCCAAAGCTCTTTGGATGCGATGGAAGCCGGCTATTCCGTAGGTACACGTACCATCGTGGATGTGTTGGATGCCACCACCACGCTGTACAACGCCAAGCAGCAACTGGCGAATGCGCGTTATACCTATCTTATTAACCAGTTAAACGTCAAATCTGCGCTCGGTACGCTGAACGAGCAGGATCTGGTAGCACTGAACAATACGCTGGGTAAACCCGTATCCACGACTCCGGATACGATCGCGCCGGAAAACGCGCAGCAAGATGCCGCGGCGGACGGTTATACGTCCAACAGCGCGACGCCTGCGGCTCAGCCAACGGCCGCGCGTTCAACCAGCAGCAACGGCAACAACCCGTTCCGTAACTGATGCTGATGACGGGGCTTCGGCCCCGTCTGAACGTAAGACAACGTAAAGATCCGCCTCTTCTTCCGCATTCTCGCCTCTTCCCGCTTCAATTTCGACCAGTCATCCTCTATTCTGAGCAGAGTTACCACTGGGTACTGGAAGACATAAATGAAACGGACAAAATCTATACATCACGCCTCGTTCCGCAAAAGCTGGAGCGCGCGCCATCTGACTCCTGTCGCCCTGGCAGTTACCGCTGTGTTTATGCTCGCGGGCTGTGAAAAGAGCGACGAAACGGTTTCGCTTTATCAGAACGCTGACGACTGCTCTGCAGCTAACCCGGGTAAAAGCGCCGAATGTACTACTGCGTTTAACAATGCGCTGAAAGAAGCTGAACGTACCGCGCCAAAATACGCCACTCGTGAAGACTGTATCGCTGAATTCGGCGAAGGCCAGTGCCAGCAGGCTCCTGCGCAAGCAGGTATGGCGCCGACCGGTGAAGGCCAGGCTCAGGCGCAGAATCAAAGCAGCGGCAGCTTCTGGATGCCGCTGATGGCGGGCTACATGATGGGCCGACTGATGGGCGGCGGAATGGGCGCTCAGCAACCGCTGTTCAGCTCGAAAAACCCAGCCAGCCCGGCTTACGGCAAATACACGGATGCCAGCGGTAAAAACTACGGTGCAGCAACGCCGGGTCGCACCATGACCGTACCGAAAACCGCTATGGCACCGAAACCTGCCACCACCTCTACCGTAACCCGCGGCGGATTTGGTGAGTCTGTGGCCAAACAGAGCACCATGCAGCGTAGCGCAAGCGGCACCACCACACGTTCAATGGGTGGCTGATCGTCATGGAAAGAGTCAGTATTGTTGAGCGCCCGGACTGGCGCGACAAAGCCACCGAATACGGTTTCAATTTTCACACGATGTACGGCGAGCCGTACTGGTGTGAAGACGCGTACTATAAGCTCACCCTTGCTCAGGTCGAAAAGCTGGAAGAGGTCACCGCAGAGCTGCATCAAATGTGCCTCAAGGTGGTGGAAAAGGTCATCGCCAGCGATGAGTTGATGACCAAGTTTCGCATTCCGAAGCATACCTGGGGCTTTGTCCGCCAGTCCTGGCAGACGCAGCAACCGTCGCTCTATTCACGTCTCGATCTGGCATGGGACGGCACGGGTGAACCCAAGCTTTTAGAAAACAACGCCGATACGCCAACCTCGCTGTACGAAGCCGCGTTTTTCCAGTGGATCTGGCTGGAAGATCAGCTCAATGCGGGCAACCTGCCGGAAGGCAGCGATCAGTTCAACAGTCTGCAGGAAAAACTGATCGAGCGTTTCACCGAGCTGCGTGAGCAGTATGGTTTTCAACTGCTTCATCTGACCTGCTGTCGTGATACGGTGGAAGATCGCGGTACGATCCAGTATCTACAGGATTGCGCGGCCGAAGCTGAGATCGCTACAGAATTCCTCTATGTAGAAGATATTGGTCTTGGTGAAAAAGGTCAGTTCACCGACATGCAGGATCAGGTAATCGCTAACCTGTTCAAGCTCTATCCATGGGAATTCATGCTGCGTGAAATGTTCTCCACCAAGCTGGAAGATGCTGGCGTTCGCTGGCTGGAACCGGCCTGGAAGAGCATTATCTCCAATAAAGCACTGTTGCCGCTGTTATGGGAAATGTTCCCGGACCATCCGAACCTGCTGCCAGCGTACTTCGCCGAAGACGATCATCCGCATATGGATAAATTCGTCGTCAAACCGATCTTCTCACGCGAGGGGGCTAACGTCTCCATTGTTGAGAACGGTAAAACGATCGAAGCAGTGGAAGGACCGTACGGTGAAGAAGGTATGATCGTGCAGGAGTTCCATCAGCTACCGAAGTTTGGCGACAGCTATATGCTGATTGGCAGCTGGCTGATCAACGATCAACCAGCCGGGATCGGCATTCGTGAAGACCGCGCGTTGATCACACAGGATCTGTCACGTTTCTATCCGCATATTTTTGTCGAATAATTGAGAGTGCCGGGTGGCGGCTCCGCCTTACCCGGCCTTCAGCATGAACTTATTGCCCGATAAGCGCAGTGCCATCGGGCATTCATCATCCAACCTGCACCGACAACATACTTAAACTTCCCATCTCAATACCATCTACCGGGATCGTGACAGACTCTTTACCGTCCCATGCCCCGAGTACATACAGCAGCGGCAGATAGTGATCCGGCGTCGGGTTTGATAACGATCCACCTTCATGATCGAGATAGTTCACCAATGGGTGCTGCTCAACCGGTCCCTGCCATGTCAGGTTTGCCTTAACATAATCATTGAATGAAGTCGCCCACGGATAAGGCGTGTTCTCACCGTGCCAGCGCGCAGTGCGCAGGTTATGCACCACGTTACCACTGGCCACCAGCATAATGCCCTCATCACGCAGCGCCGCCAGCTTACGGCCCATCTCAAAATGCCATGCCGCGGGTTTGGTGCTATCAATGCTCAGTTGCACCATCGGAATATCCGCATTCGGGTACATCTTGATCAGCACGCCCCAAGAACCGTGGTCAAAACCCCACGCTTCTTTGTCCAGGGTAACAGGCACTGGAGCAAGCAAGTTAACCAGATGCTGTGCCAGTTCAGGCGAACCAGGAGCCGGGTAATGGGTGTCATATAATGCTTGCGGAAAACCGCCAAAATCGTGGATCGTTTTGGGGGCTTCCATCGCAGTCACACCCGTTCCACGGGTGAACCAGTGCGCCGAGACCACCACAATGGCTTTCGGACGCGGCAACGTTTCCCCCAGTTGCTGCCAGGCACGGGTATAAACGTTATCTTCCAGAACATTCATCGGGCTACCGTGGCCCAAAAACAATGCTGGCATACGAGTTGAAGACATGATGATATCCTTACTGAGGGAGTCATTTTGATACCACCACAATACGCTTATTCGGTTGATGAAGAACTCAGATAACCATGATGAAGATCATCAGTTATTTTGACGATCCAACCCGGACAGCAGATTGATAAGGAGTTTTATTTGTCGATGTCAGTACCTTTACTTCTGACTTTACTGGCAGGTGCCGCCACGTTTATCGGCGCATTTCTCGGCGTGTTAGGGCAAAAACCGTCTAACCGCGTTCTCGCCTTTTCTTTAGGCTTCGCCGCCGGGATTATGCTACTGATCTCCCTTATGGAGATGCTACCTGCTGCGCTGGCCGCTGAAGGTATGTCGCCAGTGCTGGGCTACGGAATGTTTATCGCCGGCTTACTGGGCTACTTTGGTCTGGACCGTCTATTGCCGCACGCGCACCCTCAGGATCTGGTACAAAAAACAACGCAGCCTCTACCCGGCTCTATTAAACGCACCGCGATTTTATTAACGCTCGGCATCAGCCTGCACAACTTTCCTGAAGGGATTGCGACGTTTGTTACCGCCAGTAGCAACCTTGAGCTGGGCTTTGGTATTGCCCTCGCCGTTGCATTGCACAATATTCCTGAAGGATTAGCGGTGGCGGGTCCCGTCTATGCCGCCACAGGCTCCAAACGTACGGCGATATTCTGGGCAGGGATTTCAGGTATGGCAGAAATACTGGGCGGCGTACTGGCGTGGTTAATTCTCGGTAGCCTTATATCACCGGTGGTGATGGCGGCAATAATGGCGGCTGTCGCAGGTATTATGGTGGCGCTGTCCGTCGATGAATTGATGCCGTTGGCAAAAGAGATCGATCCCAATAATAATCCCAGCTATGGGGTGTTATGTGGAATGTCGGTGATGGGGTTAAGCCTCGTCATCCTCCAGTCGATGGGAATCGGATAATCCAGAGGGCGGATGCCACTCTGCAAATTTACAGCATCCGCTCATCCATAGCAGAATATGAAGGACTAATCCTGTTCCTTAATCGCGCTGTTATCTTCACCAGAACGGCGAAAGAGTTTGTTTCGCGCTTCAAGTAAGGCATCTCTGTCCTGGCGGAATGCCCGACAATAACGTTTCATATGGCAATAATAACCCACCGCAACGAGTGCAATTAATACAATCCAATACCAGGCAATAAACATTCTTCTACCCTTAAAATTTAACATCATTAAACATTTAACGTTAAAATTTTACACAACCTTATTCTGACATACTCATATAGTGGCATATTTCAGAAACAAATATATGATTTCGATCATATAAATCAGCGGCTAAGCTATTAGCCAAACTCGTTATAAACAATTAAAACAATGTCGACAAGATCACACTACGCAATAATAAATATTGTTCTTAAAATATCTCACTCATACTATCAAAAAAATAATAAAAATTAGCTCCTGAAGAATAATACATTTCATCAATATTAATTAATGCATTACAAAAGTAGTATTAGCAATACCATTTTATTTTATCAAAACCGTAAAAACATAATATATTCAGCAAGATTATATTTATAGGTAATATAAGGAGATATATCCATGTTTACACAATACCGAAAAACACTTCTGGCAGGGACTCTGGCACTGACATTTGGATTAGCAGCAGGAAACTCTCTTGCCGCTGGTTTTCAACCGGCCCAACCTGCAGGAAAATTGGGCGCAATAGTAGTTGACCCTTATGGAAATGCCCCGCTTACTGCGCTGGTTGAATTAGATAGCCACGTTATTTCAGATGTTAAAGTTACCGTCCATGGTAAAGGTGAAAAAGGCGTTCCGGTGACTTATACCGTCGGCAAAGAGTCACTCGCCACGTACGATGGCATTCCTATTTTTGGCCTTTATCAAAAGTTCGCAAATAAGGTAACCGTTGAATATAAAGAAAACGGTAAGGCCATGAAAGATGATTATGTGGTGCAAACTTCCGCCATCGTAAATCACTACATGGATAACCGCTCAATATCTGATTTGCAGCAAACAAAAGTGATTAAAGTAGCACCGGGTTTTGAAGATCGTCTTTATCTGGTGAATACCCACACCTTTACCCCGCAGGGTGCAGAATTCCACTGGCATGGCGAAAAAGATAAAAATGCCGGCATCCTGGATGCGGGTCCAGCTGGCGGCGCACTCCCCTTTGATATCGCACCCTTTACCTTTGTCGTCGATACGGAAGGTGAATATCGGTGGTGGCTGGATCAGGACACCTTCTATGACGGCCATGACATGGATATCAACAAGCGCGGCTACCTGATGGGTATTCGTGAAACACCGCGAGGCACCTTCACCGCCGTACAAGGCCAGCACTGGTATGAATTCGATATGCTGGGCCAGATTCTGGCCGACCATAAGCTGCCTCGCGGATTCCTCGACGCGTCGCATGAGTCGGTCGAAACAGTGAACGGCACCGTACTGCTTCGCGTGGGTAAACGCGATTATCGCAAAGAGGATGGTCTTCACGTGCATACCATCCGCGACCAGATTATTGAAGTCGATAAATCTGGACGTGTTGTTGACGTATGGGATCTGACACAAATTCTCGACCCGATGCGTGACGCGCTACTGGGTGCGCTGGACGCAGGCGCGGTATGCGTCAACGTGGATCTCGCTCACGCAGGCCAACAGGCGAAACTGGAGCCAGATACCCCCTATGGTGACGCCCTCGGCGTTGGTGCGGGCCGTAACTGGGCTCACGTCAACTCCATTGCCTATGACGCTAAAGATGACTCCATCATTCTTTCTTCCCGCCATCAGGGTGTCGTCAAAATCGGTCGCGATAAACAGGTGAAATGGATTCTGGCACCGTCTAAAGGCTGGAATAAGTCGCTGGCAAGCAAATTGTTAAAACCGGTTGATGATAAGGGCAATGCGCTGAAGTGTGATGAAAACGGTAAGTGCGAGAATACTGATTTCGATTTTACCTACACCCAACACACCGCCTGGCTCTCCAGCAAAGGAACGCTAACCATCTTTGACAATGGCGATGGGCGTGGACTCGAACAACCGGCGCTACCAACAATGAAATATTCCCGGTTCGTCGAATATAAAATTGACGAGAAAAAAGGAACCGTTCAGCAAATTTGGGAGTACGGGAAAGAGCGCGGTTATGATTTCTACAGTCCTATCACGTCGGTAATTGAATATCAAAAAGACCGCGACACCATGTTTGGATTTGGTGGTTCTATTAATTTATTTGACGTTGGACAGCCAACCACCGGCAAAATCAACGAAATTGACTACAAAACAAAAGAAGTCAAAGTCGAAATTGATGTCCTTTCCGATAAACCAAACCAAACGCACTACCGCGCATTACTGGTTCGCCCACAACAAATGTTTAAATAGTATCGTTAGATTAAGGATTAATTATGTCATCTAAATGGATTACTTCATTATTTAAAAGCGTGGTATTAACGGCGGCGCTGGTAACACCATTTGCAGCATCGGCTTTTACTGAAGGTACTGACTATATGGTGCTGGAGAAACCGATTCCCAATGCTGATAAAACGTTGATCAAAGTATTCAGCTATGCCTGCCCATTCTGCTACAAATATGATAAAGCCGTGACCGGCCCGGTGTCAGAAAAAGTTGCCGATCTCGTCGCCTTCACACCTTTTCATCTCGAGACCAAAGGAGAATACGGTAAACAGGCCAGTGAAGTATTTGCAGTAATGATTGCGAAGGATCAGGCCGCAGGGGTCTCATTGTTTGACGCCAAATCACAGTTCAAAAAAGCCAAGTTTGCTTACTACACTGCCTACCACGACAAGAAGGAACGCTGGTCTGACGGTAAAGATCCCGCTTCATTCATCAAAACAGGGCTGGATGCTGCGGGTATGAGTCAAGCAGACTTCGAGAACGCCTTAAAAGAACCCGTAGTTCAGGAGACCTTGGAAAAATGGAAAGCGGCCTATGATGTTGCCAAAATCCAGGGGGTTCCGGCTTACGTCGTCAATGGTAAGTACCTGATCTACACCAAAAGCATCAAATCGATTGATTCCATGGCTGAGCTTGTCAGAGAGCTGGCGACAAAATAAACAGGGAACCGCTATGGATTTTATCAAAGGATTGTGGCGAGACTTATGTACCGCACCGGTTGATACCCTGGTGAGATGGTAGGAGCGTCGCTTTTTGTGGTTGCTAATGGCTTGTGCCATGGGTGGGTTAATTATTCTGGCGCACTCGTTCTTCCAAATCTATCTCTACATGGCCCCTTGCGAGCAATGTGTATACATCCGCTTTGCCATGTTTGTGATGGTTTTCGGTGGGCTGATCGCGGCAATAAACCCTAAAAACCTCATCCTAAAACTGGTCGGCTGCATTGCGGCATTTTATGGCAGCATTATGGGCATTAAGTTTTCAATCAAACTTAATGGCATCCATTATGCAGTACATAACCCGGACCCGGATTCACTCTTTGGTGTACAGGGATGTTCCACCGATCCGACATTCCCTTTCAATTTGCCGCTGGCAAACTGGGCTCCAGAATGGTTTAAGCCCACTGGAGATTGCGGCTATGACGCACCTGTCGTTCCCGATGGCGTAGCGCTCAGCAGTACGCAAAAGTGGTTTGTCGATCTGTACCAGCAGTCCGAAGGCTGGTATCTGCTCCCGCCATGGCATTTTATGAATATGGCGCAGGCCTGCCTGCTCGCCTTTGGTTTGTGTTTAGTGCTGTTGCTGGTAATGAGCGGAGCCTGGGCACTTAAACTGGCCAGAAAAAAATAGCCAGGCCGCAATAACAAAAAACCGAAGCCAGAAAACTGACTTCGGTTTTTTTATCCCTACCACGGTTGTCGCGGTAGTCAGCAATTAGCTGGCTTTGCGCTCATGCGCCTGACGGTAAGCCACCAGGTCTTCGATAGTAACCACAGCCATATTATGCTTACCGGCAAATTCGATGCATTCTGGCGCACGCGCCATGGTGCCATCGTCATTGGTCAGTTCGCACAGCACACCCGCCGGTTTAAATCCTGCCAGCGTCATCAGGTCGATGGTTGCTTCAGTATGACCACCGCGGGTCAACACGCCACCTGCCTGAGCACGCAGCGGGAAAACGTGCCCCGGACGGTTAAGATCGGAAGGTTTAGCGCCATCCTTAATTGCCGCACGTACCGTAGTAACACGGTCTGCAGCGGAAACGCCGGTGGTCACGCCTTCTGCGGCTTCAATGGTCACGGTAAAACCGGTACCGTAAGCGCTGGTGTTGTTTTCCACCATCATTGGCAGATCGAGCTGTTTGCGTCGGTCTTCAGTGATGCACAGGCATACAATACCGCTACCGTGACGGATGGTCAGCGCCATCTGTTCAACAGTCATGGTTTCTGCCGGGAAAATCATATCGCCTTCGTTTTCACGGTCTTCGTCGTCAAGCACCATTACACCGCGTCCTTCACGCAGCGCAGACAGCGCATGTTCAACACGTTCGAAAGGCGTACCAAAAGAGGAAAGTAGCGTCTGATTCATGGTAAAAAAACCTCACTAAAATTATGGTTACCAGAATCAGGGCAGTCTTAGGAGTACCGTCTAAGCGGCAAAAAAATAACGTGAGCGGGTCCATGCCCGACTGGATCGTTACTCTCTCCCATCCGGACTCTAACCGTCGGCCCCGGAATTACACCGGATCTGCTGACCTTTTTGCCGTAACAAAAAGCGCTCGCGGGCTTTCAACATCAGTTGATTTACCGCCGGTGGGGAATTTCGCCCCGCCCTGAGAATAAGCGGGTTAACTATAACGCTATTGATTACCTTCATCAACGCCTTTACTCGTCTTAGCTTCACACAATTCTGGTTTATGCCTGTGCCAGTTCGCACTACAATAGGCAGCAACACGTACCAGTTCAGGGAAACCACAATGATTGACCCGAAAAAAATTGAGCAGATTGCTCGTCAGGTTCACGAGTCGATGCCGAAAGGGATCCGCGAGTTTGGCGAAGACGTCGAGAAGAAAATTCGTCAAACGCTGCAGTCACAGCTGACCCGTCTGGATCTGGTAAGCCGCGAAGAATTCGATGTACAGACTCAGGTTTTATTGCGCACGCGCGAAAAGCTGGCGATGCTTGAGCAACGTCTGACTGAGCTTGAATCACGTGATAAAACGGCAGAAATTAAACCTGCCCCCGCGATCCCGTCAGTCGATCCGCAAGAGTAAAAACGACAACGGGCCGCAAGGCCCGTTTTTCTGTTAGTGTTCCAGTTCTAGCTTCCTGGCTTCCGTCGCCTGCTGGCAGTACAGCGCATAGCGTTTGCAAAACCAGCTACGATGTTCTTCATCCATGTTCCCGGTTATTGCCTGGATATCAATGGGATGGCCCTCAGCCTGCATCCTGGCAAAACTACGGGCCAGGAAATCGAAATTGTTTAGTGAATACATATTGCTGTTCATGAGCATACCCTCCAGTTATTGAATATCTGCTAAGGCCATATGCTTTTTCTAATTTCAGTATTTCCCTGGATACGAAGTTATTCTGTACATATTGTGCGCAAAACTACTGCGCGGGTTCACAGTTTCCTATGAAATCTAAGAAGGCTTGAAGTATGGCGGGTATATCAGGGAAAGAGGCGCAGCGGCTGAAGAATAAAGCGAAAAAAAGCCGGATTGTGACGCGCAAACGTCTTATCCGGCCTGTAATCGGTACATCCTGTAAGCCTGAAGGAACTTCGCTTATCCGGCTATCAGGTCAGGGTTCACTTATCGCTGTCTTTCTGGATCTTCTTGATAATATTAGTCGTGGAGCAGCCATCTTCGAAGTTCAGCACCAGCACTTCACCGCCGTTCGCCCACACCTCTTCACTGCCCGCAATCTGCTCCGGCTTATAGTCGCCGCCTTTGACCAGCAGATCCGGCAGAATGCCAGCAATCAGACGCTGCGGCGTATCTTCTTCAAAAGAGACCACCCAGTCGACAGATTCCAGCGCGCCCAGTACGATCATACGCTGTTCCAGCGGGTTGACCGGACGCGTTTCACCTTTCAGACGTTTGGTCGAAGCATCGCTGTTGACCGCCACGATCAGGCGATCGCCCAGCTTGCGCGCATTCGCCAGATAGGAAACATGGCCCGCATGCAGGATGTCGAACACACCGTTGGTCATTACCACTTTCTCGCCGCGCTTGCGGGCGCTGGCAACGGCCTGTTTCAGCTCAGATTCGCTCATCACGCCAAAGCCAGTATCAGCCCGACCGCGCACGGCGTTTTCCAGCTCGATCGGTGAAACGGTAGAGGTCCCCAGCTTACCAACGACAACACCGGCTGCGGCGTTAGCAAAATAGCACGCCTCTTCCAGTGAGTTACCCGCCGCCAGCGTCGCCGCCAGCACGCCAATAACCGTATCGCCTGCACCGGTCACGTCATACACTTCCTGCGCCTGCGTCGGCATATGCAGCGGCGATTTGCCCGGTTGCAGTAACGTCATCCCCTGCTCGGATCGCGTGATCAGCAGTGCGGAAAGGTCGAAATCAGCAATCACTTTCATGCCGCGTTCAACCAGTTCATCTTCGCTTTTGCACTTGCCCGCCACCGCTTCAAACTCAGACAGGTTCGGCGTCAGCAGCGTTGCGCCACGGTAGCGTTCAAAATCGGTTCCTTTCGGATCGATAAGCACCGGCACCCCAGCCTTACGCGCCAGAGCAATCATCTGCTGCACGCTTGCCAACGCGCCTTTGGCGTAGTCGGAGAGCACCAGAGCACCGATAGAACCCAGCGCCTGGTTAATACGCTCGTGCAGCGGCTGCGGATCCACACCTTCAAAACCTTCTTCGAAATCCAGGCGAATCAGCTGCTGATTACGGGAAAGCACGCGCAGTTTGGTGATCGTCGGATGGGTCGGCACGGATACGAAATCGCATTTTACGTTTACATCCGTCAGCGTTTTGCTCAGCGCACGCGCCGCGTCGTCAATACCGGTCAGGCCCACCAGGCGCGAATTCGCTCCCAGAGAGGCAATGTTCATCGCCACGTTTGCTGCGCCACCGGGACGTTCTTCGATGGTATCCACTTTTACCACCGGAACAGGCGCTTCAGGTGAAATACGGCTGGTAGGACCGTACCAGTAGCGATCCAGCATCACATCACCGACAACCATGACTCCTGCACGTTCAAACTCTGGCAGAGTTACTTTCATTCCTGTCTCCTGAGAGATTCTCTGAGTGTCTTAAAATTTGCGCGCGATAATAGCACACTTCACTCGGCACCCAGCCACTTCTGCCAGCTGTCACGCACCAGTGTACGTTCAGCGTCGAAGTGCTCCGGCGCCACATGGCCCGGAAGTTCCTGCAATGCAAGATGGTGAAGTTCATCACGCAACGTCGTATAAGCACGGGTAAGCGCCAGCGCTTCCTGCTCGTCCATAATGTCGTTTTGCGCCAGTAATTCCAGAATGCGCACGTTATCCGACCAGCGCGTCAGCTTCGGTTTTTCATGCGCATAGCGCAGCACCAGATACTGCGTAATAAACTCAATATCTGTGATGCCGCCTTCATCCGCTTTGATATCAAAACGATCGCGATGCTTATTACCCAAATGGGCACGCATTTTCTCACGCATTTCGCGCACCTCGGTCTGCAAGGTTTTCCCATCACGGACGAGGGTCATGATATCGCGACGAATCGCATCAAACTGAGAGGTCAACTGCGGGTCGCCGTACACTACGCGAGCACGCACCAGCGCCTGATGCTCCCATGTCCAGGCTTCGTTACGCTGATAATCGGCGAAAGCGTCAGCTGATGTCACCAGCATCCCCGCCGCCCCTGACGGACGCAAACGCGCATCCACTTCGTATAAAATACCGGACGAAGTACGGGTACTAAAGAGGTGCATAATGCGCTGCGCCAGGCGCAGATAGAACTGTCGCCCGTCAATCTCACGCTCACCGTCCGTCATCACGTCCATCGGACAGTCATGCAGGAAGATCAAATCGAGATCCGAGCTGTACCCCAGTTCCCAGCCGCCCAGCTTGCCATAACCGACGACGGCAAAACCACGCCCCTCGCGTTCGCTAAGATGAGTGGGTTGACCGTAGCGCGCGACCATCTGCGTCCACGCCTGCTGGACTACCGCATCAATAATAGCTTCCGCCAGCCAGGTTAAATGGTCGCTCACCTTCATCACCGGCAGTGTACCGGCGATATCAGCCGCGGCAATACGCAGTAGCTGCGTTTGCTTAAACTGGCGCAGAGCCTCCAGTTGCTGCTCTTCATCATCTTCAGGCACGCGCAGCAAATACTGGCGCAGCTCATCACGGTAGGCGTCCGTCGCGGTGGGTTGATACAGGGTGTTCGGATCCAGCAGTTCATCAAGCAACAGCGGATACCGCGCCAGCTGGCTGGCGACCATCGGCGAGGCCGCACAGAGCGAAATCAGATGCTTCAGCGCCCCGGGGAATTCGCTCAACAACTCCAGATAGGTCGTGCGAGTCACAATACCCACCAGCAGAGGTGTAATGCGTGATAGCGGGACTGAGGCGTCGTCACGCGTACAGACATCGCTCAGCAGATGCGGCATTAAATGATCCAGCACCTGTCGTCCGCGTGGGCCAATGGTGCGTTTATCCAGCTCTTTACGGAAATCAGCAATCAGAGACAGCACGCGCCGACGATCGTCATCCGCCAGATGCGTCAGCACCGGCGTGGTGTCATCTTCCTGTAATGCATCCTGCCACAGTTCGCGCCACTGTTCTGAGAGCGACTCTTCCTGACTTTCGGCCTCGTCATCGCCAATCAGCTCGTTAAATACCCGGCGTACGTTGTCCATATGATTGGCCAGCACATCAGTTAATTGCTGCCAGTCATCAACGTTCATCCCCCACGCCAGCCGCGCGCGATTCAGTTCATCGCCTGGCAGCGTCTGGGTCTGTTCATCATTGATGCTTTGCAGCAGGTTTTCCAGGCGGCGTAAATAGAGATAGGCTGCTCGCAGTTGTTCCGTATCGGTATCAGACAGCAGGTGCAGCGCATTGATGGCGCTAAGCGTCGGTAACAGCGAGCGGGATTGCAGCGACGGCTCGCGCCCACCGCGAATAAGCTGGAATACCTGCACGATAAATTCAATTTCGCGAATACCGCCCGCCCCCAGCTTGATGTTATCTTTCAGACCACGGCGGCGCACTTCACGCGCAATCATCCCTTTCATGTTACGCAACGACTGGATCACGCTGAAATCAATATAGCGACGGAAAACAAAAGGCCGCAGCATGGCACGAAGCTCGCTGACGTAAGTGCCGTCGGCATCGCCCATAATGCGGGCTTTGACCATCGCATAGCGTTCCCAGTCGCGCCCTTGCTCCTGGTAATAATCCTCCAGCGCAGAGAAGCTCAGTACCAACGGACCGCTGTCGCCAAACGGGCGTAAACGCATATCCACCCGATAGACAAACCCATCCATTGTGGGCTGATCTAATACCTTGATGAGCCGCTGGCCCATACGGGTAAAGAACTGGGCGTTATCCAGCTCGCGGCGCCCGCCCTGTGTGCTGCCATGTTCTGGCCAGGCAAAAATCAGATCGATATCGGAGGAAAAATTCAGCTCGCCGCCACCCAGTTTCCCCATGCCTAAAATCAGCAGCGGCTGCGCCACACCTTCAGGATTACAGGGCGTACCCCATTCGCGACAGCAGGCGGCGTATAACCAGTCACGCGCGGCGACGATCAACGTTTCAGCCAGATGGCTTAGCTGCTGCAAAATACTCTCTTCGGTCACCAGCGACAGCGTCTGTGCCCAGGCGATACGCACCATAATGCGACGGCGAAACAGGCGTAACTCACGCATCAGCGTGTTTTCGTCACTAACGTCAGCCAATGCTTGCTGTAACCAGTCGGCATAGTGTTGCCATTCATCTGCCAGGGGTGGGGTGCTTTCCAGCTCAGCCAGCCATTCGGGATGGGCAATAATGCTGTCACGGACAAAATCACTGAATGTAAGTACTGACTTCGCCTGAACGCTAAGCGAGGACTCAGATATTGCTGCTGGCAGCCGCTCAACAACGGTCGGCCAGTACTGCTGTAACGGTGAAGAGAGCTGCTTCATTTACGGGTTATCCTTTGAATGGTGCCGGATGCGTCTTTTCGCCTTATCCGGCCTACATGACAGTTACACACATCGCGTAGGCCTGATAAGCGCAGCGCCATCAGGCATCCCGGCCTCGGCCCTGATTATCGTTTTCCGCTGTGCAGCCAGAACGGTTCCAGTGCAATTGCCTCGTTACGGAAGTGTTCAATTTCAATATATTGGTTGGCCGCAATGGCGTGGCGCAAACCCTGCCAGTTGGCGATCCATTCTGATGCGACATTTTCATCGTAGTATCCCGCCAGCATCAGCATGCTATCAATGTTGCGCGTCAAACGAGGAAGCTGATCGGCGTACTGATCGCCCAGCGGCTGCGCAAAAGCGGTCTTCAGCTCAGCGGCATGGCGTGAAAGATGGGTATCCGAGAAACGCTTAAAGGAGTCGGCAATTTTTCCCTGCGCCTTCGCATCAAGGAACGGCTGCCATCCTTTGGTCACCAGCCATTCGGTCAGCGCCAGCTTGGCCATTGCCGTTTGCGTGCTGTAAACCGCCGAAACAGCAGAAACGTCCGACGAAATGATCGCTTCCGACTGGGTCAACAAATCACGTAAGTGAGCGCTCGCTTTTCGCGGCACATTACCGCCAAAAAGCATCAGAATGTGACGCACCAGGCCCATAGCCGCCAGCACCTCGGCTTTCGCCCCTTTAACGCCGCGCACCCACAGCTCTTCATGGTACTGCCACTGTGATAATGCCAGCTCCAGCGCCGCTTCCAGCCCCTGCTCAATACTCGCTTTCGCCGGAACTTTCAAAATGCGTGTCGGTTTGAGTTCGCGCGGCGCATTCCCCTGAGCCAGGTGATAACCGCGCGCTGCTTTGCTCAAGCTACCCTGGCGTAAACCGGTTTGCGAAACCAGCTGGTTTGCCAGCTTCAGTACGGCACGGGTATCGCCGCTTAACAGTTCAAGTTCAAGCTCACAGATAGGTTCTGCAAACTCGCCCGCTTTCACTTCCCCCAGATCGAGAGCCATTTCAATCCGGCTGCCATCAACATCAACCAACCATTTCTCACGGTAAAAATCGGTGCTGAACAACGGCTGCACTTGAGAAGCAAGTTCAGCGGGCAGCTCGCCATCAGGCCAGACTTCCGTTGGGAACAAGGTGAGATCCAGTTCAGGCGCGTTTAGCGCAACGTTATATTCCGGCCGCTGGTGCAGTCCGCCCGTCACGCGTCCGGCAATTTTCATGGTCATTTCGTAATGACCATTTTCACCGCGAATACGCAGCCCCATATCGTGACCACGCAACCACGCATCCGGCGTTTCGTAGTAGATATTCAGCAACTGGCTGGGCGCATGATGCTCTCCCCCCAGCGTATTCAGACGTTCACGTAGCGCATCTACAGCATCACTATTAACGATAAATTTTAATTCGATTTCCTGGGCCATGGTCTTGTACTTATGGGTTATGTCACAGTTGAGAAAACTGACTGCGAACTAAGTTTGTTCTTTATGGTCAGTAGATAGTATTTTGCGCCAAATTGCCATGCAACGAGCAATTTGACGGGCGTAAAAGTTTCGAGTAGTGGCAAAAAGGACACAGATGATTCCGATTGATGTCGAATGCTTTGCGTAGAGACACTGATGCCACTACTATCGTTCCACTTTCTATGACAATAACGACAGCCTGATGCCAAAATTACGCCTGATTGGATTAACTTTACTCGCACTTAGCGCCACTGCAGTCTCTCATGCCGAAGAAAAGCGCTATGTCTCTGACGAACTGAACACCTGGGTCCGCAGCGGTCCGGGAGATAATTATCGCCTCGTGGGTACGGTTAACGCCGGCGAGGAAGTCACGCTATTACAGACTGATGCCAACACTAACTACGGCCAGGTGAAAGACAGCACCGGACGTACCGCCTGGATCCCGCTGAAAGAGCTGAACAGTACGCCGAGCCTGCGTACCCGCGTTCCCGACCTGGAAAACCAGGTTAAGACCTTGACCGATAAGCTCAATAATATCGATACCACGTGGAACCAGCGCACCGCCGATATGCAGCAAAAGGTAGCGCAAAGCGACAGCGTGATCGACGGGCTGAAACAAGAAAACCAGAAGCTGAAAAACGAGCTTATCGTGGCGCAAAAGAAGGTCAGCGCAGCCAACCTTCAGCTTGATGACAAACAGCGCACCATCATCATGCAGTGGTTTATGTACGGTGGCGGCGTGTTGGGTCTTGGTCTGCTGCTCGGCCTGGTTCTGCCACACATGATCCCAAGCCGTAAACGCAAAGATCGCTGGATGAACTGAATCGCCTTCTCCGCCACACTGACATATGATTAAGGGATCATAGTTTTCAAAAGGAAAGTGGCGTGAAGATTTATCTGGTCGGTGGTGCTGTTCGGGATGCGTTATTAGGGCTACCGATTAAAGATAAAGATTGGGTTGTTGTTGGCGCCACGCCGCAAGAAATGCTCGACGCGGGCTACCAGCAGGTAGGCCGCGATTTTCCCGTGTTTCTGCATCCGCAAACCCGCGAAGAGTATGCGCTGGCGCGTACCGAACGTAAGTCAGGCTCGGGGTATACCGGGTTCACCTGCTATGCCGCCGCAGATGTGACGCTGGAGGCCGATCTTCAGCGCCGTGACCTGACCATCAACGCAATGGCCCGCGATGACGACGGAGAGATTATCGATCCGTATAATGGACGTGACGATCTGGAAAACCGTCTGCTGCGCCATGTTTCATCTGCCTTTAGTGAAGATCCGCTGCGCGTGCTGCGCGTGGCGCGTTTTGCTGCCCGCTACGCGCACCTCGGTTTTCGTATCGCTGAAGAAACTATGACACTGATGCGTGACATGACCGCCGCTGGTGAACTGGAGCATTTGACACCAGAGCGAGTGTGGAAAGAAACCGAAGGCGCATTAACCACCCGTAACCCACAGATATTTTTTCAGGTCCTGCGCGACTGCGACGCACTGCGCATCCTGTTTCCGGAAGTAGATGCTTTGTTTGGCGTTCCTGCCCCCGCGCAGTGGCATCCGGAAATCGACACCGGTATTCATACGCTGATGACGCTGTCGATGGCAGCCATGTTAAGTCCGGAAGTCGACGTGCGTTTTGCTACGCTGTGCCACGATCTTGGCAAAGCATTGACGCCTAAAGCGCTGTGGCCGCGCCATCACGGCCACGGTCCGGCGGGTGTTAAGCTTGTCGAACAACTGTGCCAGCGCCTGCGCGTACCGAATGACATCCGTGATTTAGCCAAACTGGTTTCCGAGTTCCACGACCTCATTCATACCTTCCCGATCCTGCAGCCAAAAACCATCGTTAAGCTGTTTGATTCCATAGATGCCTGGCGCAAACCGCAGCGCGTGGAGCAAATCGCCCTCACCAGCGAGGCTGATGTGCGTGGGCGAACCGGTTTTGAAGCGGCAGATTATCCGCAAGGCAGGCTGTTGCGCGAAGCCTGGCAGGTTGCGCAGGCGGTGCCAACGAAAGACGTGGTTGAAGCTGGATTCAAAGGTCAGGCAATTCGTGAAGAACTGACCCGGCGTCGCATCGCGGCGGTAGCCAGTTGGAAGGAGCAGCGTTGCCCGAAAGCGTAGACACTGCGTTGCCGAATGCGCTGTGCTTATCCGGCCTACAGGTTCGACACGGATATAACCCGTAGGCCGGATAAGGCGGAACGCCGCCATCCGGCACCACGGTAAGTCCTCAGAAGAACACGACGTAAACGGCAGCCGCCACAATAAAGCGGTAAATCGCAAACGGAATGAACGAGATGCGTTTAATCAGTTGCAGGAAGGTTTTGATCGCCACCAGCGCCACGATAAACGCCGTAACAAATCCGACTGCAAACATCGGGATATCTGATGCGCTGAGGAAAGACCAGCTCTTGTAGAGATCCAGCGCCGTCGCGCCCATCATCATCGGCACAGCCAGTAGGAAGGAGAATTCCGAGGCCGCGTAACGACTCACACCCATCAGCATGCCGCCAGAAATCGTCGCCCCGGAGCGAGAAAAACCCGGCCACAGCGCCAGACACTGGAAACAGCCAATCATAAACGCCTGGCGATAGGTCATATCATCCAGCCCCGGCGCACGCGGCTCCTTCGGCTTCAGGCATTCTGCGGCAATCAGCAGTACACCACCCACCACCAGCGCATACATCACGTTGATCGGGTTAAACAGCGATTTGATAGTGTCGTGGAAGATTAGCCCCAGTACCACGGCTGGAATCATCCCCAACAGGATATGTCCCAGCGTCAGTCGACCTTTGCCAGTGCCTTCATGCGGAGCCTTGCCGAAGTGAATACCGATCAGGCCAAACAGACGTCGCCAGAACATGACCACTACGGCCAGGATAGAACCTAACTGGATAACCACTTCGAATGTTTTTGCAGTGTCACCCTCAAAACCCAACAGGTGGCCAACAATAATCATATGGCCGGTACTGGAAACGGGTAAAAATTCCGTCAATCCTTCGACCACACCCAAAATTGCCGCTACCAGCAGCGAGTGCATATCACTCATTAATAAACCCCTAGATAGAGAAACCACGGCAAAAAAGAGCCGACGAAAGGACCCTTTTATACCCGTTTGTTTTAGAAATTATTAAATTAATTATTTTCTTTCAGATTATTGCCACGCTCAATGATAACCCCGACGTTCGCCGCACGGGCTACCGCGCCAGGTTTACTGAGTTTGATCCGCACCCAGGGAGAATTAAAGCGGCTAAGCAGGAGATCTGCCACCTCTTCAGCAACCCGTTCTACCAGCGCAAAGCGCCCACCTTCCACATGATTAACAACCGTTTGAGCAATATCAGCATAGCTCAGGCAATCAGCCACATCATCGCTTTTAGCCGATTTGCGGTTATCCCATGCCATTTCGATATCGAACACCAACTGTTGTTCGATCGTTTGTTCCCAGTCGTAAACACCAATAGTGGTGATTACAGAAAGTTGCTCTATAAATACAATATCCATCACGACCTGCCTGCTTTTTGGCTAACCCGGATACCACTTCCGGCGAAATATGCGTATTATCCACAGAAGTAGCGTTTTACACGACATTTTCAAAACGGAACAGCTTATGAGTGCAATCGCGCCTGGAATGATTATCTTCGCGTACCTCTGTGGCTCAATTTCCAGTGCTATTCTGGTATGCCGCCTTGCTGGATTGCCGGACCCGCGCGACAGCGGCTCTGGGAATCCGGGCGCGACAAACGTGCTGCGCATCGGTGGCAAGGGAGCCGCCGTCGCGGTGCTGATTTTCGACGTCCTGAAAGGTATGTTACCCGTCTGGGGGGCCTATGCGCTAGGCGTCAGCCCCTTCTGGCTGGGATTGATCGCAATCGCCGCCTGTCTGGGCCACATTTGGCCGGTATTCTTCGGCTTTAAAGGTGGGAAAGGCGTTGCCACCGCTTTTGGCGCGATTGCGCCGATTGGTTGGGACTTAACCGGCGTGATGGCCGGGACCTGGCTGCTGACCGTCTTATTAAGCGGCTACTCGTCGTTAGGCGCTATCGTCAGCGCGCTGATCGCCCCTTTTTACGTCTGGTGGTTCAATCCCCAGTTCACTTTTCCGGTGTCCATGCTGTCGTGCTTAATTCTGCTTCGTCACCATGACAACATTCAGCGTCTGTGGCGTCGTCAGGAGCCGAAGATCTGGACCAAGCTGAAGAAAAAACGCGAACGAGACCCCGAGTGATTTTATTGTCGGATAGCGACGCAACGGCGTCTTATCCGGCGTGGGGGATGTGATACCCCTCCACTGGCTTGCCTAATCGGTTCTGACACCACATCGCCAGAAATTCCACGCACACGCGCAGCTTCACGCTGCGATACAGAGGCTCCTGATAAACCGCCCAGATATTAGCGCTCTGCGCATAGTCCGGCAGCACACGCACCAGTTCACCGCTGGCCAGAAAAGGCTGCACATCCCATTCGGAACGCAACATAATCCCTTTTCCCTGTAGCGCCCACTGCAACACAATCTCACCGCTGTTAGAGGAAAGATGTCCCGCCACCTTGACCGACTTTTTCTCCTGACCATTGTCCAGTTCCCACACCCCGTGAGTCATATCGCGTTCTTTAGTGACCAGACAATCATGACGACTTAATTCCTGTAACGTCGTCGGCTCACCGTATTTTTGTAAATACGGTGGGGCCGCACACAATATTCTTTTGTTTTTCGTTAACAAATGCGCAATATAATAATCCGGAATCTCATCATTAATACGAATATCCAAATCTATATTATCCTGTGCCAAATCAATTTGCCGATCGTAAAGCTCAAAATGCACCTGTAATTCAGGGTAGCTATGCATCAATTCGGTAATTGCCGGTGCAATATAACTGCGCCCAAAGCCAAAACTACAGCCAATACGAATCATCCCTGCCGGGCGCGTTTTGAGTTGCGTGACGTCATCGACCAGATGCTGATAACTCGCGAGGATCGCCTGCGCATGTTCATAGCAACGTTGACCACTCTCCGTGAGCGCTACGCCACGCGCTGAGCGGCTTAGCAGCGTCGTCCCCAGCGTGGACTCTAGGATCTGAATGCGTTTTGTCACAAACGCCGGCGTTTGTCCCAGCGTCGCGGCTGCGGCGCTGAAGCTGCCGCTATGCACAATTTCAACCAACACCTGCAGGTCTTTCGCCAGGGGATACGTGTTCAGCATGATCGGTCTATCCGTAATGTTGTTCACCGCAGTGTAATTCTCTCATGCGTCTTAAACCCTGCCTTTGCGCAATTTTTATTGCCTTATCCGGACATCATTCACGAACTGTTAATTGGATATTCACAGTGGCAAATAATATTAATCCACATTTTTAGTGGTAGTTTGTGGCGGAGAATTTATTTCCAGATAAATAAAAGAACTGGAGTTAACAAGATGAGCAATCAAAATAACCAAAATGCGATAAATACGCTGACGAACATTGTCGCTGATTTTACCGCCATGATTTCTACCCGCATGCCCGATGACGTCGTGGATAAATTAAAACAGCTGCGTGAAGGCGAAACCTCGCCGATGGGTAAAATCATCTACCACACCATGTTTGACAACATGCAGAAAGCTATCGACCTGAACCGCCCAGCCTGTCAGGACACCGGGGAGATTATGTTCTTCGTGAAGGTCGGTTCCCGTTTTCCACTCCTCGGCGAACTGCAAAGCATCCTGAAGCAGGCCGTTGAAGACGCCACGGTAAAAGCGCCGTTGCGCCATAACGCTGTCGAGATTTTTGATGAAGTGAATACCGGCAAAAATACCGGTACCGGTGTGCCGTGGGTCACCTGGGACATCATTCCTGATAATGATGACGCGGAAATCGAAGTCTACATGGCAGGCGGCGGCTGTACGCTGCCGGGACGCTCGAAAGTGTTAATGCCTTCTGAAGGTTACGAAGGCGTGGTGAAATTTGTCTTCGAAAATATCTCTACGCTGGCAGTAAACGCTTGTCCGCCGGTGCTGGTGGGCGTCGGTATTGCCACCTCCGTAGAAACCGCCGCCGTTCTTTCTCGTAAAGCGGTGCTGCGCCCTATCGGCTCACGTCATCCGAATCCGAAAGCGGCCGAACTGGAACTGCGTCTGGAAGAAGGACTTAACCGTCTGGGCATTGGTCCGCAAGGATTGACCGGTAATAGCTCGGTGATGGGCGTGCATATCGAATCCGCCGCGCGCCACCCGTCGACTATCGGCGTTGCCGTCTCTACCGGCTGCTGGGCCCACCGTCGCGGCACGCTGTTGGTTCATGCTGACCTCTCCTTCGAAAACCTATCTCACACCCGGAGCGCGTTATGAAAAAGATCCTCACAACCCCGATCAAAGCCGAAGATCTGGCAGACATTCGCGTTGGCGATGTCATTTACCTGACCGGTACGCTGGTGACCTGCCGTGACGTTTGCCACCGCCGCCTGATCGAACTGAAGCGCCCGATTCCTTATGACCTGAACGGCAAAGCCATTTTCCACGCGGGCCCGATCGTACGTAAGAACGGTGAAAAATGGGAAATGGTTTCCGTCGGCCCAACCACCAGCATGCGTATGGAAGCGTTTGAGAAAGACTTTATCGAACAGACTGGCGTCAAACTGGTGGTCGGCAAGGGCGGCATGGGACCGCTGACGGAAGAAGGCTGCAAGCAGTTTAAAGCGCTGCACGTCATCTTCCCGGCAGGCTGCGCAGTCGTGGCGGCAACCCAGGTTGAGGAGATCGAAGAGGTGCACTGGACGGAACTCGGCATGCCGGAGTCCCTGTGGGTGTGTCGGGTAAAAGAGTTCGGCCCGCTGATCGTTTCCATCGATACCCACGGCAATAACCTGATCGCTGAAAACAAAAAGCTGTTCGCTGAACGTCGCGACCCTATCGTCGATGAAATCTGCGAGCACGTGCATTACATCAAATAACCCTCCCGGAGAGGCGCTACGCCTCTCCCCTTTCGCAGGGATACAACAATGGCACCTTTAGCTGGTTGGTGGCGATACCTGGCTCCGCTGGTGGTCATCGCCATTATTGCTGTTCTGCCCGTTCCCACCGGTCTTGAGAGCCACACCTGGCTCTATTTTGCCGTCTTTACCGGTGTGATTGTCGGACTTATTCTGGAACCTGTACCTGGCGCGGTGGTGGCGATGATTGGTATTTCGATCATCGCCGTCCTTTCACCGTGGCTGCTGTTCAGCCCAGAGCAACTCGCGCAGGACGGTTTTAAATTTACCGCCAAATCACTGTCGTGGGCGGTATCTGGCTTTTCAAACTCGGTCATCTGGCTGATCTTCGCGGCCTTTATGTTTGGTACTGGCTATGAGAAAACCGGACTCGGTCGGCGTATCGCGCTGATGCTGGTGAAAAAGATGGGGCACCGGACGCTGTTTCTCGGCTATGCGGTGATGTTCTCCGAACTTATCCTCGCTCCCGTCACGCCTTCCAACTCCGCCCGTGGGGCCGGAATAATCTACCCGATTATCCGCAACCTGCCGCCGCTGTATAACTCACAGCCCAATAGCGCCAGTTCACGCTCTATTGGCTCGTACATCATGTGGATGGGGATTGTCGCTGACTGCGTTACCAGCGCCATTTTCTTAACGGCAATGGCACCGAACCTGCTGTTGATCGGCCTGATGAAAGGCGCATCCCACACCGCGCTGAGCTGGGGCGACTGGTTCTTAGGCATGTTGCCACTGAGCATTTTGCTGGTGCTGATTGTGCCGTGGCTGGCGTACGTGTTATATCCACCGGTGCTGAAATCCGGCGATCAGGTTCCACTCTGGGCGGATGCGGAGCTAAAAGCGATGGGACCGCTCTGCGCTCGCGAGAAAAAGATGCTGGTGCTGATGGTCGGCGCACTGGTGCTGTGGATCTTCGGCGGCGATTATATTGACGCCGCGATGGTCGGTTACAGCGTGGTGGCGTTGATGCTGGTACTGCGCATCATTAGCTGGGATGACATCGTCAGCAACAAAGCCGCGTGGAACGTCTTTTTCTGGCTGGCCTCGCTGATCACGCTGGCTACCGGGCTCAATAACACCGGTTTTATTACCTGGTTCGGCAAGCTGCTGGCAAACGGGCTGAGTGGCTATTCGCCGATGATGGTGATGGTAGCGCTGATCGTGGTGTTCTATCTGCTGCGTTACTTCTTTGCCAGCGCCACGGCCTATACCTCTGCCCTCGCGCCGATGATGATTGCCGCCGCGCTGGCGATGCCGGAAATCCCGCTACCGGTCTTCTGCCTGATGGTCGGTGCCGCCATTGGTCTGGGCAGCATACTGACCCCATATGCCACCGGTCCTAGCCCTATCTACTACGGCAGCGGCTATTTGCCAACGGTGGATTACTGGCGACTTGGTGCTATTTTTGGCCTGATTTTCCTCGTGCTGCTGGTGATTACCGGTCTGGTCTGGATGCCCCTCGTTTTACTGTAAAACCCTGGTGGGGCGACGTATTGTCGCCCCTTTATCCATAAGCTTCTCATATGATCGATTTCCCGATGCGCTGAGGCATACTTTTTTGTATGCAAACACCCTCATGCTGATAAGGGAAACGCTCTGGACACGGTTGCGCACGAGACACTCACACGGGGCTGGCAGGCCGAACTGGATCTGCATTTTACCTGCACCGGGCATAAAACGGTGCTCGCCTCGGCGCGTCATCATGGTCCACTGACGGTTCAGCGCCCATTTTACCCCGAAGAAAACGTCTGCCATCTTTATCTGCTTCATCCACCGGCGGGGATCGTCGGCGGAGATGAGCTCCATATCGCCGTAACGCTCGACGAAAACAGCCACGCGTTAATCACCCAGCCTGGTGCGGGAAAGTTTTACCGCAGCCGCGGACCGCAGGCATTGCTGCGCCAGCATTTTACCCTCGCCCCCCACTCGACGCTGGAGTGGCTGCCGCAGGATACGATCCTCTTTCCCGGCGCCAACGCCGCTATTCAGACCGTCTTTCATCTGACATCCGCAAGCCGCCTGCTGGCCTGGGATCTGCTGTGTCTTGGCCGACCGGTTATGCAAGAGACTTTCAGTTACGGCACGCTGCAAAACCGCCTGGAAGTGTGGCGAGATGGGCAGCCACTGCTGATAGAACGCTTGCAGTTGCAGGAGGGGAATCTGAGCGGCGTCGCGCATCATCCCTGGGTCGGTACGTTGCTGTGTTATCCGGCCAGCGAGCACATGCTCGAGGGCACGCGGGAGCGGCTTACGGCGCTTGGCGATTACGCCGGGGCAACGCTTAACGATTCGCTGCTGACAATCCGTTTTCTTGCTAACGACAACCTGGTTGTCCAGCGCGTTATGCGCGACATCTGGCAATTTCTGCGCCCGCTGCTGACACACAAAGCGCCCGTACTCCCGCGAATCTGGCAAACCTAAGAGAACCCTAATGGAACTGACTCCCAGAGAAAAAGACAAGCTGTTGCTGTTTACCGCCGCTCTGGTGGCGGAACGTCGCCTGGCCCGCGGGCTGAAGCTGAACTACCCGGAATCGGTGGCGCTGATTAGCGCTTTCATCATGGAAGGGGCACGGGACGGGCAAACCGTGGCCGCGCTGATGGAAGACGGGCGTCACGTCCTGCGCCGCGATCAGGTGATGGAAGGCGTACCGGAGATGATCCCGGATATTCAGGTTGAAGCCACATTTCCGGACGGATCGAAGCTGGTCACTGTCCACAACCCGATCGTCTAAGGAGCAGCAATGATCCCAGGTGAATATCAGATCGCAAAAGGCAATATTGCGCTTAATCAAGGGCGGGAGATCTGCACGATCGTGGTGGAAAATCATGGCGACAGACCCATCCAGGTGGGATCGCACTATCACTTTTACGAAGTGAACCCGGCGCTGCGCTTTGACAGGCTGGCCGCACGCGGCTTTCGTCTGAACATTGCCGCGGGCACAGCGGTGCGTTTTGAGCCGGGACAAAAACGCGAAGTCGAACTGGTGCGCGTTGCTGGTGCACAAAGGATCGTGGGTTTTCGCAGCGAAGTGATTGGCGGGCTGGAGGCGGATAATGAGTGAAATTTCCCGGCAGGCGTACGCTGACATGTTTGGCCCAACCACCGGCGATAAAGTGCGCCTGGCGGATACCGACCTGTGGATCGAGGTGGAACAAGACTTCACCACCTACGGGGAAGAGGTCAAATTCGGCGGCGGAAAAGTGATCCGCGACGGCATGGGCCAGGGACAAATGCGCACCGATGCATGCGTGGATCTGGTGATCACCAACGCGCTGATCGTCGATCACTGGGGGATCGTGAAAGCGGATATCGGCATCAAAAACGGCAGGATCTTCGCCATCGGCAAAGCAGGTAATCCCGATATTCAACCCAACGTGACGATCCCGATAGGCGTAGGAACTGAAGTCATTGCCGGGGAAGGCAAGATCGTCACCGCGGGCGGCGTGGATACGCATATTCACTGGATCTGCCCACAGCAGGCGCAGGAGGCGCTGGTTTCTGGCGTGACGACGATGATCGGCGGCGGTACCGGTCCGGCGGCAGGCACTCACGCCACCACCTGTACGCCGGGTCCGTGGTACATCGCGCGTATGCTGCAGGCAGCAGACACGTTGCCGGTTAACATTGGTTTGCTGGGTAAAGGCAATGGCTCAAATCCAGACGCCCTGCGCGAGCAAATCAGCGCGGGCGCAATTGGCCTGAAAATCCATGAAGACTGGGGCGCCACGCCTGCCGCTATCGACTGCGCGCTGACCGTGGCCGACGAGATGGACATCCAGGTCGCGTTGCACAGCGATACGCTCAATGAGTCCGGTTTCGTTGAAGATACGCTGGCGGCAATTGGCGATCGCACCATTCATACCTTTCACACCGAAGGCGCGGGCGGCGGCCATGCGCCGGATATCATCACCGCCTGCGCGCATCCGAATATTCTGCCCTCCTCCACGAATCCGACGCTGCCCTATACCGTCAACACTATCGACGAGCATCTCGACATGCTGATGGTTTGCCACCACCTCGATCCGGATATCGCCGAAGACGTGGCCTTTGCCGAATCCCGCATTCGCCGGGAAACAATCGCTGCCGAAGATGTGCTGCATGACATTGGCGCGTTTTCCCTGACCTCGTCCGATTCACAGGCGATGGGGCGAGTGGGCGAAGTGATCCTGCGTACCTGGCAGGTGGCGCACCGCATGAGGGTTCAGCGTGGCCCGTTGGCAGAAGAAACCGGTGACAACGACAACCTGCGCGTTAAACGCTACGTCGCCAAATACACCATCAACCCGGCATTAACCCACGGTATCGCCCATGAAGTCGGCTCCGTTGAGCCTGGCAAACTGGCCGATCTGGTGCTGTGGTCGCCCGCCTTTTTTGGCGTAAAACCGGCGACGATCGTCAAGGGCGGGATGATTGCCTGCGCGCCAATGGGCGATATCAACGCCTCGATCCCCACCCCGCAGCCGGTGCATTATCGCATGATGTTCGGCGCGCTTGGCGCGGCACGGCACCACACCCGGCTGACCTTTATTTCGCAGGCCGCTGACGCGCAAAACATCCCGCAGCAGCTCAATCTGCAAAGCGCTATCGCCGTCGTCAAAGGCTGTCGAACGGTGAAAAAGGTCGACATGATCCACAACGGCCTGCAACCCAATATCACCGTCGATGCTCAGACTTACGAGGTGCGTATTGATGGCGAACTTATCACCAGCGAACCGGCAGATGTTTTGCCGATGGCGCAACGCTATTTCCTGTTTTGAGGAGTGACGATGATCTATCTGACACAACGCCTTGACCACGCTCACCGCGTTACTGCAAGCGTCACGCTGCCCATTGATGTCCGGGTAAAAAGTCGCGCCAGGGTAGCACTGAACGACGGTCGCGAAGCCGGGCTAATGCTACCGCGTGGTTTGCTGCTGCGCGGTGGCGATCTGCTAAGTACCGAAGATGGCAGCGAAGTGATCGAAGTGATCGCCGCACCGGAGTCGGTTTCCGTGGTGCGCTGCGCCGATCCTTTCCTGCTCGCCAAAGCCTGTTATCACCTCGGCAATCGCCACGTTCCGCTGCAAATCCTGCCGGACGAACTGCGTTACCACCACGATCATGTGCTGGACGACATGCTGCGCCAGTTCAACCTTGAGGTGACCTTCGCCCAGTTGCCGTTTGAACCTGAAGCAGGCGCTTATGCCAGTGAATCACACGGGCATCACCACGGCCATGCGCACTGATGCATAACAGCCAACAGCTACGTCTGATGCAGCTCGCCAGCAGCGCGCTCCCGGTGGGGTCGTTTACCTGGTCCCAGGGTCTGGAGTGGGCGGTGCAAATCGGCTGGGTGAAAAGCGTCGATGACTTCTCTGCCTGGCAAATCCAGCAGATGGAGCAAAACTTTTTTACCGTTGACCTACCGCTGCTGGCGAGACTGTATCGCGCCTGCGAGCTGGACGATCTCGACGCAGCACGCCGCTGGAGCGCTTACCTGCTGGCCTGTCGCGAAACCCGCGAACTGCGGGATGAAGAACGCAGTCGGGGTGCAGCGTTTACGCGGCTGGTCACCGACTGGGAGTCGGATTGCTCGCGAGAATGGCGCACCCTCTTTGTCGACAGCCAACTCTGCGGCATGGCCTGGCTGGGCGTACGCTGGAAAATTCCGCTGACGGAGCTGGCGTTAAGCCTCGGCTACAGCTGGATTGAGAGCGCTGTCATGGCTGGCGTCAAGCTGGTTCCTTTTGGACAACAGGCGGCCCAGCGTTTGATTATTGCGCTCTGCGATCGCTATGCGCAGGGTTTGGCACAGGCGCTGACGTGTCCTGACACCAGCCTCGGCTCCGCAACGCCGTTGGCCGCTATCGCGTCTGCCCGGCATGAAACCCAATATTCCCGATTATTCCGCTCCTGAGGAGAAAAAATGAGTAACTACAAGCTTCCCCTGCGCGTGGGCGTTGGCGGCCCGGTTGGCTCGGGCAAAACGGCGCTGCTGGAAGCGCTATGCAAAGCCATGCGCAGCAGCTATCAATTGGCGGTGGTGACCAACGATATCTACACCAAAGAAGATCAGCGCATTCTCACCGAGGCGGGCGCGCTGGAGCCAGAGAGGATCGTCGGCGTGGAAACCGGTGGCTGCCCGCATACCGCCATCCGCGAAGATGCGTCGATGAATCTGGCCGCCGTAGAAGCGCTGAGCGAGAAATTCGGTAATCTGGATCTGATTTTTGTGGAAAGCGGCGGCGATAACCTGAGCGCCACCTTCAGCCCGGAACTCGCGGATCTGACGATCTATGTGATCGATGTTGCTGAAGGCGAGAAGATCCCGCGTAAAGGTGGTCCGGGGATCACCAAATCCGATTTTCTGGTGATCAATAAAACCGATCTGGCCCCTTACGTCGGCGCATCGCTGGAGGTGATGGAGCGCGATACCTTGCGCATGCGCGGCGAGCGTCCATGGACGTTTAGTAATTTAAAATCAGGAGAAGGCCTGGAAAAAATTATCGCGTTTCTGGAAGAGAAAGGAATGTTGCGGATGTAGTGAGAGCTATCGCCGGGCGGCGGATTCGCCTGACCCGGCCTACGGTTTTGTAAGCCCGGTAAACGCAGCGCCACCGGGCAAAAAAACTTATGCTGCCGGTAATTCCGCCAGCGGCCAGCGTGGACGCACGGTCACGCCAAGATCCGCCGTTGCACCCGCTTTAAAGCGCACCATGCCCGCGTAGGCGATCATCGCCCCGTTATCGGTACAAAATTCCGGACGCGCGTAAAACACTTCGCCACGACGTTTTTGCATCATCTCAGCCAGTTTTGCGCGCAGCGTACGGTTCGCGCTCACGCCCCCCGCCATCACCAGACGTTTAAAACCGGTTTGATCCAGTGCGCGTTTGCACTTGATCATCAACGTATCGACCACCGCATCTTCAAACGCACGGGCGATATCAGCGCGGGTCTGGTCGTCATTTTCGTTATTGCGAATGGTATTCGCGGCAAAGGTTTTCAGGCCGGAGAAGCTGAAGTCCAGCCCCGGACGGTCAGTCATCGGACGCGGGAAGACAAAGCGTTTTTCAACACCTTGTGATGCCAGCTTTGACAACATTGGGCCGCCAGGATAATCCAGCCCCAGCAGCTTGGCGGTTTTGTCAAACGCTTCACCGGCAGCATCATCAATCGATTCGCCCAGCAATTCATACTGACCGATACCGGTGACGCTGATCAACTGAGTGTGACCGCCGGAAACCAGCAGCGCGACGAACGGGAACGCAGGGGGATTATCTTCCAGCATTGGCGCCAGCAGATGCCCTTCCATGTGGTGCACAGGAATTGCCGGTACGCCCCAGGCGAACGCCAGCGAACGTCCTACGGTAGCGCCAACCAGCAGCGCACCAACCAGACCAGGACCTGCGGTATACGCCACCGCATCGATCTCTTTTGCCGTCAGTCCCGCTTCTTTCAGCGCGGCCTGGATCAACGGTACGGTTTTACGTACGTGATCGCGCGAGGCCAGTTCTGGCACTACGCCGCCGTAGTCAGCATGTAATTTCACCTGACTATACAATTGGTTGGCTAAAAGACCTTTTTCATCGTCGTAAATGGCGATGCCGGTTTCATCGCAGGATGTTTCAATACCCAGTACACGCATGACTTGTTTTACCTCGCTTTATTACCGCGCAGTGTAGGACCAATGCGGGTTGATGTAAAACTTTGTTCGCCCCAGGAGTTTCGCTCGTGTATACTCCTTGTCCTTATAAAAGTCCCTTTCAAAATCGCGTCGGTGCTTTACAAAGCAGCAGCAATTGCAGTAAAATTCCGCACCATTTTGAAATAAGCTGGCGTTGATGCCAGCGGCAAACCGAATTTATTAAAGGTGAGAGTTACATGCCGGTAATTAAAGTACGTGAAAACGAGCCGTTCGACGTAGCACTGCGTCGCTTCAAGCGTTCATGCGAAAAAGCAGGTGTTCTGGCGGAAGTTCGTCGTCGTGAGTTCTATGAAAAACCGACTACCGAACGTAAGCGCGCTAAAGCTTCTGCTGTGAAACGTCACGCGAAGAAACTGGCTCGCGAAAACGCACGCCGTACTCGTCTGTACTAATCCATTGAGAGCCAAAGCTCTCAATTCAGACTGAGTTGTAGTTGTAAGGCCGTGCTTCCGGAAGGAATGCGCGGCTTATTTTCGTTTATACACGTCATCATTCAAGCTGCCTCAGTGTTGGCTGCAGTCGCTCACCCCAGTCACGTACTGCTGTACGCTCCTGAGGATTCGCTTCCTTGCCGCCTTGATGCATCCTGAATGATTTTGTGTATATGAGTCATCAAAAAACAGGGGCTTATGGCTGGACGAATTCCTCGCGTTTTTATCAATGACCTGCTGGCAAGAACCGACATCGTCGATCTCATCGACGCGCGGGTAAAGCTGAAAAAGCAGGGCAAAAATTATCACGCGTGCTGTCCGTTCCATAACGAAAAAACCCCCTCTTTCACCGTAAACGGTGAAAAACAGTTTTATCACTGCTTTGGGTGTGGCGCGCATGGCAACGCCGTCGACTTTCTGATGAACTACGACAAGCTCGAGTTTGTGGAAACCGTCGAAGAACTGGCCGCAATGCATAACCTTGAAGTGCCCTATGAAGCAGGCAGTGGCCCCAGTCAGATAGAGCGCCATCAACGGCAAAGCCTTTATCAATTGATGGACGGCCTGAACACTTTTTATCAACAGTCTTTGATGCAGCCCGCCGCTACCCCTGCGCGCCAGTACCTGGAAAAGCGAGGATTAAGTAGCGACGTTATCACCCGTTTTGCTATTGGTTTTGCGCCCCCCGGCTGGGACAACGTCCTGAAACGGTTTGGCGGCAATGCTGAGAATCGCAAATCGCTGGTCGATGCGGGGATGTTGGTCACCAACGATCAGGGACGCAGTTACGATCGCTTCCGCGAACGGGTGATGTTCCCCATCCGCGACAAACGTGGTCGGGTCATTGGTTTTGGTGGACGCGTGCTGGGCGATGCCCTGCCGAAATATCTGAACTCCCCGGAAACCGATATTTTCCATAAAGGTCGCCAGCTGTATGGCCTTTATGAAGCCCAGCAGGATAACGCCGATCCACAGCGCCTGTTAGTGGTAGAAGGCTATATGGATGTGGTGGCGCTGGCGCAATACGGCATTAACTACGCCGTGGCATCCCTTGGGACGTCAACTACCGCCGATCACATCCAACTGTTGTTCCGCGCGACGAACAACGTAATTTGCTGTTACGACGGCGACCGTGCCGGACGTGACGCAGCATGGCGCGCGCTGGAAACCGCACTGCCCTATATGACAGACGGACGCCAGCTACGCTTTATGTTTTTACCTGACGGCGAAGACCCCGATACGCTGGTGCGTAAAGAAGGGAAAGAGGCCTTTGAAGCCCGGATGGAGCAGGCGCTGCCGCTCTCCGCGTTTTTATTTAACAGCCTGCTGCCGCAGGTTGATTTGAGTACCCCGGACGGACGCGCACAGCTCAGTACGCTGGCATTACCGTTGATTACTCAGGTACCAGGCGAAACGTTGCGCATTTACCTGCGACAGGAGTTGGGGAACAAGCTCGGCATTCTGGATGACAGCCAGCTTGAACGTTTAATGCCTAAACTGGCAGAAAATGGGGCTTCCCGCCCTGTTCCACAGCTAAAACGTACGACCATGCGTATACTTATAGGGTTGCTGGTACAGAACCCGGGCCTCGCCCCGCTGGTTCCACCGTTAGGCGCACTGGATAGTAATAAGCTGCCTGGACTTGGCTTATTCAGAGAACTGGTCAACACTTGTCTGGCTCAGCCAGGTCTGACCACCGGGCAACTTTTAGAACACTACCGTGGCACAAATGATGCTGCGACCCTTGAAAAACTGTCGATGTGGGACGATATAGCAGATAAAGATATCGCGGAAAAAACCTTCACCGACTCACTCAACCATATGTTTGATTCGATGCTTGAACTGCGCCAGGAAGAGTTGATAGCTCGTGAGCGCACACACGGTTTAAGCAGCGAAGAACGCCGGGAACTCTGGACACTGAACCAGGAACTGGCCAAGAAATAAGAGAAAGACAAAACAAAGACAAAATCATTCGCGTTGTATCAAGGCAGCAAGTGAACGAACGCCTGGGAGTGTACATAAGTACATGACCAGGATGACAAATCCGCCGGGAGCGGATTTGAACGCTGCTTGCGGCGGTCCCGTAAGGGGCGAGGCTCAGGATGAGCCGAGTAACGAACGCAGCTAACGCAGAGACAACGTGAAAGATGAAGTATTTAACGGCTTAACTGCCGAATATCGATCGGGAAGCCCCCGACAGCCGCACGGAGAGGCAGCGGCAAAATATAAGTATGCCCTCGTTTTGCCGTTGGCGGTTTTACCGCCCAACACCAATCAAACGAATTAAGTGTGGATACCGTCTTATGGAGCAAAACCCGCAGTCACAGCTGAAGCTTCTTGTCCAACGTGGTAAGGAGCAAGGCTATCTGACCTATGCCGAGGTCAATGACCATCTGCCGGAAGATATCGTCGATTCAGATCAAATCGAAGACATCATCCAAATGATCAATGACATGGGTATTCAGGTGATGGAAGAAGCACCTGATGCCGATGATCTGCTGCTTGCTGAAACCTCCAACAGCACCGATGAAGACGCGGAAGAAGCGGCTGCCCAGGTTCTGTCCAGCGTTGAGTCCGAAATCGGTCGTACGACTGACCCGGTCCGCATGTACATGCGTGAAATGGGTACCGTTGAACTGTTAACCCGCGAAGGCGAAATCGACATCGCTAAACGCATCGAAGACGGGATTAACCAGGTTCAATGCTCCGTTGCCGAATACCCGGAAGCTATCACCTACCTGCTTGAGCAGTACGATCGCGTAGAAGCTGAAGAAGCACGTCTTTCCGATCTGATCACTGGCTTTGTCGATCCAAACGCGGAAGAAGACATGGCGCCAACGGCGACCCACGTCGGTTCTGAACTCTCTCAGGAAGAGATGGATGACGATGAAGACGAAGATGAAGAAGATGGCGACGACGACAGCAGCGATGATGACAACAGCATCGACCCTGAGTTAGCGCGTGAAAAATTCGGTGAACTGCGTACTCAGTACGAAATCACTCGCGACACCATCAAAGCGAAAGGCCGCAGCCATGCTGCCGCGCAGGAAGAAATTCAGAAGCTGTCCGAAGTGTTCAAACAGTTCCGCCTGGTGCCGAAGCAGTTCGACTACCTGGTAAACAGCATGCGCGTCATGATGGACCGCGTGCGTACTCAGGAACGTCTGATCATGAAGCTCTGCGTTGAGCAGTGCAAAATGCCGAAGAAAAACTTCATCACCCTGTTCACTGGCAACGAAACCAGCGAAACCTGGTTCAACGCGGCAATCGCGATGAACAAACCGTGGTCTGAAAAACTGCACGACGTTGCAGATGACGTTCACCGCGGCCTGCAGAAACTGCAGCAGATTGAAGAAGAAACCGGCCTGACCATCGAGCAGGTTAAAGATATCAACCGTCGCATGTCCATCGGTGAAGCGAAAGCCCGCCGTGCGAAAAAAGAGATGGTTGAAGCGAACTTACGTCTGGTTATCTCTATCGCTAAAAAATACACCAACCGTGGCTTGCAGTTCCTGGATCTGATTCAGGAAGGTAACATCGGTCTGATGAAAGCGGTTGATAAGTTTGAATACCGTCGTGGTTACAAGTTCTCCACCTATGCAACCTGGTGGATCCGTCAGGCGATCACCCGTTCGATCGCGGATCAGGCGCGTACCATCCGTATCCCGGTACATATGATTGAGACTATCAACAAGCTCAACCGTATCTCCCGTCAGATGCTGCAAGAGATGGGCCGCGAGCCGACGCCAGAAGAACTGGCTGAGCGCATGCTGATGCCGGAAGACAAGATCCGTAAAGTGCTGAAAATCGCTAAAGAACCTATCTCCATGGAAACGCCGATCGGCGACGATGAAGATTCGCATCTGGGTGATTTCATCGAGGATACCACCCTCGAGCTGCCGCTGGACTCTGCGACCACCGAGAGCCTGCGTGCCGCAACGCACGACGTTCTGGCTGGCCTGACCGCCCGTGAAGCGAAAGTTCTGCGTATGCGTTTCGGTATCGATATGAACACCGACCACACGCTGGAAGAAGTGGGTAAACAGTTCGACGTTACCCGCGAACGTATCCGTCAGATCGAAGCGAAGGCGCTGCGTAAACTGCGCCACCCGAGCCGCTCTGAAGTACTGCGTAGCTTCCTCGACGATTAATCTCGCCGCATAAGCATAAACGCCACCGCAAGGTGGCGTTTTTCTTTATAGTCCCCGCCTGAGCAAGGCATCATTCACTTCCCGATACGCCTCCACCAATTTATCCAGCGTGATCCGGCTTAATCCGCTGGGATTCGGCAATACCCATATTTGCGTCGCGCCAATGGTCAGCGTCTGTTTTCCCCACTGCGCCCCACGCTGGCTAAGCCCCTGCTCAAATGCCTGTTTCCCAAGGATAGCGAGCGCGGCTGGCTGATACTCTTCTATTTTTTCAATAAGCAGACGACCGCCGCTACGCATCTCTTGTAGCTTCACTTCATTGGCTTGTACCGTTGGTCTGTCGACAAACTTAGTCACGCCGCAGCGGAAGTCCAGTAGGTGCTGTGCCTCTTCAGGTTTAAGCTGGCGCTCGGTGAATCCCGCCTGATGGATGACCTTCCAGAAGCGATTGGCGGGATGTGCAAAGGGGAATCCTGTACCTGCGGAAGATAGCCCCGGATTGATGCCGCAAAATACCACCCGCAGCCCCGGTGCCAGTATGTCCTTAACCATAATTACTCCGAACAATACATCAAGGGAACAAGTATAACGGACTGAAAATACATTGTTTATAAAAACAGCATCCGTACGCTTATGTCTGGATTGCAACGCGGAGTTACTTTATAATCCACCGCCACGGCCCCTTAGCTCAGTGGTTAGAGCAGGCGACTCATAATCGCTTGGTCGCTGGTTCAAGTCCAGCAGGGGCCACCAAATTTCAAGGACTTGCGAGAAATCGCAGGTCCTTTTTTTATGGGTATTCCGTAGAAATTGGTATGTAGCAAAAAAGAGTTTGTCCTAGAAAAATCAATACTTTCTTGCATCAATATGTTGAATGAGTACACGGAAGAAAATGGCTGGCGGGGACTAAAGCTATTTACGCGATACACCTGTTCAGAAAACAGCATGTCACTGGCAACCCCATCTGGACGCCGCCATCCTGGGATGGAAACGTCCGTTAGAGTTTAATTCGATAGTCAGCTCACACTAGCTCTTTGAGCTGCTCCTGCATATAGGTTGAAAAATACTCTGGGTTCTTGATAAGGATGCGGTTACCGGAGGCGACTTTCTCTGCCCATCCGGCCACTTTTTTCGTGAACTCGGGATTCCATCCCTCTTGCTCACCCCGTGCCATCACAACTTCCGGACTCGCTGGCACACCTAAGTCATGCAAATACTTTAAGATTCCCTTAGCGGTACTTTCATCCATTGAATGGGGTACTGACGCCGAAGTGTTCATACCACCAATAAAATCCAATGCTTTCTCAATTGCTGTTGGCATGCTCTTATCCTTAAAATTAACCACGTGAGAGACACATTTATACTATGTACCCAACTCCGCCGGGATATCAAAGAGAACATCGCCTTTATTTGACTTACCCCGCAGCTAAACGCTTGCGCGGCTGTTTTCTGCGCTATTTTTTTGCTTCTCCGGCTAAAACCAGTCCTGTTGCCACCGCATTACGCGGCCCTTCGGTACCTCGAATATTGCCCTGCCCGGCGACAACGCCGTAATGCGCCAGCGCATCGGTGATCATCTGCGGGATTTCGAAATCCAGCGAAGAACCGCCTACCAGCACCACGAACGTCATATCGCGAATAGAGCCTCCGGGTGACACCTGGCGTAACGCGCGCAGGCAGTTGGTCACAAAAACCTTCTCTTTAGCCTGTCGGCGCACCAGACGGATTTTTTCCAGCGAAGTCTGGTTATCTACCGGGATCAGCTCACCGTCTTTCAAATACACCACTTTGGCGAATACTGACGGACTGAGCGGTTCGCGGAAAAACTCTACCGCGCCATTCTCATGGCGAATGCTAAACAGGCTCTCCACTTTTGCCAGCGGGTATTTTTTAATTTCCTCCGCCAGAAAGGCATCGCTTAAGCCCAGCTCAGTTTGAATCAACAGGCTGACCATATTCCCCGCGCCGGCCAGATGTACCGCTTTCACTACACCGTCGCTATTGATGACGGCGGCATCGGTAGATCCTGCGCCTAAGTCGAGGATCGCCAGCGGTGCGGCGCATCCGGGTGTTGTTAACGCCCCCGCTACAGCCATGTTGGCCTCCACGCCGCCAACCTCAACCAGAGTGTTTAACCGGACGCTCAGCTCACTGGCGATGGCCTGCATCTGTAAACGATCGGCTTTCACCATCGCCGCAATGCCCACGGCGTTCTCCATTGAACATTCTCCGGCGATGCCGCCCTGCACCTTGCGTGGAATAAATGTATCGACCGCCAACAGATCCTGAATATGCACCGTGTTCATGTCATGACCGGTCAGCGAGGCCATCACCTTACGCACCCGCTCCAGCATGCCGCCTGCATGCGTGCCTGCTTCACCACGAATATCACACACGGGCGCGCAGGCGTTCATCGCCTGCATAATAGCCTGCGCGCCTTGCGCTACGTCGGCTTCACCGCCACGCTTTTCACCACGGATAAAGATCTTACCCGCCGGGATCACTCTTGATCGCACATCGCCCTGCGGGGTTTTCAGCACCACGGCGGAACGGTTGCCAATCAGCGCTCTGGCGATGGGGACGATAGTTTGCGTTTCCTCAGGGGTCAGGGCAAAGAAGGTCGCGATACCGTAAGGATTCGACAGTACCCGCACCACCTGTCCCGGGGCCGCCACTTCCACCGCCGCCAGCACGCCTTCCGGTACCTTCTCCAGCAGAGTGACTTCATCAACCACCGGCATTGGCCGACGCAGGCGATTATTCACCAGCACGCCATCATCTTTTTTCAGGATGGCCGCCACCACGTTGACGCCGCGATCCAGCGCTTCATTGATAAACCAAACCGCCTCAAGGAAATCCATCGCCTCACCCACCAACGGTATCCAGCCCTGGGCAAATCGATCCTCGCTCAACGCTGCCAACTTCTCCACAGCGATGGTGGTTCCCATGCCCACGCCAGCGCCGCCGGGCGTTTGCGGGTTATGGCCAATCATCGTTGATTCGGTAATGATGGTTTCAGTGATGGTTTCCATCGCCACATCGCCAATAACCGGTGCGGCCTCGTTGATGCAGATTTTTGCCACGTCCTGCAGCGACCACGGCGTTTTATCCAGCGCCTGCTGCAGGGACGCGACTACCCCGGCGATATTCTCCCGCGTGCCTTTCATCCCGGTCGTGGCGACAATCCCGCTGCCGATAAACCGGCCATCCTGCGCCAACGCCACTTCGGTAGTGGCGTTGCCGATATCGATCCCTGCAATTAACGGCATGCTGCCTCCGTCACTGACTGCCTTTACGCAGCTTATTTCTCTGCTGGTATACCTCTGCCGATTCGCGGACAAACCCGGCGTTCACCCTGGCGTGCCAAGTGTGTTCCAGTTCATCGGCAATGGCCTGCAACTCGGCAAACGAAGAACGAAACGGCCGTAGCGCGTTGTAGATCTCCAGAATGCGGGCATCCGGGATCGCAATCAGTTCTGCCGCACGACGAAAATTGCGCGCCACGGCATGACGCTGCATCTGCTCGGCAATCTGCGCCTGGTACTCCAGCGTTTGCTGAGAAATACGCACATCCTGTGGTCCTACGCGGCCCGCCAGCACATTCTCAAGGGTAATGTCGGTTAGCGGCTTACCGGTAGGCGTCTGGATTTTCTCCGGGCAGCGGGTGGCTAATGGATAATCCTGCGCGGTCATGATGTTGTCGTTCATGGTCATTCCCTTACCAGTGCAATATGCAACGTGACAGGCGCAGCATCCTGCACCACGTGTTTGGTTTCTTTGATATGAAACAGCGCGGCCTTGGCCATAAATTTAGGGCGCACCATCTGGTCATTGACCACTGGCACCGGCGAAGGCGACTCTTTACGTGCATAGCGCGCGGCGTTTTTACCAATCTGACGATAGGTTTCCAGCGTCAGCAGCGGAGCCTGAGAAAACAGTTCCAGGTTACTTAGCGGCAGCAGATCGCGCTGATGAATCACCGTGGTTCCTTTCGACTGGATACCAATCCCAATGCCTGAGCCGCTGAGATTTGCCGCATCCCATGCCATAAAAGAAACATCCGAGGTGCGCAGGATCCTCACTACCCGCGCATGTAACCCCTCTTCTTCAATGCCTGCAACCAGCTCTTTCAAAATCGCGTTGTGCGGCATATCAATCAAGGTTTTATGCTGATACTTAGCAAAGGCCGGGCCGACGCCAATCACCACCTCATCCACGCGTTCATCCGCGTTAGCCGCCTCGCCTTCGCTCACCTGTAAGGTGAAAACCGGCTTACGTTCAGTTGTGCATTCCACTGTGTACCGCCTTATTCGATCGAGCCGGGCTGAACCACGCCCGCAATATTTTTAATTTCCGCCCAGCGTTCGGCACTGATGCGATAGCCGGTACCTGGTCCCTGATAATCATTGATGTCGTTGACGGCGCTGACGACGTCGAACTGGCGATCCAGAATGGCCGACGTTTGCAGGTAATCACCGGTAACACGCTGTCTCAGCATGTTGAGGATATTGCTGGCGATGTCTTCGAAGCCGCTGCAACTCAACGCGCCGACGATATCCAGCCCGGTGATATTGCGCTTCATCATCTCTTCCACGGCAGCCAAATCCTCAACCACATTACGCGCAGGCATATCTTTGCTGCCGTGAGCATAAGTAGCGGCTTCGACTTCTTCATCGCTAATCAGCGGCAGGCCCAGTTCGCGGAACACCGCCTGAATGGCGCGTGCGGCCTTATTGCGAATGGCGATGGTTTCCTCTTCCGTGACCGGCCGCAGACCGCCGTCAACCATCAGATCGCGTTGCAGAATGTTGTAATCATCGAAATCTTCAGCGTCGAAGTTCGATCCGGCAAACATGTTGTCGTAGTTGGGTACCGCGCTGTAACCGGAGAAAATAAAGTCGGTACCCGGCAGCATCTGCATCAGGGTACGGGCAGTACGGCGAATATCGGAGTGGGAAAAGGTTTGGTCATTGGCGGAGGCCACTTCAAGGTCGAGCATTGAGGCAATCAGGTTTTCCGCCAGCACCGCGCGGATCCCTGACGGCACAGCGCCGGTCATGCCGATACAGCTGACCGCACCGTTTTGCAGCCCCTGTACGCCCGCACCTTTAGTGATAAAAATGCAGCGCGACTCCAGATAAAGCATCGATTTACTTTCGGAATAGCCCATCAGCGCCTCCGAGCCGGTGCCGGAGGTGTAGCGCATCTTCAGGCCACGCGACGCATAAGCCGAGGCGAGAAATGCTTTGGACCACGGCGTGTCATCACCGTCGGTAAACACCGATTCTGTGCCATATACCGACACCGTTTCGGCGTAGCTGGTAAGCCCACGCATGCCCAGCTCCAGCTCGGTGGCCTCTTCAACGGAACATTGCGTCAGCACACCGGGACGACCGCACTGGGAACCCACCAGCAGCGCCAGGGCGTTAAACGGCGCGTAGCGGGCGATCCCGACCGTCGTTTCCTGCTCGGAAAAGCCGCGGATCCCCGCTTCAGCAGCATCGGCGGCAATCTGTACCGGGTTATCTTTCAGGTTAGTTACGTGGCACTGGTTGGAAGGCGTGCGTCTGGCGCGCATTTTTTGCAGCGCCATCATCATCTCCACCACGTTCATTTGCGCCATCACTTCCACCGCTTTCGCCGGGGTAATGGCGGTGGTAATGGCAATAATCTCTTCCCGACTGACGTGGATATCCACCAGCATTCTGGCGATCTCCAGCGCATCGAGCTGCATGGCGCGCTCCGCCTCGGCCACGTTAATCGCATAGTCGGCAATGAAACGGTCGATCATGTCGAACTCGGCGCGGCTCTTACCGTCCAGCTCAATAATACGACCATTTTCCACCTTCACCGACGACGCCGGATCGTAGGGGCTTTCCATGGCAATCAGCCCCTCTTCAGGCCATTCGCCAATCAGCCCATCCTGATTTACAGGCCGCTTCGCAAGCACTTCGAATCGTTTTGATCTTCTCATGATTTATTGACTCAAAAGGTAAAAAATAGGGACGCCGGGCCATATTGCCGGGGACACAACACCCGACATTCGCCTTTCATCAGCAATGGCCGAACTCTAAATGAGCCAAGCAATAAAAAAATAAAATTAATTTCGTTCCAATTTGGCACCTAATAAAAACACATCGTTCCATATTGAAACGCAATTCAGGAATATCCATCGTTAATTGTGACGAGGTTAAATGATCATTATCAATAAACGCAAAACCGGGAAGATAAATTTGATATTCCTGAAATTTCCGTCCTATTGACTTAATAACGTACGGCGAGAAAATAAGGTAAAGCCAATGATAAAAATAGCTGTTGCGCGATATGTTTCGTGACCTCAGCCCTACAACATTTTCAGGAGAGATTGTGAATAAGAGCCAACAAATTGCCACCATTACGCTGGCGGCTGCAAAAAAAATGGCGCAGGCCGTTGAGGCTAAAGCGCTTGAGATCAACGTTCCGGTGGTCTTTTCCGTGGTGGATCACGGCGGGAATACGCTGCTAATGCAACGCATGGACGATGCGTTTGTCACCAGCTGTGATATCTCTCTTAATAAAGCGTATACCGCCTGCTGCCTGCGCCAGGGCACCCATGAAATTACCGACGCGGTACAACCGGGTGCTTCGCTATATGGTTTGCAGCTTACCAACCAACAGCGCATTGTTATTTTCGGCGGCGGCTTACCTGTCATATTAAACGGTAAATTAATTGGTGCCGTTGGCGTTAGCGGCGGCACCGTCGAACAAGACAGATTATTAGCAGAAACCGCACTGAATTGTTTCTCTGAATTATAATTTAAATCTAAGAAGGTATATTATGAGCTATCGTATGTTTGATTACCTGGTGCCAAATGTGAACTTCTTTGGCCCCAATGCTATTTCCGTTGTCGGCGAACGCTGCAAACTGTTAGGCGGTAAAAAAGCGCTGCTGGTTACTGATAAAGGTCTGCGGGCTATTAAAGACGGTGCGGTGGATAAAACCCTCGCCCATCTACGTGAAGCGGGCATTGACGTGGTGGTTTTTGACGGCGTTGAACCCAACCCAAAAGACACCAACGTGCGTGACGGCCTGGAAGTTTTTCGCAAAGAGCATTGCGATATCATCGTTACCGTTGGCGGCGGTAGCCCGCATGACTGCGGTAAAGGCATCGGTATCGCGGCGACTCACGAAGGTGATCTCTACAGCTATGCCGGGATTGAAACCCTGACCAACCCGCTGCCGCCTATCGTTGCGGTGAATACCACTGCCGGTACCGCCAGCGAAGTCACCCGCCACTGCGTGCTGACCAATACCAAAACCAAAGTGAAGTTTGTGATTGTCAGCTGGCGCAACCTGCCGTCGGTCTCCATTAACGATCCGCTGCTGATGCTCGGCAAACCCGCCCCGCTGACCGCCGCGACCGGGATGGACGCCCTGACCCACGCCGTAGAAGCCTATATTTCCAAAGATGCTAACCCGGTCACTGACGCCGCCGCTATTCAGGCTATTCGCCTGATCGCACGCAACTTGCGTCAGGCCGTAGCGCTGGGCAGCAACCTGAAAGCTCGCGAGAACATGGCCTACGCTTCTCTGCTGGCGGGTATGGCTTTCAACAACGCCAACCTCGGCTACGTTCACGCAATGGCGCATCAGCTTGGCGGTCTGTACGACATGCCACACGGCGTGGCGAATGCCGTACTGCTCCCGCACGTGGCGCGCTATAACCTGATCGCTAACCCGGAGAAATTTGCCGATATCGCAGAATTTATGGGCGAAAACACTGACGGACTTTCCACCATGGATGCCGCCGAACTGGCCATTCACGCCATTGCCCGTCTCTCCGCTGACATCGGCATTCCGCAGCATTTGCGCGATCTGGGCGTCAAAGAAGCCGATTTCCCGTACATGGCGGAAATGGCGCTGAAGGACGGCAACGCCTTCTCTAACCCGCGCAAAGGGAACGAGAAAGAAATTGCCGAGATCTTCCGTCAGGCATTCTGATAACGCAGGGGGCGCAATGTCACTTTCATCACCGGGCGTACATCTGTTTTATCACTCACGCTGGCAGGATACTCGCGTGCTTGATGAGCTGTGCTGGGGACTGGAAGAGCAAGGCGTCCCTTGCCGGGCAATCTGTTGCGACGAGCATGACTGCGCGCTGGCATTGAGCAAACTTGCGGCCAAAAGCTCAACGCTACGTGTCGGTCTGGGTCTTAACGCCACGGGTGATATTGCGTTAACCCACGCCCAGTTGCCCGAAGATCGGGCGCTGATCCGTGGGCATATCCGCGCCGGAGCAGCCCAGCTCCGCGTCCTCGGTGCTAATGCCGGTCAACTGGTTAAAGTACTTCCCTTCAGCGAGATAAATTAAATGTACCGCATCTATACCCGAACCGGCGATAAAGGCACGACCGCGCTGTTTGGCGGCAGCCGTATCGACAAAGACGACATCCGCGTTGAGGCCTATGGCACGGTGGATGAACTGATTTCCCAGCTTGGCGTCTGCTATGCCAGCACGCACCAGGCTGAACTACGCCAGGATCTGCACGACATGCAAAAGATGCTGTTTGTACTGGGTGCGGAACTCGCCAGCGATGAGAAAGGACTCGCTCGCTTACAACAGCTTATTGGCGATGAGGATATTCAGGCGCTGGAGCAGCTTATTGACCGCAATATGGCGCAAAGCGGCCCGCTCAAAGAGTTTGTTATTCCGGGGAAAAATCTGCCATCGGCACAGCTACACGTCGCGCGAACCCTGGCGCGCCGACTGGAGCGGGTCCTTATCGCGATGAGCAGAACGCTGACGTTACGCGATGAACCCAGACGCTATATCAACCGACTGTCAGACGCGCTGTTCTCGATGGCGAGAATTGAAGAAACTAGTCCAGATGCTTGCGCTTAAACTGGCTGGCATCAATGTCGTACTGCTTCATCTTGCGCCACAGGGTGGTGCGACCAATATTCAGCAGTTGCGACATCTCCTGCACGCGCCCGCTGGTGACGCGGGCAGCATGGATAATCGCCTCTTTTTCGATAGCGGTAAAGGTCAGGCTGGCTGGCAGCAGTGAAGACGCCGTCTCCAGACCCGGACGTTCGGCAAACAGATAATCCGGTAGATTGCTCAGCCGAATATGGCCGTTATCACTGCTGATGGCGATGTTTTCGATAATGCTGTTCAGCTCAAAGTCATTGCCCGGCCACGAATAGGCCACCAGTTGTGCCAGCGCATCGTCGTCGATCTTCAGACTGGATGAAAAGCGTTTTTTCAGGCTATTCAGCCGCGTATAAATCAGCGAGGGAATACTGTTACGCCGCGCCCGCAGCGGGGGGATCACTATCTCAAAAGAGTGCAGCGCATAATACAGCTGACGGCTAAAGCGGTTTTGCTCCACCAGATTGGCGAGATCAACCGTGGTGGTGGCGATCACTTTGACATCCACCGGAATCAACCGACGGGCATCCAGGCGGGTGAGTACCCCCTGCTTGATCACCTGTAACAGCGCGGATTGCAGCTCCGGCGCCAGATATTCAATTTTTTCCAGAAACAGCGTGCCGCCGTTCGCCAGTTCAAGACGGCTCAGCCGACCATTTTCATCGTCGGTGGGCGCACTGCCCATAAAATCCTGCCCCAGCACGCTGTTGGCATACAGCTGACAGTTCACGGCGATATACGGCCCGCTGGCGCGCTCACTTTCATTGTGAATGGCCTGACTCAGCAGTTCCTTACCAACCCCCTCTTCCCCGCACAGCAGGATCGGGAAACTCCCCCTCGCCGCCTGGCGTCCAAAATGGATCAAGCGGCGGGTTTCCGGATCGTCAGTCGACATCTGCTCAAAGGTGTGGCTCACCTTGCCGAGCTGACTGGTCATCAGCTGACGCATTTGCTCCACCGGATGCAGCAGCAGGATAAAGCTGTTGCCCTGCTCCTCAACAATCGGTTTCAGCGTGATGACGGCATCAACAAACTGATGCTGGCTTTCAAAAGTAACTTCGACGTGATTCAGGCCGCGGGCATGTTTGATCGCCCGGCGCAGCAGCATGGGGAGATTGAGCAAGTCGTGAATGTTTTTCCCCTGACTGGCCTGCGCGTCGAGATGCAAAAGCAGCGCCGCACGCGCATTGAGGAACTGCAATACGCCCTGTTCGTTCCAGGCCATCACACCATCATCCATACTCTCCAGCAGCCCGTACATCTGGTTCAGATGGCGGTTGGATTCAGCCAGCAGGCTGTCGGTCAGCAAAGAGTTGCCGACTTCTCTGGCAATCGCCAGCGTCAGGGATAAATCAGAAACGCACTCATGTTCCACCAGACAACACAGCGAGATGGAGCCGAACAGTCGACCATGATTATCGAAGACCGGCGTAGAGCAGAACGACCACGGATGTAGCGCCTGTTTAAAGTGCTGATCGCCAGAAGTTTTTGTCGGCTGCCCCGGCATCGTCGCCAGAGAAAGCGCACAGCTGCCAATAATGCTTTCTGCACAGTAGCTGCCGTCAAGAAACCCAAGCTCCGCCAGCTGTTCCACCGTCTGCGGATCACCGCAACGGCTGAGAATACAGGCTGATTCATCCAGAATCAGCAGCGCGCACGGTCGGCCGTCCATAAACTCCCAGGCATCTTCCAGCGCAGCCTGAGCAATCGTCAGCAGCGCCGTCTTGCGACGACAAATCGACTCAAAGGTCAGCCCCTGTGCCTGATGCGGCGCCTGCCAGGTTTCCCGCTGCATAAACTTGCTGCAACGATGCCATGACTGGGCAATGACTGAAGAGACTTCCTTCCCGATGCTATGCGTGTGCGCCGTCATATCCCTTTCCGCTGTTTAACCATAGACAACCCCTCCGGCAGGGACTGTCAGAGGGGAGAAGATGCCGGATAAAAACCTACCGACGACTGATTAACGCGCCAGCCACTGCTGTCCCAGCAGGTCTGCCGTCAGAATAGCGGCATGTACGCTTTCAGGCGTTACCGGGAACGGCATATTGTGGATGGTTTCACCTTCTGCACAGGTCGCTTTTGCCACCGCCATGATCTTGCCGTCAACGTCTTCTTTCACGCCCATTTCCGCTAACGTTACCGGCAGGCCTACTTTCTGACAGAAATTCAGCACGGTTTCGATCTCTTCCATCGGGCTGTTTTGCAGCACCAGTTGCGCCAGCGTACCAAAGGCGACTTTTTCACCGTGGTACAAATGGTGGCACTCTTCCAGAATCGTAAAGCCGTTGTGGATCGCATGCGCCCCTGCCAGACCGCTGCTTTCAAAACCGATGCCGCTGAGGTAAGTGTTAGCTTCGACAATACGCTCCAGCGCATCGGTCACCACGCCGGCCTGCGCGGCAAAGCGTGCCTTCTCGCCTTCCGCCAGCAGGGTATCATAGCACAAGCGCGCCAGGCTCAGCGCCGCCACGGTGGACTGTCCGCCCGCCATGCTGGTCGCTCTGGCGTCATAACAGGCTTTCGCTTCAAACCAGGTCGAGAGCGCATCGCCCATCCCGGCCACCAGCAGACGTACCGGCGCTTTGGCAATGATTGCAGTGTCCATCACCACCATATCCGGGTTTTTCGGGTAGATAAGATACTCTTCAAACTCACCGGCTTCGGTATAGATAACAGACAGCGCGCTGGTTGGCGCATCGGTAGACGCGATAGTCGGGATCACCACCACCGGCAACTTCTGGTAGTAGCCAATCGCTTTGGCGGTATCCAGCGTTTTCCCACCGCCAATCCCAACCACACCGCGGCAACCGTGCTGTTTCAGAATGGCAATCAGGCGATTAATTTCAACATGGCTACATTCACCGTTAAAGCGTTCCGCATGGCAGCTAATGTCGTGGCTGTGCAGGCCGTTGAGTACTTTCTCTCCCGCCAGTTTCATCACGAAGTCATCCGCAATCACGAAAAAGCTGTCCGCCAGATTTTTAGCGTATTGACCAAACAAGGTGGAAGCGTCAGGACCCTGGAGATATTTGGCTGGAGATTGAATAACTTTTAGCATTCCTTTCATCCTCAAATAAGTACATGTTTTTACATGGTGAGCCCTGGCGTTAACCTGTTTGGCCTGATGCTGACGGCGAAAACGGGAGATACCGGAGCGATGCAATAACTGTATGGCGAGGCGTGCACAAAAAAATCTTTCGTCTTTTTGTTCTGATATGAAACAGATAAAAACGACACATGTTCCATATTGGAACGCTTAACCATAAAAAATATAAGGTTTGCGATCCCGATCCGTTCATTTGCCGCCAAATCTCCGGCACAGACGAATCTCACTTTCTCTTTTGCCCACTCACTTGCCAAAAAACCGGCAAAAAAAAGCTGACAGTGCCGTGTCAGCTGCATTCATCGCGAGAGAAAAAAGTCGAGCGAGCTCGCATTGTGGTTGTTCTCCGTTCTTTTAAGTTTCATTTCGGAACAAAAAACAACAACAACGTTCCGTAATGAAACTCATTTTAAGGTTGTTTTTTTCCGCGCTGACTTCGCCAGAATCTCTCTATCGCCTCCGCACCATGACCATGCTTCCGGGGGTTTGTCTTACACTCAACCTCAAGGAGCCGTTATGTCTCAATTCTTTTTTAATCAACGTACCCATCTCGTGAGCGACGTCATCGACGGTACGATTATCGCCAGCCCGTGGAATAACCTGGCGCGTCTGGAAAGCGATCCGGCCATTCGCATCGTGGTCCGTCGTGACCTCAACAAAAATAACGTGGCGGTCATTTCCGGCGGCGGTTCAGGGCACGAACCCGCGCACGTTGGGTTTATCGGTAAAGGCATGCTAACCGCTGCCGTCTGCGGCGACGTGTTCGCCTCCCCGAGCGTGGATGCGGTACTGACCGCCATTCAGGCGGTGACCGGTGAGGCGGGCTGTTTATTGATCGTGAAAAATTACACCGGTGACCGTCTTAATTTCGGTCTCGCTGCCGAGAAAGCCCGTCGCCTTGGTTACAACGTTGAAATGCTGATTGTCGGCGATGACATCTCCCTGCCGGATAACAAACACCCGCGCGGCATTGCGGGAACCATCCTGGTGCATAAAATCGCGGGCTATTTTGCCGAACGCGGCTACAACCTCGCCACCGTCCTGCGTGAAGCGCAATACGCGGCCAATAACACCTTCAGTCTGGGCGTTGCGCTTTCCAGCTGTCATCTGCCGCAAGAAACCGACGCCGCCCCGCGTCATCATCTGGGCCACGCGGAGCTGGGTATGGGCATTCACGGCGAACCAGGCGCCTCGGTTATCGACACCCAGAACAGTGCGCAGGTGGTGAGCCTGATGGTGGATAAACTGCTGGCTGCCCTGCCTGAAACCGGCCGTCTGGCGGTGATGATTAACAATCTTGGCGGCGTTTCTGTTGCCGAAATGGCCATCATTACCCGCGAACTGGCCAGCAGCCCGCTGCATCCGCGTATCGACTGGCTGATTGGCCCGGCCTCACTGGTCACCGCGCTGGATATGAAAGGCTTTTCACTGACGGCCATCGTGCTGGAAGAGAGCATCGAAAAAGCGCTGCTCACCGAGGTGGAAACCAGTAACTGGCCGACGCCGGTCCCACCGCGTGAAATCAGCTGTGTACCGTCATCTCAGCGTAGCGCACGCGTGGAATTCCAGCCTTCGGCGAACGCCCTGGTGGCCGGGATTGTGGAGCTTGTCACCACAACCCTTTCCGATCTGGAGACCCATCTTAATGCGCTGGATGCCAAAGTCGGCGATGGCGATACCGGTTCAACCTTTGCCGCAGGCGCGCGGGAAATTGCCGGTCTGTTGCATCGCCAGCAGTTGCCGCTGGATAACCTTGCCACGCTGTTCGCGCTGATTGGCGAACGTCTGACCGTGGTGATGGGCGGTTCCAGCGGTGTGCTGATGTCTATTTTCTTTACTGCCGCAGGGCAGAAACTGGAACAGGGAGCTAACGTTGCCGAAGCCCTGAATACGGGACTGGCGCAGATGAAGTTTTACGGCGGCGCAGACGAAGGCGATCGCACCATGATTGATGCGCTGCAACCGGCCCTGACTTCGCTGCTCGCACAACCGAAAAATTTGCAGGCCGCATTCGACGCCGCGCAAGCGGGAGCCGAACGAACCTGTTTGTCGAGTAAAGCCAATGCGGGTCGCGCATCGTATCTGAGCAGTGAAAGCCTGCTCGGAAATATGGACCCCGGCGCGCACGCCGTCGCGATGGTATTTAAAGCGCTGGCAGAAAGTGAATTGGGCTAAGCCATAAGTGCCTGATGCGCTGCGCTTATCAGGCCTACGGAGTACAAATCTTTGTAGGCCGGATAAGGTGTTTGCGCCGCCATCCGGCAATGTGCGCCGTGCCTGATGCGCTGCGCTTATCAGGCCTACGAGTGCAAACCTGTGTAGGCCGGATAAGGCGTTATCAGGCCTGCGAGTGCAAACCCTTGTAGGCCGGATAAGGTAACGCCGCCATCCGGCAGAACGTTAACGATAAACGCGGATCCCGCCCTCTACGCCGCGGCTAAACAGCACCTGCCAAAGCTCAATATCTCTGGCGCGGAAAGCCCCTGCGCAGGCACATAAATAATAATTAAACATTCTTCTGAAGGTGGCGGAATAACGTGATGACAGCTCCGGCCAGGCCTGATTAAAGCGCTCATGCCAGGCCATCAGCGTTTTATCATAATCGCTGCCGAAGTTATGCCAGTCCTCCATCACAAACCGTGATTCGCTGGCCTCGGCAATATGGGAAATTGCCGGTAAGCAGCCGTTCGGGAAAATGTATTTATTGATCCACGGATCGACGCTCATCCCTTTTTTATTGCTACCAATGGTATGCAGCAGGAACAGTCCGTCCGGTTTTAAACAACGGTCGGCGATGCTGAAATAGGTGTCGTAGTTTTTCGGCCCGACGTGTTCAAACATCCCTACGGACACAATGCGATCGTAGTGTTTATCAAGATCGCGATAATCCTGCAGCAGAATGTTAACGTCCAGCCCTTCACAGCGCTGCTGCGCCATTTTCTGCTGCTCTTTGGAAATGGTAACGCCTTCTACCGCAACGCCATAATGACGCGCCGCATATTCCGCCAGCCCGCCCCAGCCACAACCAATATCGAGTAAACGCATACCCGGTTTAAGCTGCAGCTTCTCGCAGATCATTTTTAATTTGGCATTTTGCGCATCGTCTAAGGTGGTCGCGTCTTTCCAGTAACCGCAGGAATATTGCATATGCGGATCAAGCATCAGTGCAAAGAGATCGTTACCAATATCATAATGTTCTTTACCGACGATCCATGCACGGCTACGTGACTGCAAATTAAACAGGCGCGCGCTGGCAATGCGTAAAATATCTTTCAGATTACCAGGCATCTGCTGGTCGAGTTTTGCTCTCAGGATTTTACAGAACAGAATATCGAGCCGTTCGCAGTCCCACCAGCCTTCCATATAGCTTTCGCCAAGCCCTAACGAGCCTTGTTGCAATACCCGTTTAAAGAAACCGGTATGATGAAGTTGAATGTCCCAGGCGCGCGAGCCATTAATTCTGATATCCGCTTGCGAAAGCAGCTCTTTTCCCATTCGGGTCCAGTTATCATTTGTTTCATTGACGATGACAGCATCTGAACAAAGCGAGTTCATGGTATTTACCAAAAGTGGGCTAAAAATTATTACGCAAGATTATTATGGAAAAAAGAGTGTATGTATTATGATCCGCGGACAAGATCTATCGAGTAGCGGACACACCATCGGGAGCATTGACGATTCATTTATGGAAACTCTCGCGCAAAAACAGTGGAACTCCTTCCCGGATAACTCCATGACCGAACTGCCGCAGGACGTATTCTTTCGCTCATATGTCCTGGAAGCCAACCACCATGTACCGCAGCATTCACACTCTTTTATGCAGTTTCATTTCGCCCGCAAAGGCAGCATGCGCATTGATGTTGCCGGTAAGTGCTGGATAATCCCGGCGCATTATGGCATTTGGATCCCAAATAATACGGAGCATGCGGTTTGGGCATTAGATGATGTGTATTTAGAAAATCTGGATATTAAACCGGGCTTTCTTGAAGAGAGCATCAATGAATGCAAAGTAGTGGCTATCAGTGATTTCGCCAGAGAGTTTATTCATTACGCCACGAATTCAATTTCAGGCCATTATGATAGTCAGTCAAAAGAGGGCAAGCTGGTTAGTGTGCTGGTCGATATTATTCTGCAACTCCCGGAAGTCGCTTTTGTATTACCCTGGCCGCAGGATCGCGAATTAACCAAAGTCTGCCGAACAATACAAGAATCCCCCGCACTGGAGCATTCTGTTGAATACTGGGCGCAGCATCTGGGTATGTCTGCCCGTACCTTTTCACGCCATTTCAAAAAAGAAACCGGATTGCCTTTCAGCGTCTGGAAGCAAAAAATGCGAATACTTGAATCGGTATTAATGCTGAAGAAAAATAAAAGCGTAACCGCCGTGGCACTCGACGTTGGGTATTCAAGCACCGCGGCATTTAGCTACGCATTCCGCCAGGCGTTTGGCGTTCCGCCCTCTAATTACTGATTAACGGCGTTGATGCCAGTAAGCCGCTGCGCGAACCCGTTGCTGATCGAACGCCTCGGTTTCAAAACGAGCACTCAGGTTTTTGACCACCTTGCCTTCGCCGGTGATCCAGATGAAATAATCGTCTGCGGGCACGCTTAGCCGCGATAAGTGTTCATTCACCGCCTGCTCGTCATGGCCGATAAACCACTGAAGAGTAAATCCGTCGAGATGGGCAAAATAGTCCTGGTACGCCGCATCCTGCACGCTAACCAGCGCCGTAACGTGCGGACGTACCGCCAAACGGCAGAGCGACTCCAGGCGTCGGCGCAACGCGGGCATTCCCGACTCATCACACACGTAAACCTGATACGCATAGTCCTCTGGTACCACCAAAGAACCGCGCGGCCCGCCGATCGTAAGCTTGTCACCCTCACGGGCATTCATCGCCCATGTACTTGCCACGCCGCCGTCATGAATATAGAAATCCAGTGCCAGCTCATGGCGCGTTTCGTCATACAACGGCGTGTAGTCACGGGATAACGGACGTACGCCGTCAGCCCAGACAATGCCTTCATCGGTGACAACCGGCGGTACAAAATGGCTGCCCGGTTCAGGGAAAAAGACCTTGGTATGGTCGTCAAAGCCGCGTGAGCTAAAACCGTCCAGAGCGTCACCGCCCAGTACAATACGCTGAAAGCCCGCGCTAATACGCTCTACCCGCAGGACAGTAAGTTCTCGAAAACGCAGTTCATTGCGAACGCGCTGTGGGTAGCGTGAGGTGTTTTTTGTCATTTTTTCGCCTTGTGAAGATAATACGATATATCTAAATTGATTTTTTAAATGATAATGATTGCTAATCAAAAATATTGCAAGCATTTTTTGATATAGTTAAATTATGATTACCTGACTATCACATCCATTTAAAAACATTTAATAATCATCACGTTATACAGTATATGTTTTGTAGACTTGCAAACTGATAATTTTTAGATATAAATTAGATATATCTAAACAACATCAGGAGACGATGATGCAAAACCATCATGAAGGTTGCTGTAAGCACACAGAGCACCAACACGAAGGCTGCTGCAAGGGTGAAGGACATCACCATGAAGGCCGCCACAACGAGCACCATGCAGGTTGCTGCAAAGGTGAAGAACATCGCCATGAAGGCTGTAACAAAGAACACCACCACGAGCAGGGTTGCGGGCATCGCCACGGTCGTGGCGGCGGCGGTGGTCGTCGTCAGCGGTTCTTCGGCCACGGCGAATTACGCCTGGTGATTCTGGATATCTTGACCCGCGACGCCAGCCACGGCTATGAGCTGATTAAAGCGATTGAAACCCTGACCCAGGGTAATTACACCCCAAGCCCGGGCGTTATCTATCCAACACTGGATTTCTTGCAGGATCAGGCACTGATCACCGTCAGCGACGAGGAAGGTGGGCGTAAACAGATTGCGATCACGACCCAGGGCCAGCAGTGGCTGGATGAAAACCGTGAACATCTGGAACATATCCACGAACGGATTAAAGCCCGCTGCGTGGGTTTTGAATTACGCAAAAATCCACAGATGAAACGCGCGCTGGAAAACTTCAAAGCCGTGCTGGATCTACGCGTCAATCATGGTGATACCAGCGATGCGCAGATCAAAAAAATCATCGGTATTATCGATCGCGCTGCGCTGGATATTACTCAGCTGGATTAATCTGCACAGCAGGCGGAACCCGTATGCCCAACGTTCCGCCTGTATTTTTAGTATTAATGCAGCACCGTAACCGCATCTTCCAGACGACCAGCGCGATGTTTCACCATCGCGGAAATCTGCGCACTCTCTTCAACCAGTTCGGCGTTTTTCTGCGTAATGTTGCTCAGCTCATTCACCGCGCGGGTCAGGCTGGAAAGACCATCTGACTGTTCTAGCGTGGAGTGGCTGATTTGGGCGATCAGTTGAGTGACGTTTTGCACCTGCGCCACAATATCGTCCATCGTGCGTCCTGCGGCGTGAACCTGGTCGGATCCGGACTGCACCTTGTCAGCGCTGGCATCAATCAGCTTGCGGATATCATTGGCCGCACTGGCGCTGCGGCTAGCAAGATGACGCACTTCTCCCGCCACCACGGCGAACCCTTTCCCCTGCTCGCCCGCCCGCGCGGCTTCAACAGCGGCGTTCAAAGCCAGAATGTTAGTCTGGAAGGCAATATCGTTAATCAGCGTCGTAATAGTGCCGATCCGCTGGGTGCTGTTGGCGATATCGTCCATGGTTTTGATGACGGTATCCATTGCCTCACCGCCGTGCGTTGCCGCGCTGCTGGCGGCAATAGAGAGCTTATCGGCCGCGGCGGCGGTCTCTGAGTTTTGTTTCACCGATGCCGCCATCTGATTCATGGTGGTCACCGTTTCCTGCACGTTCTCGACAGTCTGCTGCGTATGCTTGTTTAAATCGTCGCTGCCTTTCGCCAGCGTTTCGCTGTCGCTGCGCACGCAACTCACCTGGCTGGAGACGTCGTGAATGAGCCAGCGACACATTAATCCAAGTTGGCCCACTGCTCGTAGCATCAGGCCCAGTTCATCACTACGGTTAAGATGCGACACGCTGTTCCGCTCACCGGTCGCCACTTTCAGAGCCTGACGGGTGACATTCTCAATAGGACGCACAATTTGCCATTCGAAAATAGCCGTTCCCAGCACCATCACCAACGCGCTCATCAGCAGTAACGGCCATTCGGCGCCCATCTGCTGCAATGTGGCCGCTAGCAGGACAAACATGAATGCCATCACGCTGCGTACCCGCCAGCGAATCGGCATCGCCGGCAGTTTACCCAGCCAGCCTTTGCGTACCACCAGCCCTTTATGAATACGCCGGTTGCAACGCCCTTCGTTCAGCGCTTTATATAAAGGCTCTACTGCCGCAATTTCCTCGTCAGTTGCCCGGGTACGAATCGACATATACCCGGTCACGCGTCCTTCCCGCACCATCGGCACCGCATTGGCCCTCACCCAGTAGTGATCGCCATTCTTACGCCGGTTTTTCACAATCCCGCTCCATGGCTCGCCCTGCTTCAGGGTGTACCACATATCCGCAAACGCCGCTTTTGGCATGTCCGGATGACGAACCTGATTGTGCGGCTTATCGAGCAATTCATTCAGCTGATAGCCACTGACCTGGACAAATGTATCGTTCGCATGGGTGATATAGCTTTGTAAATCGGTGGTAGACATGAGGGTGATATCATCATCCAGCGGTGTATTTTGCTGACTAACGTAGGGATGAGAAGACATGATTGCGTCCTGTGCAGGTTATCTGGTTGTTAACTCTTTCGGCTTATGTTATTTCGGCGATAATTTTTTTATCTTTAGTTGTTAAATTTGATTTAGATCGCAATTTGCGATTAAACCTCAAAATCTGTACGCATTCTAATCCATTGATTTAAAATACTTTCATCTAGTAACTATTCAACGTCACTTCTACCAGCGCACCGTCACAGTGCAAATCTTGCCCATTTTTAGCGCAAATTTACGTTTATTCGATCTGTTTTCAGGCTCCTTACTTGGGCAAAATGCCAGCAAATGTTAAATCACGGCATTAAATGTTGCGCAAATGAGATGTTTCCTGGTGTTTATCCCGATTTTTGCTAAGCGCGCCGGAATGGCGCAATCCCTGCAATACTTAAATCAGTATCATGTGATACGCGAGCTCCGGGAGCATATTTTGAACAGGTTACCTTCCAGCGCATCGGCCCTGGCCTGCAGCGCACACGCACTGAATCTCATCGAAAAGCGCACGCTTGATCATGAGGAAATGAAATCATTGAACAAAGAGGTGATTGAGTACTTCAAGGAGCATGTCAATCCGGGGTTCTTAGAGTATCGAAAATCTGTAACTGCAGGCGGGGATTACGGAGCCGTAGAGTGGCAAGCGGGAAGCCTGAATACGCTTGTCGACACCCAGGGGCAAGAGTTCGTCGATTGCCTGGGTGGTTTTGGAATTTTCAACGTGGGGCACCGTAATCCAGTCGTGGTTTCCGCCGTACAGAATCAACTCGCGAAACAACCTCTGCACAGCCAGGAGTTACTTGACCCTCTTCGGGCTATGCTGGCAAAAACTCTCGCCGCACTGGCGCCCGGTAAACTGAAATACAGTTTTTTCTGTAACAGCGGGACCGAGTCGGTTGAAGCCGCCCTGAAGCTGGCGAAAGCGTATCAATCGCCGCGCGGTAAATTTACGTTTATTGCCACCAGCGGCGCATTCCACGGTAAATCACTGGGCGCGCTGTCTGCCACGGCTAAATCTACCTTCCGTAAACCCTTTATGCCGCTGCTGCCGGGCTTCCGTCATGTGCCGTTTGGCGATATTAACGCGATGCGCACCATGCTCAGCGAGTGTAAAAAGACCGGTGACGATGTCGCAGCTGTGATCCTCGAACCCATCCAGGGTGAAGGTGGGGTGATCCTGCCGCCGCAAGGTTATTTGACTGCCGTTCGTAAACTTTGCGATGAGTTTGGCGCGCTGATGATCCTTGACGAAGTGCAAACCGGCATGGGGCGTACCGGCAAAATGTTCGCCTGCGAACACGAAAACGTGCAGCCCGACATTATGTGTCTGGCCAAAGCGTTGGGCGGCGGTGTGATGCCCATTGGCGCGACCATTGCCACCGAAGAGGTGTTCTCCGTCCTGTTCGACAATCCTTTCCTGCATACCACCACCTTTGGCGGCAACCCGCTCGCTTGTGCAGCTGCGCTGGCCACCATTAACGTCCTGCTGGAGCAAAATTTACCGGCTCAGGCGGAGCAGAAAGGCGATATGTTGCTGGATGGTTTCCGCCAGCTTGCGCGGGAATACCCAGACCTGGTGCATGATGTACGCGGTAAGGGCATGCTGATGGCGATTGAGTTTGTCGATAATGAAATCGGCTACAACTTTGCCAGTGAGATGTTCCGCCAGCGGGTGCTGGTTGCCGGCACGCTTAACAATGCAAAGACGATCCGCATCGAACCGCCGTTGACGTTAACGATCGAGCAATGCGATCTGGTATTGCGATCGACGCGCAAAGCCCTGGCAGCATTACGGGTGAGCGTGGAGCAAATGTAACAACCTTACCCGGCCTATAAAAGACAATCTTTTGTAGGCCGGATAAGGCGTAGCCGCCATCCGGCAATTAGCCTGACTTAAACAATCCGCACACCAGCAGGCATAAGGCGTTCTGGCGTCAACAGTACGCTTTCACTGCCATCGTCGGTTTCCGCGCACAGCAGCATGCACTCTGATGTCTCACCGCGCATTTTGGCCTTTTGCAGATTACACAGCACCACCACCGTTTTGCCCATCAGCTCCTCTTCTCTGTAGTAAGGCACCAGGCTGGTTACGGTTTGCAGCGTACGCTCTCCCACATCTACCTGTACGATATACAGCTTATCGGCATTGTCATGGCGCTTTACCTGTGCGATTTTTCCAACACGTATTTCCATTCGGGCAAAATCAGCAAATGCGACGGTATCCATTATTTTCTCCTTTGGTAAAATTTTACTAAATATTAGCAAAATATTTTCCGAGCATTGTTCTCAAAAGCGGGAAAATGACGTACTCATCACACTCTGAAAGCCCAGTTTTACCCCGAGCATGTCAATTAATCATGCTTTTTTTACTGAAAACAGATGAATAGATAAGCACTTCATTTACAATGCGCAGGTAACTCAGGGAAAAGGCAAACATGGCAACACTTAAAGACATCGCAATCGAAGCTGGCGTGTCCCTGGCGACAGTGTCCCGGGTTTTAAACGATGACCCCACGCTGAATGTAAAAGAAGAGACTAAGCATCGCATTCTGGAGATCGCGGAAAAGCTGGAGTACAAAACCAGCAGCGCCCGAAAGAACCAGACCAGCGCGCTCGGCCCCCAGCATATTCTGGCGCTCTACAGCTATCAGCAAGATTTGGAAATCAACGATCCTTACTACCTCGCGATCCGCCATGGGATTGAAACCCAGTGTGAGAAACTCGGGATCGAACTGACCAACTGCTATGAACACAGCGGTCTGCCGGAGAGCAAACACATTACCGGCATTCTTATTGTAGGTAAGCCTTCTCCCGCTCTGCGCGAGGCGGCAACAGCACTTACCGACAATATCTGCTTTATCGATTTCCATGAATCCGGCAGCGAATATGACGCCGTCGATATCGATCTGGCCCGCATCAGCAAAGAGAGCATCGACTTCTTCATTGCCCAGGGCGTCACCCGCATTGGCTTCATCGGTGGCGAAGACCAGCCAGGCAAGGCCGATATCCGCGAAGCCGCGTTTGTCGAATACGGTCGTCTGCAGCAGGTCGTTTCTGAACAGGACATCTATCGCGGCGGTTTCTCCAGTTCATCAGGCTATGAACTGGCTAAAGAAATGCTGGCGAAACCCGACTATCCCAGCGCCCTGTTTGTGGCTTCAGACTCGATTGCCATTGGCGTTCTGCGCGCCATCCACGAGCGCGGTCTGAATATTCCGCAGGATATTTCGCTGATTAGCGTTAATGATATCCCAACGGCGCGTTTCACCTTTCCTCCGCTTTCCACCGTTCGCATCCATTCGGAAATGATGGGCAGTCAGGGCGTCAACCTGCTGTTCGAAAAAGCCCGTGACGGGCGTGCGCTCCCCCTGCTGGTTTTTGTTCCCAGCAAGCTGAAACTGCGCGGCACCACCCGCTGAAATCCCCCGTTAACCCGCCCGGTTTCTTCTGATGCCGGGCGCGCATTGTCATGCATTCTTTTCCGCGTCCGAATTATTTTCGTGATCCAGTTAAAGTAAATCACTTCACTCGCTATATTTTAGTAAAACTTTTACTAAAATCACCATCAATTACACTTACCCACCATTACAATGAATGGTTCCGATTTTTCTCCACCGGGAGGCCTTATGAATCGCTGGGAAAACATTCAGCTCACCCACGAAAATCGACTGGCGCCACGCGCATATTTTTTCTCTTACGACTCCGTTGCGCAGGCTCGCTCGTTTGCCCGCGAAACCAGCAGCCTCTTTCAGCTGCTAAGCGGTCAGTGGAATTTTCAGTTCTTTGAGCATCCGCTGCAGGTGCCGGAAGCCTTTACGTCGCAGTTTATGAGTGACTGGGGTAGCATCACCGTCCCCGGCATGTGGCAGATGGAAGGACACGGCAAGCTGCAGTATACCGACGAAGGTTTTCCTTTCCCGATTGATGTCCCCTACGTTCCGACCAATAACCCCACCGGGGCCTATCAGCGTATTTTCACCCTCAGCGAAGGCTGGCAGGGCAAACAGACGCTGATTAAGTTTGATGGCGTAGAAACCTACTTCGAAGTTTACGTGAATGGTCAATACGTTGGCTTCAGCAAAGGCAGCCGCCTGACGGCCGAATTTGATATCAGCGCGGTGGTGAAGACCGGTGATAACCTGCTGTGCGTTCGCGTAATGCAATGGGCTGATTCCACCTACGTTGAAGACCAGGATATGTGGTGGTCGGCGGGAATTTTCCGCGACGTCTATCTGGTCGGCAAACAGGCGACCCACATTCAGGATTTTACCGTTCGCACCGAGTTCGATGATGACTATCGCGACGCCACCCTCTCCTGCGACATTGCGCTGGAAAACCTGGCCTCCACGCCAGCGATAGCGTCGCTCGAATACACCTTGTTTGACGGTGAGAAGGCGCTGCATAGCGGTGTGATTAACACTCTGAAGGTGGATAAACAAACGCAGACCGCTTTTCATTTCAAGGTTAGCGCGCCGCAGCAGTGGTCGGCGGAATCGCCGTATCTCTACCATCTGGTGATGACACTGAAAGATGCCAGCGGCAACATCCTTGAGGTCGTGCCACAGCGCGTTGGATTTCGCGATATCAAAGTTCGCGACGGTCTGTTTTACATCAATAACCGCTACGTGATGCTGCATGGTGTTAACCGCCACGATAACGATCATCTTAAGGGCCGCGCGGTCGGTATGGATCGCGTTGAAAAAGATCTGCTGTTAATGAAGCAGCACAACATCAACTCCGTACGCACCGCCCATTACCCGAACGATCCGCGCTTCTATGAATTGTGCGATATCTACGGCCTGTTCGTGATGGCCGAAACAGACGTTGAATCTCACGGCTTCGCCAATATCGGCGATATCAGTCGGATCACCGACGATCCACTGTGGGAAAATGTCTACGTTGAGCGCATCGTGCGCCACGTCCATGCGCAGAAAAACCACCCTTCGATCATCATCTGGTCGCTCGGTAACGAATCCGGATACGGCTGTAACATCCGCGCCATGTATCACGCTGCAAAAGCGCTGGATGACACGCGTCTGATCCATTACGAAGAAGATCGTGACGCCGAAGTGGTGGATATCATCTCCACCATGTACACCCGCGTGCCGCTGATGAATGAGTTTGGTGAATATCCGCATCCTAAGCCGCGCATCATCTGCGAGTATGCGCACGCCATGGGCAACGGTCCCGGCGGGCTAACGGAATATCAGAACGTCTTCTATCAGCATGATTGCATCCAGGGGCACTATGTATGGGAGTGGTGCGATCACGGGATTCAGGCTAAAGATGACGACGGCAACGTCTGGTACAAATATGGCGGCGACTACGGCGACTATCCGAACAACTACAACTTCTGCCTTGATGGCCTGATTTATTCCGATCAAACCCCAGGACCGGGACTGAAAGAGTACAAGCAGGTAATTGCGCCGGTGAAAGTGTGCGCACAGGATCTGGCCCGCGGCGAGCTACGGGTAGAAAACAAACTCTGGTTCACCACGCTTGACGACTACACCTTGCATATTGAGGTTCGCGCCGAAGGAGATACGCTCTCTGTTCAGCAGATAAAACTGCGCGACGTTCCTCCCAACAGCGACGCGCTGCTGCAATGCGCACTGCCGGAGCTGGATGCGCGCGAAGCGTTCCTTAACGTCACCGTGACGAAAGATTCCCGAACGTCATACAGCGAAGCCGGGCATCACATCGCGACTTATCAGTTCCCGCTGAAGGCCAGAACGGCGGCTGCCGTACCGTTTAGCCTGCAAAACGCCAACCCTCTGACGCTGGAAGACAGCCGCCAGAGCTGCACCGTTCGCGGTTATAACTTCCATCTGACCTTCTCAAAGCTGACAGGTAAACCGATCGCCTGGAACGTCAATGGCGAAGAGCTGATTACCCGCGAGCCGAAGATTAATTTCTTCAAACCGACCATTGATAACCACAAGCAAGAGTTCGAAGGCCTCTGGCAGCCGAATCATTTACAGATTATGCAGGAGCATCTGCGCGAGTTTACCCTTGAGCAAACCGATGATGCGCTGCTGATAACCAGCCAGACCATTATCGCCCCGCCGGTATTCGATTTCGGTATGCGCTGCACTTATCGCTGGCGCATTGCCGCGGACGGTCAGCTGAATGTGGAACTTTCTGGCCAGCCTTACGGCGAGTACCGGGACATTATTCCGTGCATCGGTTTCACGATGGGCATCAACGGTGATTTGGGCCAGGTGGCGTATTACGGACGTGGCCCCGGTGAAAACTATGCCGATAGCCAGCAGGCCAACATCATCGACATCTGGCGCAGCAGCGTGGATGAGATGTTCGAAAATTATCCGTTCCCGCAAAACAACGGCAATCGTCAGGACGTGCGCTGGGCAACGCTAACTAACCGCCACGGCAACGGCCTGCTGGTGGTCCCGCAGCGCCCTGTCAACCTGAGCGCCTGGCGCTATACGCAGGAAAATATCTTTGCCGCACAGCACTGCAACGCGCTGCAACGTAGCGATGACATCACCCTGAATCTGGATCACCAGTTGTTGGGCTTAGGTTCCAACTCGTGGGGAAGTGAAGTACTCGATTCCTGGCGCGTCTGGTTTACGTCATTCAGCTACGGCTTCACGTTGTTGCCGGTTTCCGGCAGCGAATCTGGCGCTCAAACCACCGCCAACCGCGCCTTTGGCACCGGGTTCTTTTCCACGAATATGCACAGCGAGAATACAAAATGAGGATCATCGACAACTTAGAGCAGTTCCAGCAACGCTATGCTTCAGGTCGGAAATGGCAACGCTGCGTCGAGGCTATTGAAAATATTGACAATATTCAGCCAGGCGTCGCCCACTCTATCGGTGATTCCCTGAGCTACCGCGTGGAGACAGACTCCGCGACCGATGCGCTGTTTACCGGTCATCGTCGTTATTTTGAGATCCATTACTACCTGCAAGGGCAGCAAAAAATAGAGTATGCCGCCAAAGAGGATCTCCAGGTGGTTGAATATTATCGCGATGAAACCGATCGCGAATATCTGAAAGGTTGTGGAAAAACCGTCGAAGTGCACGAAGGACAAATGGTTATTTGTGACAACCATGAAGCCTATCGTTTTATTTGTAATAACGCAGTGAAAAAAGTCGTACTCAAAGTCACCATCGAAGATGGTTATTTTCATAATAAATAAAAACACAGGCGGCGCCGACGTTGCGCCGCCAGTACCCTATAATAATCAGGAATCGGAGATGTGCTATGTCTGATACCAAACGTAATACCATCGGCAAGTTCGGCTTACTTTCACTCACCTTTGCCGCGGTTTATAGTTTTAATAACGTAATCAACAATAATATTGAACTTGGTCTGGCATCCGCACCGATGTTTTTCCTCGCGACGATTTTCTACTTTATTCCGTTTTGCTTAATCATCGCTGAATTTGTTTCGCTGAATAAAAACTCCGAAGCCGGTGTCTACGCATGGGTAAAAAGTTCGCTGGGTGGGCGTTGGGCATTTATTACTGCCTACACCTACTGGTTCGTTAACCTGTTCTTTTTTACCTCGCTTTTGCCCCGCGTTATTGCCTACGCCTCATATGCTTTTTTAGGCTACGAATACATTCTGACGCCGTTCGCAACCACCGTGTTAAGTATGGTGCTGTTTGCCTTCTCCACCTGGGTTTCGACCAATGGTGCAAAAATGTTAGGGCCGATTACCTCGGTCACCTCCACGTTGATGCTGCTGCTGACGCTGTCCTGTATTTTACTGGCAGGTACGGCGCTGGTTGGCGGCGTACAGCCTGCTGACCCTATCACCGTAGACGCAATGATCCCGAATTTTAACTGGGCCTTCCTCGGTATCACCACCTGGATTTTTATGGCGGCAGGCGGCGCGGAGTCGGTGGCGGTGTACGTCAACGACGTCAAGGGCGGCTCCAAATCGTTCGTGAAGGTCATTATCATTGCCGGAATTTTTATCGGCGTGCTCTATTCCATCTCCTCGGTGTTGATTAACGTATTCGTCAGCAGCAAAGAGCTGAAGTTTACCGGTGGTTCGGTGCAGGTATTCCACGGCCTGGCGGCATATTTCGGCCTGCCGGAGCTGGTCGTTAACCGCTTTGTCGGCCTGGTATCCTTTACCGCGATGTTCGGCTCCCTGCTGATGTGGACCGCAACGCCGGTGAAGATCTTCTTCTCTGAAATTCCGGCGGGTATTTTCGGTAAAAAAACCGTCGAACTGAATGAAAACGGCGTCCCGGCCCGTGCAGCATGGATCCAGTTCCTGATCGTTATCCCGCTGATGATTATCCCGACGCTCGGCTCCAATACCGTGCAGGATTTAATGAACACCATCATCAACATGACCGCCGCCGCCTCGATGCTGCCGCCGCTGTTTATTATGCTGGCTTACCTGAATCTGCGTGCAAAACTGGACCACTTACCGCGCGACTTCCGTATGGGTTCGCAAAAGACCGGCATTGTTGTGGTGTCGATGCTGATCGTTCTTTTCACCATCGGATTTATTGCCTCTACCTTCCCAACCGGCGGCAATATCATGACCATTATTTTCTATAACGTCGGTGGGATTGTTATTTTCCTCGGTTTTGCCTGGTGGAAATACAGTAAATATATCAAAGGGCTAACCAAAGAAGAAAAAGCTATTGAGGCGGCCCCTGCTTCAGATATCAATTAATGACTAAAACATAATAACAATAAACAATATTCGCCAAGGCTATAACAATAAAAATTAAATTTTATTTGCTTAGGATCGAAGCATGAAAAACATTAGCCATTGTTGCAGGGCAATTATTGCCCTGCCCTTTTTCTGCGTCTCCTCTCTGGGTGCAGAAGAAGTTCGCCCTGCAGAACACGACGACACGAAAACGCCAGAAATATCTTCCCCCTCATTTCGCTTTTATGGCGAATTGGGCATAGGGGGATATATGGATTTAGAAGGACAAGACAAACATAAATACAGTGATGGTACCTATATAGAAGGTGGCCTGGAGATAAAACACGGTTCGTGGTTTGGTCTGATCTACGGCGAGGGCTGGACCGTACAAGCGGACCATCAGGGCAATGCCTGGGTTCCTGACCATAGCTGGGGCGGATTCGAGGGCGGGCTCAACCGCTTTTACGGCGGTTATCGTACCAATGACGGAACGGAGCTGATGCTCAGCCTGCGCCAGGACTCTTCGCTGGATGACCTGCAATGGTGGGGGGATTTCACTCCAGACCTGGGCTACGTCATTCCCAACACTCGCGACATCATGACCGCCATTAAGGTGCAAAACCTGACCGGTCCTTTGCGCTACAGCGTGACAGCAACGCCCGCCGGACACCACGACGAGAGCAAAGCCTGGCTGCACTTTGGTAAATACGATCGCTACGACGATAAATATACCTATCCGGCCATGATGAACGGCTACATCCAGTACGACCTGACCGAAGGCGTAACCTGGATGAACGGCCTGGAGATAACGGATGGCACCGGACAACTATTCCTGACCGGCATCCTCTCGCCCAACTTCGCCGCCCGCGCCTGGCACCACACGGGCCGCGCCGACGGACTGGATGTGTCCGGCACCGAAACCGGCTATATGGTCAGCGCGATGTATGAAGCGCTAAAAGGCGTTTACCTCTCCACAGCTTATAGCTACGCCAAACACCGACCGGATAGCTATGAGGACGAAACCACTTCCTTTATGCAGTTCGGTATCTGGTATGAATACGGCGGCGGCCGTTTCGCTACTGCCTTCGACAGTCGGTTCTATATGCAGAATGCATCCGGCGACCCGAGCGACCAAATCTTCCTGATGCAATATTTCTATTGGTAACAAGGACCGGAATACCATGAACATGAAACCTATTCTTACGCCGCTGGCCTGTATCCTGCTGATGAACTTCTCCGCACATGCCGCCAGTGCTAACGACTTTAAAAACATCATTAATCGCACCGGTGCGCCGGGCTACATGCATGACTACGATCACGACGACCATCAGCGCTTTAATCCATTTTTCGATCTTGGCGCCTGGCACGGTCATTTGCTCCCGGACGGCCCTGCAACGATGGGCGGCTTTCCTGGCGTGGCGTTGCTGACCGAAGAGTACATCAATTTTATGGCCAATAATTTTGACCGTCTGACGGTGTACCAGCACGGTAAAAAGGTCGATTTCGCGCTTGAGGCCTACGGCATTCCCGGCGCGCTGGTGCAAAAGCTGTCATCTAAGCATGTGCAAATAGAGATGACGCTGCGTTTTGCCAGCCCGCGCACCTCGCTGCTGGAAACCAAAATCACCAGCAACACGCCGCTGGATCTGGTGTGGGACGGCGAGCTGCTGGAGAAACTGGAAGCCAAAGAGGGAAAAGCGCTGTCGGATAAAACCATTGATAGCGAATTCCCTGGCTATCAGCGCAAAATCACCGCCACGCACGACGGTCTGAAAGTCACCTTCGGCAAAGTGCGCTCAACCTGGGATCTGCTCACCTCCGGTGAGTCGGAGTATCAGGTGCATAAATCTGTCGCTATGAAAACCACGGTTAACGGTCATCGCTTTACGGGGAAGGCCCATATCAGCGGTTCGACAACCATTTACACCACCTATTCTCATCTGCTTACCGCCGAGGATGTGGCGAAAGAGCAGCTGCAGATCCGCGATATTCTGGCGCGCCCGGCCTGGTATCTTGCTGCATCACAAAAGCGCTGGGCAGATTATCTGCAAAAAGGCTTAACTAACCCGGATGCCACAACGGAACAAACCCGGGTCGCGGTAAAAGCTATTGAAACGCTAAACGGCAACTGGCGCTCGCCAGGCGGTGCGGTAAAACACAATACCGTGACGCCATCGGTCACCGGCCGCTGGTTCTCCGGCAACCAAACCTGGCCGTGGGACACCTGGAAGCAGGCCTTCGCTATGGCGCACTTTAACCCGGAGATCGCCAAAGAGAATATTCGCGCCGTCTTTTCATGGCAGGTTAAACCCGGTGATCCGGTTCGCCCGCAGGATGCCGGATTCATTCCCGACCTGATTGCCTGGAATCTCAGCCCGGAACGCGGCGGCGACGGCGGTAACTGGAACGAGCGCAACACCAAACCCAGCCTGGCAGCCTGGTCGGTGATGGAGGTCTACAACGTCACCAAAGACAAGGCCTGGCTCGAAGAGATGTATCCAAAGCTGGTTGCGTATCACGACTGGTGGCTGCGTAACCGCGATCATAATGGCAACGGCGTGCCGGAATACGGCGCTACCCGCGATAAAGCCCACAATACCGACCGCGGCGAAATGTTGTTTACGGTGAAAAAAGGCGACACGGAAGAAACGCTCTCCGGGCTGAACAATTACGCCACCGTGATCGATAAGGGTCAGTATGACAGCCTTGAGATCCCGGCGCAGGTTGCCGCCTCGTGGGAGTCCGGTCGTGACGATGCGGCTGTATTTGGTTTTATCGATAAAGATCAACTGGATAAATACGTCGCGGGCGGTGGAAAACGCAGCGACTGGGTGGTGAAATTTGCCGAAAATCGCAGTAAAGACGGTAATTTGCTGGGTTACTCGCTGTTGCAGGAGTCAGTCGATCAGGCCAGCTACATGTACAGCGACAACCATTATCTGGCGCAGATGGCGACCCTGCTCGGTAAACACGAAGAGGCGCAGCGCTATCGCCAACTGGCGCAAAACCTCGCAGATTACATCAACACCTGCATGTTCGACCCGGAAACAAAATTCTTTTACGACGTTCGTATTGAGGAGCAACCGCTGGCAAACGGCTGCGCGGGTAAACCGATCGTCGAACGTGGCAAAGGACCGGAAGGCTGGTCGCCGCTGTTTAACGGTGCAGCAACGCAGCCCCATGCGGACGCGGTGGTTAAGGTGATGCTCGACCCCAAAGAGTTCAACACCTTTGTCCCGCTTGGCACGGCGGCGCTGACCAACCCGGCTTTCGGCGCGGATATCTACTGGCGCGGGCGCGTCTGGGTGGATCAGTTCTGGTTCGGGCTAAAAGGGATGGAGCGTTACGGCTATCGCGATGACGCGTTAAAACTGGCGGATACCTTCTTCAGCCACGCCAAAGGCCTCACCGCCGACGGTCCGATTCAGGAAAACTATAACCCGCTGACCGGCGCACAGCAGGGCGCACCGAATTTCTCCTGGAGCGCGGCGCATCTCTATATGCTGTATAACGATTTTCTTAAAAAACAGTAATCTGTGACATAACGCCGGATGGCGCTTCGCTTATCCGGCCTACAAAGACACATTTTCACCGGCCGGATTAGGTGCTTGCACTGCCATCCGGCATATTCGTCCTCTGGCTCCACTCCTTTTTTGAATCCCATCACAATCACGGCATTCCTCTTTTCCCTTTTACGCGGCGACGGCTAAATTATTAACTCATCCGACCACATAACAATAATTTTACATACTGGACACCTTTATGAGCTATCCGTCGCTGTTCGCTCCGCTCGATTTAGGCTTCACCACGCTTAAAAACCGCGTGCTGATGGGTTCAATGCATACCGGACTGGAGGAATATCCCGATGGTGCAGAACGGCTGGCCGCGTTCTACGCCGAGCGCGCCCGTCACGGCGTAGCGTTAATTGTGAGCGGAGGTATTGCGCCTGCGCTTTCCGGCGTGGGAATGGAAGGCGGTGCGATGCTGAACGACACCAGCCAGCTTGCTCACCATCGCGTCATTACCGATGCTGTGCATGATGAAGGCGGCAAAATCGCCCTGCAAATCCTGCACACCGGGCGTTACAGCTACCAGCCGCATCTGGTGGCGCCTTCTGCTATTCAGGCACCCATTAACCGCTTTACGCCACATGAATTAACGCACGATGAAGTGCTGCAGTTGATTGAAGATTTTGCCCACTGCGCACAGCTGGCGCGGGAAGCGGGCTACGATGGCGTGGAAGTGATGGGGTCGGAAGGGTATCTCATCAACGAATTCCTGACGCTGCGTACCAACCAGCGCGATGACCAATGGGGCGGTGAGTATGCCAACCGCATGCGTTTTGCCGTTGAGGTGGTGCGAGCGGTACGCCAGCGTGCCGGGAATGACTTTATTATTATCTTCCGCCTGTCGATGCTCGATCTGGTGGAAAATGGCGGAACCTTCGACGAAACCGTCCAGCTGGCGCAGGCTATAGAAGCCGCCGGGGCCACCATTATTAACACCGGTATTGGCTGGCATGAGGCGCGTATTCCCACTATCGCTACCCCAGTACCGCGCGGTGCGTTTAGTTGGGTGACGCGTAAGCTGAAAGGGCATGTGACAATCCCACTGGTCACCACCAACCGCATTAACGATCCCCAGGTCGCCGATGACATTCTGGCCCGTGGCGATGCCGATATGGTGTCGATGGCCCGTCCGTTCCTCGCGGATGCCGAACTGCTGTCAAAAGCGCAAAACGGACGAACGGATGAGATCAACACCTGTATCGGCTGTAACCAGGCCTGTCTGGATCAGATCTTCGTCGGCAAAGTCACCTCTTGCCTGGTCAATCCGCGCGCCTGCCATGAAACCAAAATGCCGATTGTTGCGGCAGCTGTGCCAAAGAACCTGGCGGTTGTCGGTGCGGGTCCTGCGGGCCTCGCCTTCGCCATTAATGCCGCAGCGCGCGGGCATCACGTGACGCTGTTTGACGCACATGGCGAGATTGGCGGGCAGTTTAATATCGCCAAACAGATCCCCGGAAAAGAAGAATTCTATGAAACCCTGCGCTACTACCGTCGGATGATCGACGTGACTGGCGTGACCCTGAAGCTGAATCACTTTGTCAGCGCACACGATCTGCACACCTTCGACGAAGTGATCCTCGCCAGTGGGATCGAGCCTCGTATGCCACCGATCGAGGGGATCGATCATCCAAAAGTACTGAGCTATCTCGACGTTCTGCGCGATAAAACGCCAGTGGGTAAACGCGTGGCGATCGTGGGCAGCGGCGGGATCGGTTTTGATACCGCAATGTATCTGAGTCAGCCCGGCGAACCCACCAGCCAAAACATAGCGGAGTTCTGCGTGGAATGGGGGATCGACACCAGCCTGCAACAGCCAGGCGGCTTACGCCCGGAAGGTCCGCACTTATCCCGCAGCCCGCGCCAGATAGTGATGCTGCAGCGAAAAGCCAGCAAACCGGGACAAGGTTTAGGTAAAACGACGGGCTGGATCCATCGCGCCACCCTGCTCTCACGCGGCGTGAAAATGATCCCGGCAGTCAGCTATCAGAAGATTGATGATGATGGGTTACACGTTGTGTTGAACGGTGAACCGGTGATCTTTAACGTGGATAACGTGGTGATTTGCGCCGGACAAGAGCCGCGCCGTGAACTGGTCGATCCGCTGCACGCGGCAGGTAAAACGGTGCATCTGATCGGCGGTTGCGATGTGGCGATGGAACTGGATGCCCGACGCGCTATTGCGCAGGGCACCAGGCTGGCACTGGAAATTTAACGTCATGTCCTTCGTAGGCCGGATAAGGCGTTAGCCGCCATCCGGCACTCTGCACCGATTTGCCTGATGGCGCGCAGCTTTCAGGCCTACAGAATCAGGCAGATTTATACTGTAGGCCGGATAAGGCGTTAGCCGCATCCGGCACCCGCTATTACCGACGACGACCGGTTTTAACCGCCTTCAGCACCACGAATTTATTATTGGTGGCGATGGTTTCGCAGTTGCCGAAAATCTTCTTCAGCTTGTGGAAGTAGTCGAGGTGACGGTTAGCCACAATGTACAGCTCGCCGTTGATTTTCAGGCAGCGGCGGGCGTGGTGGAACATTTCCCAGGCAATGTTATCCGTCAGCGCATGCTTCTGATGGAACGGTGGGTTGCACAGCACGGCGTTAAAGCGGAAAGGTTCGACGCCAGACAGCGCGTTGTTAATCATAAACTCGCAGCGATCCAGCGCTTCAGGCATGTTGCTTTCCACGTTCAAACGGCTTGAAGCCACCGCCATCGGCGATTCATCAACAAATACCACGCTGGCTTCCGGGTTCTTCGCCAGCAGCGTCATACCGATAACACCGTTACCGCAGCCGAGATCAACAATCTCCCCTTCGAGGTTTTCCGGCAGATGCTCGATAAAAAAGCGCGCGCCGATATCCAGTCCGGTACGGGAGAAGACGTTGGCGTGGTTATGGATAGTCCAGTCGGTGCCTTCCAGCTTCCAGCTGAGCGTCTGCGAGGCAGCGGCCAGCTCCGGTTTGCTGAACGTACAGTTGATCAATCGGGCTTTTTTCCACGCCAGCGTAGTGGTGGTTGGACCCAGCACTTTTTCAAACAGTTCCAGCGTCGAGGTATGTACATCACGCGCTTTTGCCCCGGCGATGATGCGCGTTTCTGGCGTTACCACTTCGCGCAGCGCACGCAGTTGCTGCTCCAGCAGCGCCATGGTTTTTGGCAGCTTAATCAGCACCACGCCCGGCGCCTGCGGATAGTCAGCGGTACTGTCGAGGAACTTGACGCTCGACTCGGCAATGTCGTTGTGACGCAGGTTCTCGCGTGTGGCAAGCTCGCTGAGATAGGAATCGCCGATGCTGTACGGCGTATGTTCCGCCAGCGCACAGCCCAGCGCGCCGAAGGTATCATTCAGGATCAGCACCGGGCCGCTAATCTCGGTATCGTCCAGCTGTTGCAGCAGATATTCATCTGCAGCTTCCCACGCCAGCAGCGGGTTAACGTCATCCGTTTCCGGGAAACGTTTAAGTGACAGCGAACGGAAACCGTTGTCTATGTGGCTCATCGGCCCTCCTGAATGGTAAAATTTCGGCGTATCCCTGAAAAGGGTGCGTGAGTATACACTTTTATGATTTGCGTGGACATGAATGAACCAACTAACTTACCTCCAGGGCTACCCGGAACATTTGCTTTCTCAAGTGAGAACGCTGATTGCTGAGCAGCGCCTGGGCGCTGTGCTGGAGAAGCGCTATCCGGGTACGCATGACTTCGCGACCGACAAAGCGCTCTGGCAATATACCCAGGATCTGAAAAATCAGTTTCTGCGTAACGCCCCGCCGCTAAATAAAGTCATGTATGACAGCAAGATCCACGTTCTGAAGAATGCGTTGGGGCTGCATACCGCCGTTTCTCGCGTGCAGGGCGGTAAGCTCAAAGCCAAAGCGGAGATCCGCGTCGCCACCGTGTTTCGCAATGCCCCCGAACCCTTTTTGCGTATGATCGTCGTTCATGAACTGGCGCATCTGAAGGAAAAAGAGCACGACAAAGCGTTTTACCAGCTGTGCTGTCATATGGAGCCTCAGTATCACCAACTGGAGTTCGATACCCGCCTGTGGTTAACGCAACAATCGTTAAAGCAAACTGCGTAGTCGCGCACTGGCTTTGTCTTCAGGGCATGCTAAATTGACGAAAGAATCCCTTTTCGCAGCCTGAAGGCCTTTATGATACGTTTCGCAGTAATTGGCACAAACTGGATCACCCGCCAGTTTGTCGATGCCGCCCATGAAACCGGCAAATATAAGTTAACCGCAGTCTATTCTCGTAGCCTTGAGCAGGCGCAGACCTTCGCCAACGATTACCCAGTCGAACATCTGTTTACCTCGCTGGAAGCGATGGCGCAAAGCGAGGCGATCGACGCCGTCTACATCGCCAGTCCAAACTCTTTGCATTTCCCGCAGACTGAGCTGTTTTTGCGGCACAAAAAGCATGTTATTTGCGAAAAGCCGCTGGCCTCCAACCTGGCGCAAGCCGAAGCCGCTATCGCCTGCGCGCGTCAAAATCAGGTCGTGCTGTTTGAAGCGTTTAAAACCGCCTACCTGCCTAACTTCCTGCTGTTACAGCAATCGCTCCCAAAAGTTGGAAAAATCAGGAAAGCGTTTATCAATTACTGCCAGTACTCCTCGCGCTATCAGCGCTATCTGGACGGTGAAAACCCGAACACGTTTAATCCGGCGTTCTCCAATGGCTCGATTATGGATATCGGTTTTTACTGCCTGGCCTCAGCGGTTGCGCTGTGGGGCGAACCGCAGAGCGTTCAGGCCAGCGCCAGCCTGCTAGAAAGCGGCGTGGATGCCCACGGCGTGGTGGTGCTGAATTACGGTGATTTCAGCGTTACGCTCCAGCACTCAAAAGTAAGTGACTCGGTATTAGCCAGTGAAATTCAGGGCGAATCGGGATCGCTGGTCATCGAGCATATCTCCGAATGCCAAAAGGTGTGCTTCGTGCCACGCGGGGGAAAAACGCAGGATCTGACGACGCCTCAACACATCAATACTATGCTGTATGAGGCAGAGGCTTTTGCCCATTTGGTTGAATCCGGCGAAGTGGATCACCCGGCACTGGCCGTCAGCCGTACCACCGCCAAACTGCAAACGGAGATTCGCCGCCAGACCGGCGTGGTTTTCCCGGCAGACGAAGCGGAAACATCGCTGACTGCGTAAAGGTGTGTAAAACGAATGTTGCAGGCCATTGACTGAATGCATGGCCTGTAATATTTTGTAACCCGCAAAGGGGAGTAACTTCGTTGTCGGTTGATCGTCATTACGATGTGTGAAAAACCACATCCGGTCGCCGGGCGATAACAAAGGAATACGCCACCGTATTCCTTTGTTGTTGTAAGTGAGACCTTGCCGAATGGCAAGGTCTATGCATAAAAAGCAGCGGCTAATGCCATTCGGCGTTGGCCGTTTTTTTTATGCATGGGGAAATACAATGAATACTGTCGGCACACCGTTGTTATGGGGTGGCTTCGCTGTCGTAGTGGTAATTATGCTGGCCATCGACCTGCTGTTGCAGGGTCGTCGTGGCGCACATACGATGTCAATGAAGCAGGCTGCGGCCTGGTCAATCGTCTGGGTAACTCTGTCGTTACTGTTTAACGCCGCCTTCTGGTGGTACCTGGCAGAAACCCAGGGGCGCGCCGTTGCCGACCCACAGGCGCTGGCGTTCCTTACCGGCTATTTGATCGAAAAATCACTGGCAGTAGATAACGTCTTTGTCTGGTTGATGCTCTTCAGCTACTTCTCCGTGCCGCCTGCGTTGCAGCGTCGGGTACTGGTGTATGGCGTGCTGGGTGCGATTGTGCTGCGTACGATCATGATCTTCGCGGGCAGCTGGCTTATCACCCAGTTTGAGTGGCTGTTGTACGTGTTCGGCGCGTTCCTGCTGTTTACCGGCGTGAAGATGGCGCTGGCGAAAGAAGATGCCTCCGGTATTGGCGACAGACCGTTAGTACGCTGGCTGCGCGGTCATTTGCGCATGACCGATACCATCGAAGATGAAAAATTCTTTGTGCGTAAAAACGGCCTACTGTTTGTTACGCCGCTGATGCTGGTGTTGATTCTGGTTGAGTTGAGCGATGTGATTTTTGCCGTCGACAGTATTCCGGCTATCTTTGCCGTGACCACCGACCCGTTCATCGTGCTGACCTCGAACCTGTTTGCTATTTTGGGTCTGCGAGCGATGTACTTCCTGCTGGCGGGCGTGGCGGAGCGTTTCTCCATGCTGAAGTACGGCTTGTCGGTCATTCTGGTGTTTATCGGTATTAAGATGCTGATCGTCGATTTCTACCATATCCCGATCGCTATCTCGTTAGGCGTGGTATTTGGCATTCTGTTTGTGACGCTGATTGTTAACGCGTGGGTCAACCACCAGCACGATAAAAAGCAGCAAATACAGTAAGTTTCATCTGCTAGCTGAAAAGCCCGACAGCACACTGCGTGCGTCGGGCTTTTTGTTTATCATGTCAAAATAATGTTAAGTTAAAGTTATAAAATATGATCTCAACGCGGAATCCAGGATATTTCGCTTCCAGAACCCCGTTCTTTCCTTATACTCAGCCATGCAAACATTTGCCCCATCCAGAAAGATGCGTCAACAGAACGCACAAAGGTAAGGCAACAACACAATGAAAGGATCACGACATGACTACGCAACGTTCATCGGGGCTGTTCTCGCGTTTGGCGCAAGGGAGCCTGGTTAAACAAATTTTGATCGGTTTGGTACTGGGGATTTTACTGGCACTGGTGTCAAAACCTGCGGCTGAAGCCGCTGGTTTGCTGGGTACGCTGTTCGTCGGCGCATTAAAAGCCGTCGCGCCAATTCTGGTTCTGATGCTGGTGATGGCTTCTATCGCCAACCACCAGCACGGGCAAAAAACCAATATCCGCCCTATTCTGTTCCTCTACCTGCTCGGAACATTTTCAGCGGCATTAACCGCCGTTGTCTTCAGCTTTGCTTTCCCATCAACACTGCATCTTTCCAGCAGCGCGGGGGATATCGTACCGCCGTCCGGGATTGTTGAAGTGATGCGCAGCCTGCTGATGAGCATGGTTTCTAACCCAGTTGATGCCCTGCTTAACGCTAACTATATCGGTATTCTGGTATGGGCCGTTGGTCTGGGCTTTGCACTGCGCCACGGTAATGAAACGACCAAAAATCTGGTCAATGATATGTCCAACGCCGTCACCTTTATGGTGAAACTGGTGATTCGTTTCGCACCAATCGGTATCTTTGGTCTGGTCTCCTCCACGCTGGCAACCACCGGTTTCGCAACGCTTTGGGGCTACGCCCAACTGCTGACCGTACTGGTAGGCTGTATGCTGCTGGTGGCATTTGTGGTCAACCCGCTGCTGGTCTTCTGGAAAATTCGCCGTAACCCGTACCCGCTGGTGCTGGCCTGTCTGCGTGAAAGTGGCGTGTATGCCTTCTTTACCCGCAGTTCGGCGGCAAATATTCCGGTGAACATGGCACTGTGTGAGAAGCTGAATCTGGATCGTGATACCTATTCGGTGTCTATTCCGCTGGGAGCCACCATCAATATGGCGGGCGCGGCGATCACCATTACCGTACTGACGCTGGCGGCGGTGAATACGCTGGGTATTCCGGTCGATTTACCGACAGCGCTGTTACTCAGCGTGGTGGCTTCGCTGTGTGCCTGTGGTGCATCGGGCGTGGCGGGCGGTTCTCTGCTGCTGATCCCGCTGGCGTGCAACATGTTCGGTATCCCGAATGACATCGCCATGCAGGTTGTTGCCGTTGGCTTTATCATCGGCGTATTGCAGGACTCATGTGAAACGGCGTTGAACTCTTCTACAGACGTCCTGTTTACCGCTGCAGCCTGCCAGGCAGAAGACGAGCGTCTGGCAAATAACGCCCTGCGCGGCTAATCCCTACGCCCCTCCGTCATCGGGCGGAGGGGTTCTCTTCTTGTGCGCTTTTTTCAATTTTGAACGGATCAATTCCGCGTTTTTGCATCCGCCGGAAACGAATAATGTTCAGGCCGTTCATTACCAGAAAACTCCCTTCGATCATCGTCCCACCAATCGACCCTAGCCAGAAATTATGGATAACCCAACAGGCGGTTGCGCACCACATGACGCAGCGCACGGTTAACCCTTTGCAGCGAAACAGCGCCCAGGTGCTGGCCAGCGTGCCAATTATTGGCAATAGCTCCATCGCATGCTGTAATTTCGCCAGCCCGAGAACCAGGGTGAGGACAATAAAAACGGTCATTACCCACAGTTTGCGGGTATGCATTGAGACAAGTGTGCGGATGGTGTTGAGTTCTGCGCTCATTCCCGCAGGCCAGGCACCCATCAGGAAAAAATGCACGCCGATGGTGGCGCTATAGACAGCGAGTTGCAGCCGGAACCGGCGCTCATCGCGATTGAAAAAGGTGGTAATACCGATCAGAAAGGCGATGACACCTACGCCCTGGGCCAGCCAATACGCGGTCATGCAAGCAACCCCAATTCTATCTCGTAGGCCGGATAAGGCGAGTTCGCCACCATCCGGCAACGGTTTGTGCCTGATGGCGCTGCGCTTATCAGGCCTACGGTTTGCGCAGACCTGCATGCAGGTACCATCAGGTATTTACTACAACGTTACGCCGCTTTTAAATATCGCTAACTCTCTAAAATCATTCCGCTCGTTGCAGGTTTGCTTGCCGTTGGCGAACTCGACGATGGTATCGACAAATTCTTCCAGCAACTGAGGCATCGCTTTACCATGGATCAACTGTCCAGCGTCAAAATCGATCCAGTGCTTTTTCTTCGCCGCCAGCTCGCTGTTGGTGGCAATTTTCACCGTCGGCACAAAACCACCGTAAGGTGTACCGCGACCGGTACTGAACAGCACCATATGACAGCCCGCGCCCGCCAGGGCACTGGTCGCCACCGCATCGTTACCCGGTGCGCTCAGCAGGTTCAGACCATGCGTCTTCAGGCGTTCGCCGTAGCGCAGTACGTCCACCACCTGGCTGGAGCCTGCTTTTTGCGTGCAGCCGAGAGATTTATCTTCCAGCGTGGTGATACCGCCCGCTTTGTTGCCCGGCGATGGGTTCTCGTAGATCGGCTGGTCGTGAGCAATGAAGTACTGCTTGAAGTCATTGACCATGGTGACCAGCTTGCCAAACGTTTCTTCATCGCGGCAGTGGTCCATCAGCAGCTGCTCGGCGCCGAACATTTCCGGTACTTCGGTCAGTACGGTGGTGCCGCCGTTAGCAATCACGTAGTCAGAAAAACGCCCCAGCATCGGGTTGGCGGTAATACCGGACAGGCCGTCAGAGCCGCCGCATTCCAGACCAAACTTCAGCTCGCCCAGCTTACCCGGTTCACGCTTATCGTTACGCATCACGTTGTACAACTGGTGAAGATGTTCAATCCCCGCTTCCACTTCGTCTTCCTGATGTTGGCAGACCATGAAGTGAACGCGCTCAGGATCGTACTCGCCTAAGGTTTCGCGGAAGGCATCAACCTGGTTGTTTTCACAACCAAGGCCAACCACCAGCACCGCACCCGCATTCGGGTGACGCACCATGTTTTGCAGCATGGTGCGGGTGTTAATGTGGTCGTCGCCGAGCTGTGAACAGCCGTAGGTGTGGCTGAAGAGATGCACGCCGTCGATTCCTTCGGCGTCGTTAGTCTCTTTCAGAAAACGGTTCTGCATCTGGCGCGCCATGGCGTTAACACAGCCTACCGTCGGTAGGATCCACAGTTCGTTGCGCACGCCAACATCGCCGTTGGCACGACGGTAGATCTGCACATCGCGATCCGCCGGTTGTGCAACTTCCGCCTGAAAATCAGGGTGGTAGCTATACGTGTCCAGGTCGCTCAGATTGGTGCGCGTGTTGTGAGCATGAATATGCTCACCCGCCGCAACGTCCACCAGCGTATGGCCAATTGGCAAACCGTATTTAATGACGTTTTCGCCTTTCGCAATATCACGTAAAGCGAATTTATGGCCACGAGAGACCGCCTGACGCAGGGTTACCGCCTGCCCATCAACGGTGACTTCGGTTCCTTCAGCCAAATCAGCGAGCGCTACCGCGACGTTATCCAGCGCATGGATCTTGATGTATTGCATACCTTCACCCGGGCCTTAGTTCAGTTCAATGGCGAAGTAATCACGCGCATTGTTAAAGCAAATATTTCTGACCATTTCACCCAGCAACTGGATATCTGCCGGTGCTTCACCTGCAGCAACCCAACGGCCAATCATCTGGCACAGAATGCGACGGAAGTATTCATGGCGCGTGTATGACAAGAAGCTACGGCTATCGGTCAGCATGCCGACGAAACGGCTCAGCAGGCCGAGCTGGGCCAGCTGCGTCATCTGACGTTCCATCCCGTCTTTCTGATCGTTGAACCACCAGCCGGAACCGAACTGCATCTTGCCCGGCATACCTTCGCCCTGGAAGTTGCCGATCATGGTGCCCAGCACTTCGTTATCACGCGGGTTCAGGCAGTAGAGAATGGTTTTCGGCAGCAGGTTCTGTTCGTTCTGCTTGCTCAGCAGTTTGGACAGTTCTTCAGCCATCGGACGGTCATTGATGGAGTCGAAGCCAACATCCGCGCCCAACAGTTTGAACTGACGCAGGTTGTTATTACGCAGCGCACCGATGTGGTACTGCTGTACCCATTCGCGACGAGCATATTCCGCACCAAGGAACACCAGCACGGCGGTTTTAAACTGGGCAACTTCATGCTCACTCAGGGTTTCACCCGCCAGGCGACGCGCCAGAATGCTATCCAGTTCAGATTCGTTAGATTCGGCAAACAGCACCACGTCCAGCGCGTGGTCAGAAACCTTACAGCCGTGAGCCGCGAAGTGATCCAGACGTTTGGTCAGTGCAGCTTGCAGATCGCTGAAGCGGCGGATATCCGTGTCAGACACTTCACCGAGCTTCGCCATGTAGTCATTAAAGGTCGCCAGCTCAATGTTAAAGGCTTTATCCGGACGCCAGCTCGGCAGCACTTTCACATCAAAGGTACCGTCTTTAGCAACGGCCGCATGATGCTCCAGAGAGTCGATCGGGTCATCGGTAGTGCCGACCATTTTCACATTCATCTGCTGCATGATGCCGCGCGCGGAGAATTTATCCTGCGCCAGCAGCTCGTTGCATTGGTTCCAGATTTCATCAGCAGTCGCAGGAGAAAGCAGCTTACCTGTAATACCAAACGGGCGACGTAATTCGAGGTGGGTCCAGTGGTACAGCGGGTTACCGATAGTGTGCGGAACCGTAGCGGCCCATGCGTCAAACTTCTCGCGATCGGACGCATCGCCGGTACACAAGCGCTCAGCGACGCCATTGGTACGCATCGCACGCCATTTGTAGTGATCACCCTTCAGCCAGATGTCATACAGGTTACTAAAACGGTAGTTTTCAGCGATTTGTTGCGGTGGTAAATGGCAGTGGTAATCGAAGATCGGCTGGTCTTTGGCGTAATCATGGTACAGACGGCGGGCAAATTCGGTGTCCAGCAGGAAATCTTCAGTCATAAACGGGGTCATTATCGTCTTCCTCTCAACGAGTGCGTCAGATTGCTTATGTTTTGATGTTGACAAAGTTATCACACCAATTTCCATACACTGAAGATATTTTCGTGAGTTAGATCAACAAATGGTGACAAAAAAATTACTCTCAAAGAGGTAAATCACGCGTCAAGCCGCGCCAGTGCTGGCTTTGCTGAATCGAAATAATGACCACACGAAGATTCACACTTTTGTGATGGCACTCACCTTTTAAAGCTGTATGACAAGTTATCTTTTGGCCGTCGCGATACATAAGCCGACGGAATGCAAATTACCGATGTATAACCATCGGATTGACCGGTACGGAAACCGAATTAGCACAATTATTGACATGGCAAAGTTCGGGGAGTACCGGCTTTTTTTCGGTCCCCCCTCGTAAAAGAACATCCTCCGCCCTGAACTGGAAGATGACCGCTCGTTCGCGGACATAACAAAACGATGAGGTTTTACATGCGTAAAATTAAAGGGTTACGTTGGTACATGATTGCACTGGTGACGCTTGGCACCGTGCTGGGTTACCTGACACGTAACACTGTGGCGGCAGCTGCGCCAACTCTGATGGAAGAGTTACACATCTCCACTCAACAGTATTCCTATATCATCGCAGCGTATTCTGCTGCTTACACCGTAATGCAACCCGTTGCCGGCTACGTGCTCGATGTGCTCGGCACAAAAGTTGGTTACGCGATGTTCGCCGTTCTGTGGGCCGTCTTCTGTGGCGCGACCGCACTGGCTGGCAGTTGGGGTGGACTGGCACTGGCGCGTGGCGCAGTAGGTGCCGCTGAAGCCGCAATGATCCCTGCGGGTCTGAAAGCCAGTTCTGAGTGGTTCCCGGCAAAAGAACGTTCAATTGCCGTGGGGTACTTTAACGTCGGCTCTTCAATCGGTGCGATGATTGCTCCGCCGCTGGTCGTCTGGGCAATCGTCATGCACAGCTGGCAGATGGCATTCATTATTTCCGGTGCGTTGAGCTTCATCTGGGCGATGTGCTGGCTTGTGTTCTACAAACACCCGCGCGACCAGAAAAAACTGTCTGATGAAGAACGTGATTACATTCTGAATGGTCAGGAATCACAGCATAAAAACGCGACCTCGAAAAAAATGTCGCTCGGTCAGATCCTGCGTAACCGCCAGTTCTGGGGCATCGCGCTGCCGCGTTTCCTGGCTGAGCCGGCCTGGGGTACCTTCAACGCCTGGATCCCGCTGTTCATGTTTAAAGTCTACGGCTTTAACCTGAAAGAGATTGCGATGTTTGCATGGATGCCGATGCTGTTTGCTGACCTGGGCTGTATCGTTGGGGGCTACTTACCGCCTCTGTTCCAGCGCTGGTTCGGCGTTAACCTGATCGTTTCACGTAAAATGGTCGTTACCATGGGCGCATTGCTGATGATTGGCCCAGGGATGATTGGTCTGTTCACCAGCCCGTACATTGCTATCGCCCTGCTGTGCGTCGGCGGCTTTGCTCACCAGGCGCTATCCGGTGCGCTGATTACGCTTTCTTCTGACGTATTTGGTCGTAATGAAGTGGCAACGGCAAACGGCCTGACCGGTATGTCCGCCTGGCTTGCAAGTACGCTGTTTGCACTGGTTGTTGGCGCACTGGCTGACACTATCGGCTTTAGCCCGCTGTTCGCCGTACTGGCGGTATTCGACCTGCTCGGCGCACTCGTTATCTGGACGGTCTTGCAAAACAAATCGGCCAGCGAAGTCGATTCGGGCTCACAGACAGGCGATCCCGCTCCGCAAAATTAACCCGCTGTTGTTCATCAAGGGTATATAATGCGAAGCCGCCAGTTATCTGGCGGCTTTTTTATCGCCGCGAGTGGAGCAGTAATCGCAAAAGTGGTATAACAAATATAGTCTGCCGTATCATGCCTGGAGCGCATATGGAAATCACCGAACCACGACGTTTGTACCAACAACTTGCTGCTGATCTGAAAGAACGCATTGAGCAGGGCGTCTATCTGGTGGGTGACAAACTCCCCGCCGAGCGCTTTATCGCCGATGAAAAAAATGTCAGCCGTACCGTGGTTCGTGAAGCAATTATCATGCTTGAGGTTGAGGGCTACGTTGAGGTGCGCAAAGGATCGGGGATCCACGTCATTTCCAACCAACCCAGACATTATGTTGCGCCAGATGAAAACCTGGAATTTGCCAGCTACGGTCCTTTCGAGCTGCTCCAGGCGCGTCAGCTCATTGAGAGTAACATTGCCGAGTTTGCCGCCACCCAGGTGACCAAACAGGACATCATGAAGCTGATGGAGATTCAGGAGAAATCACGTAACGAAAAAAGCTTTCGTGACTCCGAGTGGGATCTCCAGTTCCATGTGCAGGTCGCCCTGGCAACGCAGAACTCGGCTCTGGCCGCGATTGTTGAAAAAATGTGGACTCAGCGTATTCACAACCCCTACTGGAAGAAATTGCACGACCACATCGACCTGCGCACGGTTGATAACTGGTGTGATGACCATGACCAGATCCTTCGGGCGCTGATTCGCAAAGATCCTCATGCCGCCAAACTGGCGATGTGGCAGCATCTTGAGAACACGAAGCAGATGCTGTTTAACGAAACCAGCGATGATTTTGAGTTCAATGCAGACCGTTATCTATTTACCGAAAATCCGGTCGTTCACCTCGATACAGCGGCTAACAGCGCAAAATAAACAATCTTATCAATGCAGGCGCGACCACGCGCCTGTTTCTGACACTTGGTAAGCGTTAGGTATAAAGTGTCAGCCTGTGTAAATCCTCTCGCCTCCCTCCATTGCGATAAGCAAAATCACAGTTCAACAACCGTAATTTCTATAACGGACTACGTTGACCTTTGTTACAATTAGATGCTGTTTGAATTTTTGTGTTTAAGAGCTTGCTAACTTCACAACTTTACAGGGAATAGTTCAGGCCGTGAGTTTGTAACAGACCACAAGTCATGTAAAAAATATTAATAAAATCGTGGTGTTACAAAATCCAGAAAACCGGCATGACGACAACCGATTCTCCAGGAATATTGAATGGAACTACTGACTCAATTACTAAATGCTTTATGGGCTCAGGATTTTGAAACGCTGGCCAATCCTTCCATGATTGGCATGCTCTATTTTGTACTCTTTACGATTTTGTTTCTGGAAAACGGACTGCTGCCAGCAGCCTTTTTACCTGGCGACAGCTTGCTGGTACTGGTCGGCGTACTTATTGCCAAAGGCGCAATGGGTTTTCCGCAAACGGTACTGCTGCTCACCACCGCAGCCAGCCTTGGTTGCTGGCTCAGCTATATACAAGGTCGATGGTTGGGTAATACCCGCACCGTGCAAAACTGGTTATCTCATCTTCCTGCACATTATCATCAGCGTGCGCATCATCTGTTCCATAAGCATGGCTTGTCTGCGCTGCTGGTCGGCCGCTTTATCGCGTTTGTCAGAACATTACTGCCGACCATCGCAGGATTGTCCGGCCTGAACAATGCGCGCTTTCAGTTCTTCAACTGGATGAGCGGACTGCTTTGGGTCCTTATTCTCACATCGCTGGGCTATCTGCTGGGCAAAACACCGGTGTTTCTCAAATATGAAGATCAGCTGATGTCTTGCCTGATGCTGCTTCCTGTGGTGTTACTGGTGTTTGGTCTGGCAGGTTCACTGGTTGTTCTTTGGAAAAAGAAATACGGGAACCGAGGGTAAATTATGCTGAAATCATGCATAACGCTCCGACGACTTGCCTGGTCCACCACTTTTATGTTGTTCATCGGCGCGTTGCTCCTGACCTGGTCGGTCATTCGCCAGCAGGAGTCAACGCTTGCCATTCGTGCCGTAAACCAGGGAGCCAGCATGCCTGATGGCTTCTCTATCTGGCATCACCTGGATGCCAACGGCATTCGTTTTAAAAGCATCACTCCGCAAAATGACGCCCTGCTGATTACCTTTGATTCCAGTGCACAGAGCGCAGCGGCAAAGGTCGTACTGGATCGAACGTTACCGCACGGTTTCGTTATCGCTCAGCAGGATGATAATAATCAGGCGGTTCAGTGGTTATCCCGCTTACGTGAGACCCCACACCGTTTTGGTTAATTTCCAGAAATCTGAATTAGATCACTCACTTTGGTGATTTCACCGTTTAGCGCCTATGATTAATAAACTGGGTTTATGACCCAACGTTTTATTATTCTGGAGCATCGACCCTAAACGACGAGGTCGAATCACAATGGAAGGTTCAAGAATGAAATACCGCATCGCTTTGGCAATTAGCCTTTTCGCTCTCAGTGCCGGCAGCTACGCCACCACCCTCTGTCAGGAAAAAGAACAAGACATTCAGCGGGAGATTAGCTATGCCGAAAAACACAACAATCAGAGCCGTATCAATGGGCTGAACAAAGCGCTGAGCGAAGTCAGAGCAAACTGTACTGACAGCAAACTGCGCGCCAACCATCAGAAAAAGATCGCCGAGCAGAAAAATGAGATTGCCGAGCGTCAACGTGACTTAGCCGAAGCTAAGCAAAAAGGCGATGCGGAGAAGGTAGCAAAGCGTGAACACAAGCTTGCTGAAGCTCAGCAAGAGCTAAAAGAACTCGAGACCCGCGATTACTAAGTACGGTAACTAGCCACTCAACTGGAGAAAACTATGTCGAAAGATAATGCTACGGAAAACCTGCGCGCTGAGCTGAAATCTCTTGCGGATACGCTTGAAGAAGTACTTAGCTCCTCTGGCGATAAGTCGAAGGAAGAGATGAGTAAAATTCGCAGCAAAGCCGAACATGCGCTGCGCGAGAGCCGCCATCGTCTGAGTGAAACCAGCGATGTAATTGCCAAACAGACCCGTGAGGCCGCGGCTAAAGCCGATAACTACGTGCGCGAAAACCCATGGACAGGCGTCGGCATTGGCGCTGCAGTCGGTGTGGTGCTTGGTGTACTGCTGTCGCGCCGTTAACAATGGCTGATTCTCAACACGCACAAGGTCCAGGCAAAGGCGTACTGGGTATTGGACAGCGGATCCTGACGATTCTCGTTGAGATCGTAGAAACACGGCTGCGGCTGGCCGTCGTTGAGCTGGAAGAGGAAAAAGCCAATCTCATCCAGATCCTGCTGATGCTTGGGCTGACTATGCTGTTCGCGGCGTTTGGCCTGATGAGCCTGATGGTGCTTATCATCTGGGCCATTGACCCTCAATACCGCCTGAACGCCATGATTGCCACCACCGTTGTGCTGTTGCTGTTAGCGCTGATTGGCGGGATATGGACGCTGCGTAAAGCACGTAAAACAACGCTGCTACGCCATACACGCCAGGAACTCGCTAATGACAGGCAAGCCCTGGAGGATGATGCATAATGAGCAGCAAAGTCGAACGTCAAAAGCGTAAGGCGCAACTGCTTGGACAGATCCAGCAGCAACGGCTGGATCTGTCTGCGACTCGCCGCGACTGGCTGGAAGCCACCGAGGTCTACGATCGTGGCTGGAAGACGCTACTGAACCTGCGTGGCTGGGTGTTGGTCGGGAGCAGTATTATGGCGGTTCGCACCATCCGCAACCCGAATCTGCTGGTACGCTGGGCTAAGCGCGGCTTTAGCGTCTGGAGTATCTGGCGTCTGGTGAAATCGACCATCAGACAGCAGCAACTGCGCGGCTAATCCTTTACTTACCCCCAACCTCAAAATTTTTGAAAAATACTGACAGTTTTCCTTGCTAACAATTCTCATTAAGCACGTTTATGATTCTCTCCATCGACAGCAACGACGTGCTCTGCAGCGTCGATGCACAAAAAAACACAATAAGCCGCCTGAGTGGTTTCCTGGAGAGTATGATGAAGAAATTAGAAGATGTTGGTGTACTGGTAGCGCGCATTCTGATGCCAATCCTGTTTATTACCGCAGGTTGGGGAAAAATCACCGGATATGCGGGTACCCAACAGTACATGGAAGCCATGGGCGTCCCAGGATTTATGCTGCCGCTGGTGATTCTGCTTGAGTTTGGTGGCGGTCTGGCAATTCTGTTCGGTTTCCTGACCCGTACAACTGCGCTGTTCACCGCAGGCTTCACATTGCTGACAGCGTTCCTCTTCCACAGCAACTTTGCGGAAGGTGTGAACTCCCTGATGTTCATGAAAAACCTGACCATCGCAGGCGGTTTCCTGCTGCTGGCTATCACCGGTCCAGGCGCATTTAGTATCGACCGCGTGCTGAATAAAAAGTGGTAATCAAGCTATACTGAACACATCAAAAAGCGAGGAGATATCTCCTCGCTTTTGCTATCTGAGGAGGCGAAAATCATGGGACAACTGATTGACGGCGTCTGGCATGACACCTGGTACGATACCAAATCAACCGGTGGAAAATTTCAACGTTCTGCATCGGCTTTCCGTAACTGGCTCACCGCGGATGGCGCGCCTGGCCCGACCGGTGAAGGTGGCTTTGCTGCCGAAAAAGACCGCTATCATCTGTACGTTTCTCTGGCCTGTCCGTGGGCGCATCGCACACTGATTTTGCGTAAACTCAAAGGGCTGGAACCGTTTATTTCCGTTTCCGTTGTGCATCCGCTGATGCTGGAAAACGGCTGGACCTTTAACGACAACTTCCCGGCGGCAACCGGCGATACCTTGTATCAGCACGAATTTCTTTATCAGCTCTATTTACACGCCGATCCGCACTACAGTGGTCGGGTGACCGTTCCGGTACTGTGGGACAAAAAGAACCACACTATTGTCAGCAACGAATCTGCAGAAATCATCCGCATGTTTAACACCGCGTTTGATGCGCTGGGCGCGAAAGCCGGAGATTACTATCCCCCTGCCCTGCAAAGCAAAATCGACGAGCTGAACGGCTGGATTTATGACAACGTTAATAACGGTGTGTATAAAGCCGGATTTGCCACCAGTCAGGAAGCCTACGACGACGCCGTGGATAACGTCTTTCAATCTCTGGCACGACTGGAGCAGATCCTTGGGCAACATCGTTACCTGACCGGCGACCAGTTAACCGAGGCCGACATTCGCCTGTGGACCACGCTGGTACGCTTTGATCCCGTGTATGTCACCCACTTCAAGTGCGACAAACACCGGATTAGCGACTATCTGAACCTGTACGGTTTCCTGCGTGATATCTACCAGATGCCGGGTATTGCGGAAACCGTCAATTTCGATCATATCCGCAATCACTACTTCCGTAGCCACAAAACCATTAACCCAACCGGCATTATTTCTGTTGGGCCGTGGCAGGACCTCAACGAACCCCACGGGCGTGACGAGCGTTTCGCCTGATTTACACTGGCCCCCATCTGGGGGCTAAATAATTAATACCGCAAATATTTACCATCATTTCATTCACAGCTATTCTTAATTTGATTGCTTTAAAAACAAGTAATTGAATGCAGAACGAGGCAAAAATGGATTGGTATTTAAACGTATTAAAGAATTACTTTGGTTTTGGTGGCCGCGCGCGTCGTAAAGAATACTGGATGTTTGTGCTGGTCAACATCATCTTCACGTTCGTGCTGGGTATTCTGGACAGAATGTTTGGCTGGGAGCGCGCCGGTGGAGAAGGCATATTAACGACGATTTACGGGGTTCTGGTCTTTATTCCGTGGTGGGCAGTACAGTTCCGGCGTTTACATGACACCGATCGTTCAGCCTGGTGGCTACTGGTGCTGCTGATCCCGATCGTAGGCTGGCTGGTGATCATCATTTTCAACTGCCAAAACGGGACTCAAGGGAGCAACCGCTTCGGCGCTGACCCTAAACAACCATCCTGACGTCATACACCCTTTTGTAGGCCGGATAAGGTGCAATTGCACCGCATCCGGCGGAACAGTCAGACTATTTACCCGCAAACAGCTTGGGGATTTCCCGCAGACACCAGGATTTCGCCTCGCCCATGCTGTCACGACGCCAGGCCATAATAATATCTATCTCGCTTGTCGATTCCGGACTAACGACCCGCAGCCGACCAGCCGCAATATCCTCTTCCACCAGCGGGTACGGCATCGTCGCCACGCCAAGTCCTGCCAACAGCGCCTGACGTTTATCTTCTATCGTACTCACCGTCAGACGCGGCTGCTTATCCAGCAGTTGAACCGTCAGCACCGGACGTTCACGGGCGGTATCCGCCACCGCGATCCCACGGTATTTAACGCGGGTGACTTCCGATAACGGTTCCGGCTCCTGATGGATGGGATGATCCGGGGCCGCTACATAGACGTTCATCAGCGAGTACAGCTTGCGCGAGTTGATTTCTGAGGATGAGCGAAAATGCATATCCGGCGCAATCACGATATCCGCCCGCCCCTGCTCAAGACGCTCCCACGCCCCGGCCAGAACTTCGGTAATAACGGAAAGCTGGGTATTGGCCTTCCCGGCAAGCCTGTCGATCAGCGGGAAAAACGCCGCCGTCGGCACCAGCGCTTCGGTTACGATGGTCAGATGCGTTTCCCAACCGCGAGCCAATGCTTCGGCATCGGTGGTCAGTTTATCCGCAGCTTCCAGCAGTACGCGCCCACGCTCCAGCAGCATACGCCCAACGTTAGTGAATTTTGTGCGGTGGCCTGAACGGTCAAACAGCACCACGTCCAGCTCTTCCTCCAGCTTCTGCATGGTATAGCTAAGTGCGGAAGGAACGCGTCCCAGTTCATCTGCCGCAGCAGCAAAACTACCGCGCCTGTCTATTGCGTCCATGACGCGTAACGCTTCAAGCGTTAAAGCCCTTTCTTTGGCCATCTCGTTCTCATTCAGGAAATTTGAACATACCGGGCAGAATATCTGGCTAACAATGCAGCGTCTAGCCATTTAACATAAAAGGAAGTAAAGAGAGGTCAAGAACTATGATTACTACCCGTACAGCCAAACAATGCGGGCAAGCAGACTACGGCTGGCTGCAGGCCCGTTATACCTTCTCCTTTGGACACTATTTTGATCCTAAACTGCTGGGTTATGCCTCGCTGCGTGTTCTGAACCAGGAAGTTCTGGCACCGGGGGCCTCTTTCCAGCCACGGACCTATCCGAAGGTGGATATCGTCAATCTGATCCTCGAAGGGGAAGCGGAGTACCGAGACAGCGAAGGCAACCATATCAAGGCCAAAGCAGGTGAAGTTTTGCTGCTCGCGACACAGCCCGGGATTAGCTATAGCGAACACAATATCAGCAAAGACAAACCGTTAACCCGGATGCAGCTCTGGCTGGACGCCTGCCCGCAGCGTGAAAACGCCTGTGTACAGAAAGCCACGCTGGGCACCGGTAAGCATCAGTTGCTGGCCTCGCCGGACGGTGAACAAGGCAGCCTGCATCTGCGCCAACAGGTATGGGTGCACCACGTTGAGCTGCAGCAAGGTGAATCGTTGAGTTTTCAGTTACATGGGCCACGTGCTTATTTACAGTCGATTCACGGCAGATTCCATGCGGTGACGTCTGGCGCCGAAAAAGAAGCACTCACCTGTGGCGATGGGGCATTTATTCGTGACGAAACTAACATAACGTTAGTCGCCGATACCCCGCTGCGCGCTTTGCTGATAGATTTGCCCGTATAGTCAGGGAAAACAATGGAGTACGACTATTGAGCAAGAAATCATCAAAAAAACGCCAGCCTCAGGTTGAGCCGAAAAAACAGGAAACAGTTACCTTCGGCTATGAAGAAATGCTGACAGAGCTGGAAGCAATTGTGGCCGATGCCGAACTACGGCTGGAAGACGAAGAAGCCGCCTGAACAGGCGGCTTAGACTTATGCCGGGTAGCGGCAACGCCTTACCCGGCCTATAGATTAATGTGCCTTACTGGCCATGATCTCAATAATCTGCTTGTCGGTTTCCTGCATTGAACGACACGCCAGCGCACACAGGTTAGCGATAGATTGTTCCACGTTATGCGCCACAATCCCTTCGTTGCCGGTTACAGCAGTATCATCCAGCGCCATCAGCACCGCTTTCCACGCCGCGGAAGCACTGGTTGAGACTTTCATCGCGCAGCTGTTTGAAGCGCCATCGCATATCATTCCGCTCACGTCGCCAATCATGCTGCTGATCGCCATCGCGATGGTGTTGTAGCGACCATCTACGATCCATGCCATCCCCGCTGCTGCCCCCATCGCCGCCGTGGTTGCTGCACACAGTGCAGACAAACGCGGAAGTTGATGATGGATGTAGATAGCGCTCAGATGAGACAACATTAGCGCACGTGCCAGTTTCTCCTCATCCGCGCCAAAGTGCTCGGCCACCACCATCACTGGAACAGTCGCGGTAATGCCCTGATTACCGGAGCCGGAGTTGCTCATGGCCGGCAGAGTCGCCCCGCCCATTCGCGCATCCGATGCCGCACTGGTGCGGATTAGAATAGAGGTGGAGAGATCGTTCGCCAGCAGGCCACGCGCACACTGCTTCTCAAGCGTGGTTCCGATGTGCAATCCCCAGTTACCGCGCAGTCCTTCCTGAGACAGCGCACCGTTCAGTTTTGCCGCATCGAGGATAAAGCGGATCGACTCAAACGGTACCGCGTTCACGAACGCCAGAATCTCTTCCAGCGAGGTGTGAGACAACACCGCCAGCGGCGACTCCTGTTCCTCTTCCTGAGCATTCTGTTCTGTGGTGAACACTACGCCCTTATTGGTCTCGATGTGCACAATGTTGGTATGACCGCCCACAATCGTCACGCACGCCCATCCTTCAGCGCTGTAAACCTTCGCGCGGGAAAAGAGGATATCCTCGCAAGGCTCCTGCAGCATCACCGCAACCTTGCCAGCGCTCAGCATCGCTTTTGCATCGGCGATCGCTTGTGGCGACGCATCTTTCAGTACCTCTAAACCGGCACGGGCATTTCCCCCCAGCGCACCCAGCGCCGCCGCGACAGGTAACCCGACCATTCCGGTACCCGGCACGGTAACGCCCATGCCGTTTTTCATCAGGTTCGGTGAGACCCACGCGTCAATGCGTTCAACCGCGCCGTCCAGCTCAGAGGATGCAACCGCCGCCGCCAGAGCCAGAGAGATAGGTTCTGTGCAGCCCAACGCAGGCTTAACTTCTTCCTGCACTGCGCGGATAAAACTATCCCATAATGGATTCAATGTAGTCTCAAACATAACAACAACCTTTGCTCAAATATCTCAGGAAAATGCCAGGAACGGAGAAACGCACAACAGCAGGCCCGTGAAAATAATCAGATACAGGGAAGCGCCTTTGTATTTGTGCAGTGCAGGAACTTTGTAGACCAGCCAGGCCGGGATCAGACAACCCACCATGCCGAAGATAGGGCTACAAATAGAGGTGAAGCTCAGTACCGGCGCGTTGAGCACAATTGCGCTCCAGGCCAGCAGGATGGCAAAAATCATAATGCCGCGCTGAACAAAGGTTTCGTTGATTTTCTCAGCCGGCATATAGCGGCGCAGAATGTTCATCACGATCCCTTGAGTCGCTTCACGGAAACCTAAGTAGACACCGAAGAAAGCGGTCATAACGGCGAAAATGTTCAGAATAACGCTGACGATTTTCACCCAGCCAGCACCCGCACCATTGATAAATTGCGCGGCAATCGCCAGAGCGGAAATGTTCTGCTCATAAGCTTTAACCGCTTCGTCGTGGCCCATCGCCAATGTGAAGGAAACGGCGTAGAAAAAGACGGTAACAAACAGAATACCGAACGCGATGTTCATGGCACGCAGAGCTTTATGGCGCGCCACTTCGATGGATTTGTTGCGTGAACGGTATGAGATAACCATCGGGCTTAAGGTCTGAATAAACAGAATCGAGGTCAGCGTAAACGGCAGAGTGATGATCGCATTTTTGATCAGCAGCGCCATCGGCGGCAGTGAACCTGCGTTATGCAGATGCCACATCCCTACCATCGACACGCCAAGCGCTGCCACAACCAGCAGCTTGGTCAGTACCATACCGGTGGAGATTTTAAACAGCATTTGTTCCCCGCGTGACGAGATAGCCACCAGGATGCAAATCAGTACCAGGCCATAGAACGGGCTGTCGGACAGTAAACCTTCCGTCACACCAAACGTGTGCAGATAAGAGGCGCTGTCATTGGTGATGGCGGTGGAATAAACGAACATCCAGATAACCAGCATCACAAAATACAACGCACCTAACAGGATGCCCCAGTTCTTACCCAGATAGCCGCTGATCACGCTCGGGTAGTCTTTACACTCTGGGGACTCAGCCAGCGTGTTGATAAACAGGCGCTGGAACAGGTACATGGCTGGGTAACCGATGATAGAGGAGAGCAAGAACACCCACAGCCCCATCAATCCTACCTGGACAGGAAGAAAAACAATCCCCGCGCCAATTGCCATACCGATACTCATAATGACCCAGCCGGTATCCGTGCTGTCGAATTTAATAGCTTCGCGCCATTCGCTTTCGGTCATTCCCGCCCGACGTGCCGGAGCAGATGCGTCGAGTATTACGCTACTATTCGTTGCCGTTTCCATAATTTTCCGCTCAATTTGTAGGTAGAGGTTTTTATATTTTTTTCGTACTGCATCAATGCGATACGCAGTACTTAGGTGCAGGTGAGCTATTGGAGTAATGAAGAAATCATACGCGCAGGATCAGAGAAAAACTTCACAAAAAAACCCCTGTAATTTCTAAAAGTTAAGAAATAATTTCTCTTTTATATGCATATATAGAATGTAATTTCTATTTTTGAAGCCGATCACAACAAAAAAGGTGCACTAAAGTGCACCTTTTTTATTCTGCTATGTTGATTAAATCATTAATTGCCGGATGGCGGCGCTTACGCCTTATCCGGCCTACAAACGCACCCTTTCATCTCAGGTACAAACCACTTTAATCGCCAGGCCACCGCGTGACGTTTCGCGGTATTTGTCGTTCATATCTTTGCCCGTTTCATACATGGTCTCGATCACTTTATCGAGCGAAACGCGTGGCTCAGATGTGCGACGTAGCGCCATACGTGCGGCGTTGACGGCTTTTACCGCGTTGATCGCATTGCGTTCAATACACGGTATTTGCACCTGTCCAGCAACCGGATCGCAGGTCAGCCCCAGGTTATGCTCCATGGCGATTTCCGCCGCAATACAAACCTGCGACGGGCTACCGCCGAGCAACTCGGTCAGCCCGGCAGCCGCCATTGAACAGGCTACACCAATTTCACCCTGGCAGCCGACTTCAGCACCAGAAATAGAGGCGTTCATCTTATACAGCGCGCCTATCGCCCCAGCGGCCAGCAAATAACGAGCAATGGAGTTTGCATTTACCGGACGGCGGAACTTGTCGTAATAGGCCAATACGGCAGGGATAATCCCACATGCTCCGTTGGTCGGTGCCGTCACAACCCGGCATCCGGCAGCGTTTTCTTCGCTCACGGCCAGCGCGAACATGTTGATCCAGTCGATAACGTTCATCGGGTCGCTGGACAGATTATCGCTGGAAACCAGCAACCGGCGTAATGCCACGGCGCGGCGCGGGACGTTCAATGGACCCGGCAGGACGCCTTCGGTGTTCATGCCGCGCTCGATTCCGGCTTGCATGACGTCCCAGATGGCGGCAAAACCAGCATCGATTTCTTCTTTGCTACGCATCGCCAGTTCGTTCTGCATCATCAGGCCGGAAACGGATAGCCCGTTGCGCTCGCACAATTTCAGCAGTTCGCTGGCGGAATGAAAATTGTAGGGCACGTGTGCTTCAACATCATGCGCCTGACCAAATTGCTCCTCTTCAACGATAAAACCACCGCCGACGGAGTAATAGGTTTTGCTTAATAGCGTCTCGGTGCCGTTCCATGCGGTGATACGCATGCCATTTTCATGGCGCGGCAGCGTTTCGGCGTGAAAGAGGATATTTTTGTCTGGGGAGAAATCGACAATATGCGTGCCCTCTGCAACCGGTAAACGTCCGGTACGGGCCACTTCCTGAGTAAAACCAGCGATAGAATCTATATTAACGTTTTGCGGACTGTTACCGGCCAGTCCCATCATGATGGCGACATCTGTCGCATGACCTTTTCCGGTCAGGGAAAGCGATCCATAAAGATCGACCACAATATGCGTAGCTTTGGGAAGTTCCCCGCAGCTGACCAACAGATCGATAAAGCTTTTACCTGCGTTCATTGGCCCCACGGTATGGGAGCTGGAAGGTCCAATGCCAATCTTAAAAATATCGAATGCGCTAATCATATCCACACCCTCGGATTGCCGTTCAGTGAAGACCAGGTTTCACACTCATTAAGGATCGGGGCGATCCTGAGATCGCCCCGCAAGGGATTACAGCGTGTCGCCACGTACGGCGATGGCTTCAATCTCCAGCTTCACATCCTTGGGTAAGCGGGCGACCTGCACGCAGCTGCGCGTGGGGTAGATTGCCTTATGCTCATCAAAGAACTGCTGGTACACCTGGTTAATGGTGGCGAAGTCGTTCAGGTCGGAAACGAAAACGGTCGTCTTCACGATATCGCTTACTTTCAAACCTGCGGACTCGACGATCGCTTTCACGTTTTCCAGACTTTGACGCGCCTGATCGGCTACGTTTTCAGCCACTTCACCTGTCTGTGGACACACCGGGATTTGACCTGACGTCAACACCATGCTGCCCAGATCCACACCCTGTACGTAAGGCCCAATCGCCCCTGGCGCACATTCGGTTGCAATTACTTTTCTCATAGCCCCTCCAGCGTCAAAGCGCCTGGGTGAAAGTACGTGAAATAACATCCTGCTGCTGTTCGCGGGTCAGCGCGTTGAAGCGCACCGCATAGCCAGACACGCGGATCGTCAGGTTCGGATAGTTTTCCGGGTGCTCAATGGCATCCATCAACATTTCACGGTTCATAACGTTAACGTTTAGATGCTGACCACCTTCCACATGTGCTTCATGGTGGAAGTAACCGTCCAGCAGACCGACCAGGTTGGTTTTACGCACTCCATCCTCTTTGCCCAGCGCTGCCGGCACAATGGAGAAGGTGTACGAGATACCGTCTTTGGCATAGGTGAACGGCAGTTTGGCAACCGAGGTTAACGACGCTACCGCACCTTTGCGATCGCGGCCGTGCATCGGGTTCGCCCCTGGCGCAAACGGCGTACCTGCGCGACGTCCATCCGGCGTGTTACCGGTTTTCTGTCCGTACACCACGTTGGAGGTAATGGTCAGAATGGACTGCGTCGGCACCGCGTTACGGTAGGTTGGCAACACCTTAATTTTCTTCATAAAGCGTTCGACCAGGTCGCAGGCAATGCTGTCTACGCGCTCGTCGTTGTTACCGTATTGCGGATAGTCGCCTTCGATTTCGAAATCAACCGCCAGACCATTTTCATCGCGAATCGGTTTCACGCGAGCGTATTTGATAGCCGACAGAGAATCCGCCGCCACGGACAGACCCGCCATACCACAGGCCATCGTGCGATAGACATCACGATCGTGCAGCGCCATCAGCGAAGCTTCGTAGCTGTACTTGTCGTGCATATAGTGGATGATGTTCAGCGCGCTGATGTACTGCACCGCCAGCCAGTCCATAAAGTGGTCCAGGCTCTCCATCACCGTGTCGTAGTCCAACACGTCATCCATCAGCGGTGCCGTTTTCGGCCCGACCTGGATTTTCAGCTTCTCATCCACGCCGCCGTTGATTGCATACAGCAACGTTTTGGCGAGGTTGGCACGCGCCCCGAAGAACTGCATTTGCTTGCCGATAACCATCGGGCTGACGCAGCAGGCAATGGCATAGTCATCGCTGTCAAAGTCGGCACGCATCAGATCGTCGTTTTCATACTGCAAAGACGAAGTGATGATAGACACCTGGGCGGCGTACTTTTTGAAGGCAATCGGTAGCTGCTCAGACCAAAGCACCGTCAGGTTCGGCTCAGGTGCCGGGCCCATGGTGTGCAGCGTATGCAGATAGCGGAACGAGTTTTTCGTCACCAGCGTGCGGCCATCCAACCCCATACCGCCGATAACTTCGGTCGCCCAGATAGGGTCGCCTGAGAACAAGGTGTCGAATTCCGGCGTACGCAGGAAGCGCACCATACGGATCTTCATAATGAAGTGGTCGATCAGCTCCTGCGCCTGCTGCTCGTTTAAAATTCCCGCTTTGAAATCGCGCTCAATGTAGATGTCGAGGAACGATGCGGTACGGCCCAGCGACATAGCGCCACCGTTCTGAGATTTCACCGCAGCCAGGTAAGCAAAGTACACCCACTGCACCGCTTCCTGCGCATTACGCGCCGGACGGGAGATATCGCAGCCGTATTTCGCCGCCATTTCCTGCATTTGCAGCAGGGCGCGACGGTGTTCAGACAGCTCTTCGCGCAGACGAATCGTGGCTTCAAGATTCTGGCCCCACTCCAGGTTCGACTGGAGATCGGCAAACTGCAGTTCACGCTCACGCACCAGATAGCGGATACCGTACAGCGCGACGCGGCGATAGTCACCGATGATACGACCACGACCGTAACCATCCGGCAGGCCGGTCAGCACCCCGGATTTACGGCAGCGCAGCATATCCGGAGAGTAGGCGTCGAATACGCCCTGGTTATGGGTTTTACGCAGTTCAGTAAACTGGTATTCAAAATCAGCATCCATCTCACGACCATAAGCATCAAAAGAGCTTTTGATCATGTTGATGCCGCCAAAAGGATGCAGAGCGCGCTTGAGCGGCTTATCCGTTTGCAGACCGACGATTTTTTCCAGTTCTTGTTCAATATAACCCGCATCATGCGCGGTTATCGTGGTAGCAATATTGGTATCGAAATCAACCGGCGCGTGCGTCGAGTTTTCAATACGGATGCCCGCCATAACTTTTTCCCACAATGCAGTGGTCGCAGGCGTTGCTTCGGCGAGGAAAGATTCATCCCCTTCATAAGGCGTATAGTTGTGCTGAATAAAATCACGGACATTAATTTCTTCTTTCCAGTCCGTACCTTTAAAGCCATTCCAGGCTTCGGCATACAGCATATCGCTGGTATCGATATTTACCTTCATGAAAAATAATCTCTCTGCTGAAAATTAATTATGCAAATTCTACTGGTGTATTAATTTTGCCTAAGGCAATGGCATCACGTGCAATCATTTTCTCTTCATTTGTGGGAATTACCGCACAAATAACACGAGTATCTTTATTAGAGATAATTCTTTCGCCATGGGAATTTGGCAGGCTATTCATCTCGCTGTCGATATTCACACCTAAAACGGCAAGGTGTTCAATAACCAGACGACGAATTAATACCGAGTTCTCACCAATTCCGCCGGTGAAAATAATCCCATCAAGACGATGCAGCGATGCGGCATGTCCGGCGATATGGCGTGCAATACGATGCACAAACGTTTTAATCGCCAGCTGCGCACGCTCATGTCCCTCGTGCCAGGCTTTTTCTAACGTACGTAAGTCAGAGGACAAACCGGAAATACCCAGTAAACCGGACTCTTTATTCACTACGCGCTCAAGGTCGCTCAGCGTCTGGTTGGTTTCGCTGGCAATCCACGCCATGGCGCCGAAATCGACGTCGCCGCTGCGTGTGCCCATCATCAGCCCTTCCAGCGGCGTCATGCCCATTGAGGTATCAACGCTCTGTCCATTACGTACCGCACAGATTGACGCGCCGTTGCCCAGGTGCGCCACAACCAGACCGGAGTCATCACTCTGCAGGTCGAGAAGCTCATGCGCTCGCTGAGAAACATAGCGATGCGACGTGCCGTGGAAGCCATAACGACGAACGCCCAACTCCTCAAAATATTTCCACGGTAAACCGTACAGATAGGCCTCAGGAGCCATCGTCTGGTGGAAGCTGGTATCAAATACCGCAACCTGCTGCACACCCGGGAAAAGGTGCTGAGCGGATTCGATCCCACTCAGGTTCGCATAATTATGTAGCGGTGCTAATGGTGATACCCGGCGAATATTATCGATAACTTCGTCAGTAATAATTGCTGATTCAGTAAAGATATTTCCGCCGTGGGCAATGCGGTGGCCAATTAAGGCCACGCTGTCCATTAAATTACGTTTCTCTAGTTCAACGGCAATTGCTTTTAATGCATCTTCGTAGCTGTGGTGAGCCAGCTTAGCTGGCTCTCCTCCATTAATTGCTATGAACGCATTTTCAGAGTTAATACCGTCTGCGATCCCCGCCATTAAAACTTCACAGTTTGCTGCATCCAGCACTGAGAATTTAATAGAAGACGAACCACAGTTAATAACCAGTACTACCGGAAACTCATTCATTTCACTACTCCGCTCATCCTGAGCTTAAGGATTAGAACAGTTTGTAGACGATGTTCAGGATGGTCAGCAGACCAATCGCGGTAACAAACACGTTATCCAGACGGCCACGGTATTTCGCCAGTGATGGCGTTTTACGGATGGCATACATCGGCAGCAGGCAGAGCAGAGAGGCAATAATCGGCGCGCCCATTGCTTCAATCAGGTCCAGGATGTTCGGGTTGGCGTAAGCCACTACCCAGGTGGAGCCCATGATGAAGATCATGCTGATGGTATTAAGTTTGCCGGCAGAAACTTTCGTTTTATCGCCTTTGTAACCAAACTTCAGCACCAGACCGTTCAGACCTTCCAGCGTGCCCAGATAGTGGCCGAAGAAAGATTTGAAGATAGCAACCAGTGCGATGATTGAAGCACCGTACTCCAGAACGGTCGCGAAGGTGGACTTCGTACCGGACAGTGAAGCGAAGTGGTTTGCCAGGTAAGACAGTACTGGAATGTTCTGTGCTTTCGCATCCGCCATGTTTGCCGGAGACAGCGTGAACAGGCAGCTAAAGGCGAAGAACATAACCACGGCAACCATCAGCATACTGGCGCGAGAGATGATTTTAGAACACTTCTGCTCGGTGAACTCGCGACCAAAATCTTTCTCATACTCTTCACGTTTGGAGACCACGAAGGAAGAAACAATCGGTGAGAAGTTGAAAGAGAACACCATGATGGAAATACCCAGCCACACGGTAACCAGGATGCCGTCATGGCCGGTCAGTGCGATATTGCTGAGATCAACCTGATCGATAACCGCAGAGTTCCAGTATGGGATCAGGGACAGAGAAATAAGCACCAGGCTGGCAATGAACGGCCATACCAGGTAGCTCATCACTTTAACCATCAGATCTTTACCAAACCAGATGACGAATGCCATCAACAGCAGCAGGAAGAGTGCCACGAAGCCACGGTTTAACGCTGGCATCTGCAGCTGGTTTTCCCAGAAGGTCATAAAGGTGTTGGTAATGGTGACGCCATAAATCCACAGCAGCGGACAAATCGCAAAGAAGTAGAGGAACGTGATAACCACGCCACCCGTTTTACCAAAATGCTCTTCAACCGTTTCTGTGATGTTGCCGGAAGGGTTAGAACCGGAAAGACACAGGCGTGCCAGCGCACGGTGGCAATAGAAGGCGATGGGGTATGCTAGCACCAGCATGATCAGAATGGGGATCAGTCCGCCAAAACCTGCGCGGATAGGGAAGAACAGCACCCCAGCGCCGATGGCTGTACCAAATAAACCCAGTGTCCAGGTGGTGTCCGATTTGCGCCAGGACGACTGTTTTGTCTGGCTGGATACAATGCTATCAGTAGTACTCATATCCTATCCTCAACGAAGTATATTAAGCGTCAACTAAACCAGTAATTTGAGATACACGAGAAAGGTCGATATTACCGCCAGAAATAATGCTGACTGTTTTTCTGTTCTGGATATAGCTATCTAATTTCCCGCTTAATAATGCTGCGCATGCCAGCGCGCCGGCACCTTCAGTCACAACTTTATTTCGCTGAATTAATGCCACCATGCTGTTGCGAATTTCGTCTTCGCTGACCAGGACAATGTCATCCACCAACTCACGAACAATTTCATACGTTAAAGTACCCGGGCGGGAAACGTCACAACCATCCGCCAGGGTGCCGGTCGTTCGGTGCGTGGTTATTTCTCCAGCGTGGAAAGAAGCCGCCATGCCGTGAACGTTTTCAGACTGCACGCCAATAATTTTAATGGTCGGGTTAATAGATTTAATTGCCACCGCAATACCAGCAATCAGTCCGCCACCGCCAATTGGCACAATCACGTTATCGACATCGTACAGATCTTCCAGAATTTCCAGACCAATAGTGCCCTGACCAGCAATAACTTTCGGGTCATCATAGGGTGGAATAAAGATACGGCCTTCAGTTTCCACAATCTCGCTAACCTTAGCGATGGTGTCGTTGAAGTTGTCGCCGTGCAGTACAACTTCTGCAGAATAATCGCAGGTTGCCGCTACTTTAGACTTCGGAGCGCCTTTCGGCATCACCACTTTGCCGTCGATTCCGAGCATAGCGCAGGAGAGAGAAACGCCTTGCGCATGGTTACCTGCAGAGCAAGCCACCACGCCCTTACATCTTTCAGCTTCGGTTAATGAACTGAGCTTGTTAAAAGCACCACGGATTTTAAATGAACCGGTACGCTGCATGTTTTCAAATTTGAGGAAAATTTCCCCTTTGCAACGTTCACTAAAATAGTTAGAGCGAGGCATTCCCGTTTTATAAATTTTCCCCGCAAGTCTTTTTTTCGCTTCGAGGATATCTTCAATTGCAACTGGGAGATCGTATGTAATGTGCATTAGAACCTCTTACCTGGGTATTAAAGTAAATAGATAGCCGTGACCATTGTCAGATATAGACAGATGGCGTTTATTTCGTGTTAAAACAAATTCAATTTTTAATCAATTTCAATTAATTGCCTTCGTCTCCGACAATTATATGATGAATACTCTTTGGCTAATTCCACCAAAATAGATGCTGCTTTTTTAATTCGATAATTTTTCGACCACACGGCGGCATAACGCGCGACGGGTAAAGTTTCTTCTACCGGGATAGTAATAAACTGGTTTGAGCCAAACGGTGTGGTCATATCGCAGGGAATTACTGTTAAGAAATCAGCATTGAGAACAAGATTATAAATCGTAACGACAGAGTCTGTTTTAACGATGTTTTCACTGCTGATGCCATTATTCTGTAACGTGGTAAGAAGTTCGCTGTAGTACCCCATATTCGTTTGTGGCAACACCCACTGTTCGTTTTTCAACGCGCTCAGCGAGGTGATGCCGGTGCATGTTCGGGACTTGCTGGCAATCAGGATAAAGTCTGACTCAAAGAGCGGCTCAACGTGCAGATCATGCAGTTTCATCTCATCACTCAGCGTACCGATGGCGAAATCCAGACGTCCGTCACGAATCGCCGGTAAGAAGGAGGAGAGCTGAGCTTCATACATAGAAACCTGCGCCTTCGGGAACACTTCTTTGAATTTTTTAATCATGCCGGACATGATGGTGAAGGCAATCAGTGAAGGAAAGCCAAACGACACATCAACGACCGCGTTGCTCGTCATGCTGTTCATCTCATCAACCATGTTTTTCATTTCACGGGTAATAGATTCAGACCATGAGAGCATCACCTGACCTGCCTGAGTCAATGTCACACCAGTATTTTTACGTACTACCAACTCAATACCAAAATAAGCCTCAACATCATTGATGATTTTACTGACAGCGGGTTGAGTTAAACCTAATTCTTTTGCAGCTGAGCCGATAGAACCGCTTCTAATGACTTCCTGAAAGACCACTAAGTGCTGTGTTTTAGGGAGTGTAATAGTATTCATATCGACCTGCGTTAATTACTTTGTTGACGGCAGGAAGTGTACCAAATTAAGCGAACAAGGATATGTGCTACCCCTCACAAATCCCCTTGACTTACATTTTGTAAGACTATCGTTAAAATTTAAATCACTTAATAATCATATAGATATGAATTATCGATCTCGCTTTATCCTGACTTTAATCAAAAAAAGATGGGGGGATAACGATTTTTTATGGCTATAACACCTCCATTTTTTCCACTATTTTTTAAAACCATGAAAGGCTATATTTCAATCAATTACAGAACAATTATCAGGCAAGATGGCGCTTAAATTTAATAAACAACTTATCAAATTTAATTATATTTTAATGATTATGGCGATTAAATAACGTTATGCATCACATTTTTTCGCCATATTTGTTTGTAAAGAAACATTACATTTATTAAAATTCAATCTAAAAAACACAAACAATTATCATATGTAACATCACATTAACACTGATTTTGTGCGATTTATTAGCAAGTAATTTTGTGATGGCGATCGATTGCGTTCGATTATTCTCGATAAAAACGTATCGCACAGCGTTTTGTGTTGGTCGTCACAAAATTAGAAATATCCCACAACGTATTCCCTCAAATAAAAGACGTTCAGCGCATAAATAAAGGTCAAATAAAGAGTAGATGAAGAGAAAATAAACGCCAGAATCGTGTTAAACCAATCATAACGCGACAGGGAAAACGTCTGCCGGATGGCGGTGTAAACACCTTATCCGGCCTACAAAACCCGTTCCTGCCATCCTTGTAGGCCTGATAAGCGCAGCGCCATCAGGCATAACAACCAGTGCGGTGATTCAAAACCTACAAAGCAAAAACCCCGCCGAAGCGGGGTTTTATAAAGAGTGAAGCTGACCGATAAGTCAGGAAAAATCAACCATACGTCAGGCATCTGTGGCGTTTGTGTTGTCTTGTATCACAGACTGTATCCCACTTTGTATCACAACGATAGTCCTGAAATTTACTCGCTATCAGCCGTGTCGAAGCTTTTGCTGTACGGGCAATGTTTCGACTTCGTGATATAGGTAAACGTGTAAATGCTATTGCTATAAACACAGAGAGTCCGACCATTTTCCATCGTCGATTGATCTGGGTTACTCATCGTTATTCGACCCGCGCTGGCGTTAAACGGCAACAACAAACTGCAAAACATCAATACAGAACCTTTCATCCTTAACCCCTCAATGTTCGTTTTTCACCAATCACTACTACTTAGCAATCTTCAATCTCCTTAGGCGATTATAGTAACCATATTGATCAATTTTACCGATCGATTTTATAATATCAATCGATTAAAGTAATCTAAGCACATCCATGTGTTTGCCTATGGTGCACAAACTTTACTCAACTAATGAGGCTGTTATGAAAAAGATTGTTGCGGTATTTCTGGGGGTTAGCATGTCCAATTGCGTGCTGGCGAGTGATGGATCGCCTGAACTGAAATCAGAAAGCCAGGCTGTTATTCGTAATGCTGGTTATCAATGTGACAAAGTGAATGGTGTCTTCCCTGCTGCTTTTGGTGGCTCAGTCACTGTGTTCTGCGATGACGTATATCAGTACATAATTAAGGACAAAGGCGGGCGGTATACCGTCGAAGTTAATGATTAAGGACTTGTATCATGGCAATGAGGTCTTGCAGAGAGTGTGGGTAAAACTCAAGTAGCCAAAACGAAAACGGCTGGAGTGTTTACTGTTTCATACATGCGCCCTTCGGATAACTAGCGTTTTTCATTCGACTGTAAATTATCTGATGACAACGTGATTTGGACAGAGTCAGGTCAAAGTTCTAACCGTTGGCGGGGCACTGGTAATGTTGAATTTAATGTGGTGTTTATGGTTCGAAATGACGAACTCACAGTGAAAGAGTTACACGCGGACTCTGACGACTGAATCGCCACGGATAATCTAGACACTTCCGAGCCGTTGATAATACTGGTTTTCATATTCTGTCGGTGACATCTGTTCGCTAGAACCATGCCGACGCTTACTGTTATAAAACATTTCGATGTAATCAAAAATATCACTGCGGGCTTCTTCCCGCGTTCCGTAGATCTTTTTCTTTATCCGTTCACGTTTCAACAACTGGAAAAAACTTTCTGCAACCGCATTATCATGGCAGTTACCGCGACGGCTCATGCTACCCTCCAGGCCGTGTGATTTCAGGAACGACTGCCACTCATGGCTTGTGTACTGACTGCCCTGATCCGAATGAACCAGCACCTGTTTTTCGGGATTACGCCGCCATACAGCCATCAGCAGTGCGTTCAGGACAATGTCCTTTGTCATCCGGGATTGCATGGACCAGCCGATAATTTTGCGTGAGAACAGATCAACAACAACGGCAAGATACAGCCAGCCTTCGTGGGTCCTGATGTAGGTTATGTCCGTTACCCAACGCTCATCAGGAGCATCCGGATTGAACTGTCGCTGGAGCCTGTTGGGTGACACGATACTGGCCTCGCCTTTACGTGCCCGCGGGCTTCGGTATCCGACCTGAGCCTTTATTCCGACACGTTTCATCAGTCTCCAGACTCTGTTTACTCCGCACTGTTGCCCGCTGTCACGCAGATCCAGATGGATTTTGCGATAACCATAGACGCATCCCGACTCCAGCCAGAACTGTTTAATCTGTCCTGTCAGTCTCAGGTCTGCCTGATGGCGTTGTGAATGCGGCTGCTGAAGCCAGGCGTAAAAACCACTGGGATGAACATCCAGCACCCGACAGAGCAGGCGAACAGGCCAGCAACAGGAGTTGTCACGGATAAAGGCGTACCTCAGTCGGACAGCTTTGCGAAGTACGCCGCGGCTTTTTTTAATATGTCCCGTTCGTCGGTAACCCGTTTCAGCTCTTTCTGGAGACGGCGGATCTCGGCCTGAGCATC